>NZ_BAABRU010000001.1:0-300000 GCF_039545135.1 Herpetosiphon gulosus | reverse complement strand
AATCAACAATTGGCACTTTGGCGTGAGGCTGAAGCATGGTGGGTTGGCTATGGCCGTTATCGCCAAAACGCCGCTCAATTCGACCGTAGCATGTACCAAACCTTGCCAATTATCGCGATTAGTGGCACTAACGGCAAAACCACCACTACCCGCTTGATCGATTTTAGCTTGCGCACCGCTGGCTACCAAACAGGCCGCACCGATACCGACGGCGTTTGGATTAACAACCAAGCAATAGAGCAAGGCGATTGGACGGGTTTTGGCGGAGCGCAACAGGTACTGAGCCATTCAGCGGTCGAGGTGGCTGTGTTGGAAACTGCTCGCGGTGGTTTATTGCGCCGTGGCTTGGCCTTCAACCAGTGCGAGATTGCGGTTTTAACCAATGTTGCCGACGATCATCTGCCAGATCGCGGTTTGGCAACTGTCGCCGAAATGGCCCATTTCAAGGCAACCATTGTACGAGCCGCCCAAAAAGCCGTTATTTTGAATGCTGATGATCCGGTGTTAGTTGAGGTGGTTGCCCCCCAAGCAACAACGCCAATTATTTGGTTTAGTTTGCAAGCCAATAACCCCTTGATTATACAAGCGCAACAGCAGCAACAAACGTGTTTGTATCTTGATGCTAACCAATTAATTCTAGCCAGTGCTGGCCAAACTCAAGCATTAATTGCGGTGGTTGAGTTGCCCTTGAGTTTTGGCGGCGTGGCTCAGCACAATATTGCCAATGCTTTGGCTGCTGCTGCCGCGCTGTTTGCATTTGGATTAAGCGCTGGCCAGATTGCGCTGGGCCTCGCTGGATTTCAACCAAATGCCGAGCATAACCCAGGCCGTTTGAATCAATTTCAGCGCGATGGCATCACCTTATTAATCGATTATGCTCACAATAGCGATGGCTTGCGGGTGTTATTAGCTAGCGCCGCGCCACTCCGCACCGCCAATGGAAAAATTGCCATGGTGTTCAGCGGCACGGGTGATCGTACCGACCAACAAATTCAAGAGCAAATGACAATCATCGCCCAACATGTGGATCGGTTGATCCTCAAGCGCGATCCATGGTTTTTGCGTGGGCGCGAACCAGGCGTTTTAGAGCCATTGATGATCGCTGCTGCCAGTGCTGTTGGCCTTGATCCTGCCGCAATCACCGAGCTAGAGGGCGACGAAGCCGCTTTTGCCGAGCTTACCCAACCAGCCAAGGCGGGTGATGTGCTGATTTGGATTGTTTATAAAGATCGGGCTAGCAAAATTGCCATCGCCCAAGCCTGGGAGCGCAACCCATGAGCGAAGCCATGATCGAGTCTGCAAACATCCAAGAGGAATACTTGTGGAATAGCGCCCGTGAAGATCTGCCACCCAAGAAACCATTGGTTGAAATTGGTTGGGTGTTAATTGGCACATTTGAAAAAATCGACGAAGGTGCAATTCGCACGGCTCGCGAACGAACTCGTGAATATTTACGCCAGCGCTTCCCTGAATTTTCGTGGCGCGTGCCAATCGTCGTGCGTCCCGACCCCAATCCTGATGATGTGCTGGCCGAGCCGATTAGATTAATTGATATGGCGGTGACCGAGCGTTTGACCAAGGGTTGGGATTTTGCGATTGCCTTTACCGCCACCGATCTGCACGCCTTGAGCAAGCAATACACGTTGGGCACACCCGCCAGTGGCCTTGATGCCGCAGCGATCTCGACTGCGCGGCTCGACCCAACTGCTCAGCGCTCGATGGTGCGCAAAGCTGAGCGCGAATTGGTGCTGAGCAATCGCATCTGGGCGCTATTTTTACATTTGCTGGGCGATTTGTTGGCCTTGCCGCATAACGACGATCACACTA
This sequence comes from Herpetosiphon gulosus, assembly GCF_039545135.1. Lineage (NCBI taxonomy): Bacteria > Bacillati > Chloroflexota > Chloroflexia > Herpetosiphonales > Herpetosiphonaceae > Herpetosiphon > Herpetosiphon gulosus. The sequence goes on along the minus strand of NZ_BAABRU010000001.1, from coordinate 298,173 downwards.
GTCCAATGAGCGTGCCGCGTGTGCCCGAAGATCTCGATGCAGTCCACGATTTTAGTAGCGAGGAACATGAATGGATGCTCGAATCGCTGACCGAAGTTGCCGACCTGCGGGTTGAAGAAACTGCTCAATCATCGCGCAATCCCTTCTTTTTTACCTTGCGCGTACTAGTACGCTCAGGTCGCGAAATTATCGCCGCCGTCGCCCGTAACCGCCCATGGATTTTGGTTTGGCATCTGACTAAATTTACGGGCGCAGCCTTATCGACCTTGCTGATTCTGCTCTTTACCGCCGAAGTGTGGGATGTTGGCGTGCGCTTGCCATTGGCTGAAGTGGCTGGGGCTTTAGGAATCACGATTGCGGGAACCACCACCTTTGTCGTAACACGCCAGCGCTTGCTCACCCGCCGCACCCGCTTTCGGCTAACTGAGCAAGTCGTTGTAACTGATTTTGCAATTATTTTAACAATTTTAGGCTCAATGCTGTCGATGGTGTTGCTGCTGATCAGCGCTGCAATGCTGGTCATTTGGGTGGTTCCCAACGAATTGGCGCTTCGTTGGACCGATTTCGCAATTTTGTCGCTTGAGCATAATCTGGCCTTGGCTGGTACGGTCACGATCATTGGGCTGATTGTGGGCGCACTTGGGGCCAGCATCGAAGACCAAACCACCTTCCGCCATGTGGCCTTTATCGATGAAGAAACGTAATTAGGGATCAGGGGTCAGGGGTTTGGGATCAGAGTGTAGGCTTTAGCTAGAACCAGTGAAGAAGCCAAAACCCTCGTTATCCTGAACCCTAACCCCTAGCCCCTGACCCCTAACGGACAACTTCTTGGTATACTACAATTAGGCAACGAAGCCGACCAAATCATAGGAGATATGTTTAATGGATTTCCAGTTAACCCAAGAACAGCAAGAGTTACGTCAGAGTGTGCGTGAATTTGCTGAGCGTGAGTTATTGCCCAAAGCCAAAGACGTTGATGAAAAAGCCCAGATTCCAGCCTCAACTTGGCAAAAAATGGCCGATATGGGCTTGATGGGCTTGCCTTTTGCTGAAGAATTGGGCGGTGCAGGAGCCGATGCGATTAGCGCGGCGCTGGCAGTTGAAGAAATTGCCCGCTGTTGTGGCTCGACTGCGCTTTCCTATGCGGCCCATGTTGGTTTGGGTAGCGCCCCAATCGCCATGTTTGGCAACGATCAACAAAAAGAGCAATTTCTGCGGCCAGCTGCTGAAGGTCGTTACCTTGGGGCATTTGGCTTAACTGAACCCCATGCTGGCTCGGATGCTGGCTCAACGCGCACTACTGCCGTGCGCGATGGCAACGAATGGGTGATCAACGGTGCAAAAATGTGGATCACCAACGCCGCCGAAGCAGGCCACTTGATCGCCACCGCTATTACCAATAAAGATCGCGGCAAACGTGGCATCAGCGCGATCATCATTCCCAAAGGTACGCCTGGAGTGCATTTTGGCAGCCCTGAGCACAAAATGGGTTTACGTGGATCAAATACTCACGCTATCACCTTTGATAATGTGCGGGTTCCGCTTGAAAATCTGCTGGGAGCCGAAGGCGATGGCTTTGTGCAATTCCTCAAAGTGCTTGATGGCGGACGAATCTCGATTGGGGCCATGGCAATTGGTTTAGGCGTGGCCGCAATGGAAGCTGCGGTTAGCTATGCCCGTGAGCGCCAAGCCTTTGGCCATGCAATTGGTAGCTATCAATCGATCAGCAATATGTTGGCTGATATGGATACCGAGCTAGAAGCTGCTCGTTTGCTGATTTTACGTGCCGCATGGCTCAAAGAAAATGGCAAACCCTTTACCCGCGAAGCAGCGATTGCCAAACTCTACGCCTCGGAAGCCTCAGAACGGGCCTGCCGCAACGCCGTGCAAATCTTTGGCGGCTACGGCTATAGCAGCGAATATCCGGTTGAGCGCTACTATCGCGACACCCGTTTGCTGACCATTGGCGAAGGCACATCGGAAATTCTGCGTATGGTCATCTCACGTGGTTTACTTGGCGAATTAGCCTAATTTTTTGGACTTAATCAAATAATTTAATTGTAAAAAGCACTTCAATCGGCGTTGATTGAAGTGCTTTTTGCTGGATTGAATGCTAGAATATTTAGCGTTTGCCAGAAACCGAAACGGTTTGCTCTTCCTCGCGACCTTTGAACACCAAAATAATTGGTGTGCCAATAAAGCCATATTGTTCGCGAATACGATTTTCGAGGTAGCGCTTGTAGCCAAAGTGCACTTGTTCTGGTGCATTCGAGAAGAACAAGAAGACTGGTGGCTCAACTTGGGCTTGGGTTGCATAGAACAAGCGCAAGTGAGCGCCTTTATGCATTGCTGTTGGTGGGTGTTCGCGCACCGCTGCCCGCAACAAGTTGTTAATATCCGAAGTGCTAACGCGTTTGTTGCGTTCGCTCTGGATGGTTTGGGCAATATCGAGCACTTTGGTAGCGCGTTGGCCAGTTTTAGCCGAAATAAATTCAATCGGCGCATACGGCGCAAAGTGAAACACCTGCGACATGGTGGTTTTGGCATCTTCGTAGCTGAATTTGGCTTTATCGATCAAATCCCATTTGTTGACGATAATCGCCAAGCCTTTGTTGGCTTCCAAAACCATGCCTGCCACGTGGGTGTCTTGAGCGGTCGGGCCTTCTTGGGCATCGACCAAAATCAGGGCAATATGGCAACGCTCGATTGCTTTCATCGTGCGTAACACACTGTAGCGTTCAATCCCTTGCTCAATCGAGCCACGTCGCCGAATCCCAGCGGTATCGATCAAGGTAATTGGAATGCCTTTATAGGTCAATTTGGTGTCGATTGAATCGCGAGTTGTGCCAGGAATATCGCTAACAACCACCCGCTCTTCGCCGACCAATTTATTCAGCAAGCTCGATTTACCAACGTTTGGTCGCCCGACAATCGCAATTTTCAGCGAATTGTCGTCTTCCTCTTCTTCTTGGCCTGCTGGCAAATTGCGCACAATTTCATCAAGCAAATCGCCTGAGCCGGTGCCATGATAGGCGCTCAAAGCAATTGGGTCGCCCAAGCCAAGGTTGTAGAACTCAACCGCATTTTGGCGGCGATCTTCGGTATCAGCTTTGTTTACACCCAAGACTACAGGTTTGCTGCTACGGCGCAATAAGGCGGCAACCTCTTCATCAGCAGCGATCAAGCCTTCACGTACATCGACCATAAACACAATCACATCGGCTTCGTCGATCGCCAGCTGAGCTTGTTGGTGAGTACGGCGCACAATTTCGGCTAAAGGCAAGTTTGGATCATCATCGCCAACCAACAAACCTGCCGTATCTACAATGGTAAATACGCGGCCATTCCAGATCGTTTCGCCATATTGGCGGTCGCGGGTTGTGCCAGCTTCATCGGCAATAATCGCGCGGCGCTCGCCAATCAGCTTATTAAACAAGGTCGATTTGCCAACATTAGGTCGGCCAACAATCGCCACAATTGGTTTTTCCATAGTTATACCTCTTTCGCAATGCGGCCCAAAAGCCCACATCGCTACATTCTACGACGTTCAAGTTGCACAATCGTGGCCGTTTGGCCCAATACAGCGATTGGGAACGTTCCACGAACTCGTAATTCTGGCGTGGCATTGATTTTTTCGCGCAGCACATCGATTTCGGCAGCCAGCGCCACGATCATGCCACCAGGCGCAACGATTCGCGCCCATTCTGCACAGACCCCAGAATACAATTGATGCAATTCATCGATATTGTTGACTTGTTTACCAAAGGGCAAATTGGTGACGAGCTTGTTAATTTCGCCTGGTTGGAATGGTAAGTCAGTAGCATCTAAACGGCGAATGGCTAAATCGCCGCCAACACTTGCTAAGTTTCGGCTCAGGGCTTTGACTGCTTCACGGCTCTTATCGCCAGCAATTAGCCGCTCAAACGGCCCAATTGCTGCCCGTTCAGCAATGATCGTTCCTGTGCCAGCCATGGCATCTAAAAAGACATCGGTTGGTTGCGGGTTGGAGAGCCGCACCATCGCCGCAGCAATCGCAGGTCGCAAGGCCGCCGGACGATCAACCACGCGCTGAATGCGATGGCGCATACCGCCAGTTGAAAGCCGAATTGCGACCACAATTTCGCTACCAAACAGGGTTACCCACATTTCAACATCGGCATCTTCTTCGACCAACTTCCAGCGGCCTGGCCAGTTATCGCGCACCGCATCGGCCACGGCGATACCCACGGCTTTACGGGCAAAATCTTGCTTGCCAGTGACCCGCGTTACCACCCGAAAACTGGTGATTTTGGGCGTGCGACCACCATTCAAGGTGAAAACCCGCAGAGCCGTTGGCACCAACGGGCTATTTTTGACCGCAGCGTGAATTTGCTTCAAGCCACTTTGATCAGGTGAGATATTGAAAGCCCGTGCTGCTACCACAAATAAATCTTCGGCAGTTCGCAGATTAAACAATTCTTTGGAGTTGGTGTTGGTATGAAACAACAACATATCATCTTTTTGGGTAATGTGGCGTTGGGCAACCAGCATTGGTTTTTGCAAGGTCGCATTAATTTCGGCCAACAACAATTGGCCAACCCCAGGTTGGGTTTGCACCGCAAACAACGGACGACTCATATCGACGGTTGGTTGTTTGACAAATGCTCGCTGGCGGACTACTCCGGCGGGAGCTGCACCCGCTGGGCGGCCAGCAGGATCATGGCGTGGGCCACGGGTTGGCGCTTGATTGGGGCGTGAGCCAGGTCGGCCAGGTCGGGCTGGACGAGCGGCATTCGATTGCGGGCCGCGCTGTGGGCTACGGCGTTTTGGGCGTTGGAATGGCATATCTATTGCAACTCGCGTAAATTGCGAGTTTTCCTTTCATCAGACTAAATTCAGATCAAACAGCCATGCTGTTGACCAACAATCCCACCATAGCCCGCGCAAATGCCCGAAAACCCAGCCTGCTCAAGCCGATGGTGTTAGTGGAGTGCGAAATGGTGTTGCATCGTTGATAATTCGATGGTCGCCAATATCATCACGCAGCCGTTGCGGGCGAACTCGCCCACGATTTAATGCTTGCCAGAGTGCTTCAACACAGACAGCATCAAATTCTGTGTCGGCTCCAGCCCGCAAACGTCGAAACGCTTCTTCAATTGGTAAGCCTCTGCGATACGGTCGGTCAGAGGTCATGGCATCAAAGGCATCGGCCACGGCGACAATTCGTCCACCGAGTGAAATTTGGCCTTTGGCTAAGCCATACGGGTAGCCGCTGCCATCAAGTCGCTCGTGATGTTGAATAATCACTGGTAACTCGGTTTGCAACATGCGAATATGGCCGAGAATTCGCTCGCCAATCTCAGGATGCGATTTCATCTCGCCAAATTCATCGTCGGTCAAGCGTCCAGGCTTTTTCAGCACCCCATCGCTAATGCCAATTTTGCCAACATCGTGCAAAATCGCACCAATCCGCAGGTGGTGAATAAAGCTTGGCTCAAGCTCTAATTCTTCAGCAATCGCCACGGCAAATTCCGAAACCCGCTTGGAATGGCCTTCGGTATACGGGTCTTTGGCATCAATCGCCGCCGTCAAGGCTTGAATAACATCAAGAAATAGCTCGTTGACATCAGCATACAAATCGGCAATTTCGAGCACGGTTGCTGCTTGACGTGCCAAGGTTTGCAACAACAATTTATCATCATCATCGAAACGGCCATCGCGTTTGTTCAAAACCTCGATGCAACCAATCAGATGTTCCTCGGATTGCGCTCGTTCACGGCCAAAGGTAATGCAACGAGTGCGCAATGGCACGGCCAAAATCGAACGGGTATCAAAACCGGTCATCTGATCAACACTACCATCGTGGCGTTGATCGCGCTTGACATCGCCAACGCAGATTGTCTCGCCAGTTTCAGCGACGTAGCCCGCGATACCACGGCCTTTGGCCAAACGCACCGACTGAACGCGTTCATGCAGATGGCCCGTCGAATGCTGCAAAATCAAATCGCCTGTTTCTGGCTCAGTCAAAAACAGCGAACTAGCCTCGGCATCAAGCAAAATTCGCGCATAATCGATGATCAAATTTAGCAAGGTCTTGCGGTCGAGGGTCGAGCCAATATGGCCCACAATCTCGACCAAGGCACTCAAGCGTGATTCACGTTGCTGGCTTTTTTTCAACAAGCGTGCTTTTTCGACTTCGGCAGCCATCCGATTGCCCAAGAGTTTGAGCAAGCGCGGCTCAGAACGTTGCGGATTGAAAATCTGAATCACGCCAACGACCTGTTCTTCGAGCAGGAGCGGCAACGACAGTAGCGAGCGTAATTGCAGGCTATTGGCCTCGCCTAGCCGACGATCCCAACGTGGATCGGCGTTGATATCTTCGATCCACAATGGTTGAGCTGCACGAATTGTAGCCCCAACCAAACCGATATTAATTGGTAAACGCATGCCAACCAAATGTTGACTCGCCGGATCGCCATGGACAACCTGAAAAACGATCTCATCGTCATCAACCAGATAGAGCGTACCCGCCTCACCGCCAGCAATCTCGATCAACAAGGCCAGCATGCGATCAAGCAAAGGATCGAGGGTCATGCTACTAGCAATCGCATCAGCCCGCTCAATCACGACCAACACCTGTTCCAACTCAAAGGCACTATTTTGCACAACCGTCTGCGATGTCATACTCATGCTCCACTGTGTCAGGTAGCACTCGCAGGCGGTTGAGCGGCTAGCGCATTGAAGCCTGAGCCAGATACCGGCGCTGCGAGCGCGGTTTAGCTTGGCGGCTGAGTTGACGCACGACCCTGCGAATTTCGTGGGGCATCCGTGCCATTGTCACCTGCGCACCAAGTGCGGTTGCAATTTGTTCAACAGTCCATTCATCAATTGTGCGAGTTCCGGAGTGATCGAACATCACTTTCGGCAGCATCACAATATCAGCTGGGCCATGCTTTTGTAACTCAGCGACCACATCGCCGCCAGTCAGCAAGCCCGAAACTGTCACCATCTCGCCAAAAAATTGATTGACGACTGGGCATAATTCCACGGTCAGGTTTTCAATTCGACTAAGTTGTTCAGCGACTTGTTGCAACACGGGAGCGGCGAGGGTTGCACAAGCCAGCAACATGCGGGTGGGTTTATCGACAGCACTTGGCAGCGAAGGCACAATCTCGGCCCATTCATCTTGGAATTGGCGCACCAGGCCCACACCATTCTCTAATTGATCGTAGCCTTCGTACAACGAGCCATCGGGCTGTTCGCGGCCCGCCAACAGATAAAACTCATCCGAGGGATAGACCAAGACCGAGCCATGTTCGGCCATGTAATATTCTTGAAATGGTTCGCAGATGTCGATTACAGCAGCGGCTTCATCGCCACGATATGGCCGCAACTCGACTTCGGTGGCCGCCCCTAACCGCGCACAAAAGCCGAGATTTCCTTCCTTGGCCGCTTGAAACAATTCGTTGGCAACCGGCGCTTCTTCTTGCCAAATTGGCTGAGCTTCCCAGTTGCTATCAATCCATTCGGCGCTTTCGTGCACGCGGATGGCAGCTTTGATGCTTTGGGGTTTTTTGCCCTCAAAACGATAACGGGTTAGGCCAACTGGCACAATCGCGATGCTTTGAACAATTGGATACAACTGACCCAATTCATGGATGGTTTGGGCTAAGGCTGGGCCATCATTCAATTGTGGACATGCCACGACTTGGGTATGCACATCGATGCCCAAATCGCCTAAGCGCCGAATTTGCTCCAACACATCGGGAACATCGGGCTTGCCCAACAAAATTGCCCGCAAGGTACGATCAGTCGCGTGGACTGAAATATACATTGGCCCCAAGCGTTGTTCAGCAATCCGATCCCAATCTTCCTCCTTGAGATTCGTCAATGTTACAAAGTTACCATACAAAAACGACAAGCGATAGTCATCGTCCTTAAGGTAGAGTGTTTTGCGGAATCCTTTAGGCATTTGGGTCAGAAAGCAGAAGGGGCATTTATTATTGCAGGTTCGCAAGCGATCAAATAATGGCTCGACAAAATCGAGGCCAAGCATATCATCGGGGTTTTTGGTCAATTGGATGCTACGTTCTTCGCCAGCTTGGCGCACCAGCAACTCAACTTGATCTTCAGTCATGGCAAAGCGAAAATCAATCACATCGCGCATCACCCGACCGTTGACTTGCAGAATTGCGTCACCAGCTTGTAGCCCAAGTTGCGCACCAGTACTGCCTGCTGCGACTGCTTGAATAACCCCGCCATTGCCTGGTCGAATATTACTAAGATTTGGTTGATATTCCATAGCACATCACTAGTTATTGCGTTAAGCGCGGCTGCTAATCGCACAAAAGGCGCACCTTGCATTGTGCGCCTCATCCGCATTCTATCGCGTCAAATTACCAAGGGCTGTAGCCCAACATTATGTATTATAGCAGAAAGCCTTGATTGTGCTAGACGCTGATTTAGCGTGGCAACACAATCACTTGCTTATCGTCAAGCCGACTTGGACGATACAGAATCGCTACATTGCCCACCAACGCAACCAACGTAGCCTCAGTATCAGCCACCAATTGATCAGTTAATTCGCGCCGTTCTTCTTTAAATTCGCCAAACTTCACTTTGATCAATTCATGGGCATCAAGGGCGGCGGCCACAGCGGCTACCACCGTACTTGAAAGCCCTTGTTTGCCAATTTGCACCACAGGCTTGAGGTCGTGAGCCAAGCGGCGCAAATATTGGCGTTGATTACTATTTAATGTGAGCATGCTTGCCCTTTCAAGCTTCGATTACAATAAAAAACTGCTGGTTTTCACCAGCAGTCATTCGTGGAGCGGGAAACGAGACTCAAACTCGCGACCTTCTCCTTGGCAAGGAGACGCTCTATCAACTGAGCTATTCCCGCATCGCGTTATGGGGTTATTATACACAGCTTGGGGAAAATTGCAAATTTAGGCGCTATGGGCCATTGATATATCCTTGGGCTAGCCCAGCCACAGGACTAGAGCGCCTTTAATTGCTGGTGATTAAAAACAGCAACCACCATTTTATTAATGGTGGTTGCTGCAAAAAGAGCACGGGCCAGGTTTGCTGTGACACCCATAGAGGCAAGCGTACCGTTGCTATCTTTCAATCCTGGCGGAGTTGGCAAACATATGCCGCACAGGACCCGACCCATCGACCATTATAGGCTACAAGCGGCTTTAAGTCAAAAAGTGTTGATCTTTTCATCTGGCATGGTATACTGGCGATGGCCAGAAACAACTACAGCCTATGGTGTCCTAGAAGATAGCGATGTGTCAGAAAGCAGCGATGCCAAAGCAAGTGCATCGCTTTTTTATTGGATACTTAAATTTTTTTTAGGACAAAAGTCACCCTTGACACTTTTAGTGTCAGAGGCCAAAGTAGTAGACGACCATTGGTAGGTAGTCCTTTCTCTTGATATGGTTCAGCTTAAGTACTATCAAAAATTTAGTACCCACGCTTTAGAATATTCGGTTGGCACACGACCAAAGACACCGTACTATTGTAAGTAGCGCTAAGTTTTCAATTTAGGCCAGATTCTCGTTAGAATCCGATGTGGCAAAAGCTTAGCTCAGGATTTAATTTTGGTGTAGTGTGGCACCTATAGCCAGAAAGTAAGCCACCATGAAGTACCTGCGTCGATCAATTATTGCGCTCGTTCTCTATCTCGCTGCGTTTTTCAACATCGAGCGGCTGGACTTCCAGGGCGAGAATGTTATTGACCTACGTTCGTTTGTCTATGTTCTCGGTTTAGCAGCAATCATCATCACGATTATGCTGCCCTATTTTCGGCAACGTCGGCTTTTGGTGGCCCTCACCTATTGGGGTGCGATCTACGCAATTATTCGTTTAGCATTTTTCAATGATGTTTCGTTTGTTGGGGTCGATATCTACCTATCGCTGACTGAATTGGTGTTCTTATTGGTTGGAGTGCGTTTTGGTCACCAAGTTGCCATCGATCTCTACGATTTCGAGCAAGCGGTGATCAATATCACCTTACCACAAGTTAATCGCCAAATTCGCCCGCTCAACGATTCCAACGATGAAATTCAAACTGAGATGGTGCGTAGTCGTCGCCATCGTCGCCCAATGAGTGTTCTGGTGATCAAGCCCGATCCTCAATCAGTCAATCTGGCGATTCATCGCAGTGTCGAAGAAGTGCAGAAATCCATGATGACGCGCTATGTCGTAACGAGTTTAACCCGCGTTGTCGCCGATGTTATGCGCCGAACCGACATGATTTTCGAGCAACCAAGCTCAAACCAATTTATCGTGATGAGTCCCGAAACCAATGCTGCTAATTCTGTTTCGTTTGCGGAACGCATCAAGGCTGCTGCGTCCGAGAGGCTGGGTGTAGATGTGTTGTGTGGAATTGCATCATTTCCCGACGATGCCCTGACATTTGATGAGTTGATTCGCGAGGCCGATACACGGGCTTTGCGCCAACTCAAAGGGGTAAAACCACAAGACACACGCTCGACCGTTCAGACTGAGGTTTAAAGCGCCGTTCATGCATCGTGCAGAAAGGAACCGTCATGGCTTCTTCACTCAATTACCGTGAAAATCCAGCCTATGCCTGGCTGTTTCAGATTCAACCTAATCGCTCACCAATGGCTCGGCAGGTCTATTTGGTTAGTAAACGAGCGATGGATTTGTTGATTTTGTTGATGGCAATGCCATTTTTGCTGCCATTCTTTCTCTTATGTGCTATTTTGATCAAAATTGATTCGCCTAATGGGCCGATTATGTTTACTCAAAAACGTACAGGCCAAGGTGGCAGAACGTTTCGAATGTACAAATTTCGCACAATGGTGCCCAACGCTGAAGAAATGAAAAAGCAGTTGATGCACCTCAACGAATTACAATGGCCCGATTTTAAAATTAGCAACGATCCACGCATCACCAAGGTTGGCAAATTCTTACGCAAAACCAGCCTCGATGAATTGCCTCAATTGTTGAATGTGATCAAAGGCGAGATGAGCCTGGTCGGCCCACGCCCAACCTCATTTGGCGCTCATACCTACGACTTGTGGCAAACTGAACGCCTCGATGTCCAGCCAGGTTTAACCGGGCTATGGCAATTATTCGGTCGCGCTAGCACCGAGTTCCATGATCGCTTGCTCTTGGATATTGCCTATATCGAACGCCGCTGCTTGTGGCTCGATATTCAAATTCTGTTCCGCACGATTCCCGCCGTGTTGAAGCAGCGGGGTGCACATTAGTGGCACAGCCAATTGCTTACATGATGTCACGGTTTCCGCATCTGTCGGAAACCTTTATTCTGCGTGAAATGCTCGAAATGGAGCGGCTTGGCTGGGAGGTTAAGCTGTTTCCGTTGATGTTGCAGCAACAAGCGGTCGTCCACGATGAGGCTAAGCGCTGGATTCCACTGGCTCAGCCCCAGCCATTTATCTCGCCCCATGTTGCCCTGAGTTCGTTACAGCGCTTAGTGAAACAACCCCTCAAAACGAGTAGTATCGTCGCGAAAACCCTAGCCGAAAGTGCTACAGCCCCCAGCGAATTAGTGCGTAAATTGGCATTAATTCCTAAAGCAATCACCTTGGCTAAGCATATGCAGGCTCAGCAGATTGCCCATATTCATTGCCATTACGCCACTTATCCAGCCTTTGCTGCTTGGATTATCAATCGCCTAACTGGTATTCCCTATTCCTTCACCGTCCATGGTCACGATATTTTTGTCAATCGGGCGATGCTGCCGACCAAAGCCCGTGGGGCTAGCGCAATTATGGCGATTGCTGAGTTTCACCGCGAATTTTTGGTCGAAAAATTAGGCGAGTGGGTGCGTGATCGGATTCATATTGTGCATTGTGGTATTCGCCCTGAGCGCTATCAACCTCAACCCAAGCCAGCTGGCGAACGCTTTGAAATTTTGACCACTGGCAGTTTGCAAGATTACAAAGGCCATCCCTTCTTGATTCAGGCCTGTAGCTTCTTGCGTGATCGTGGGGTTGCCTTCCGCTGCCGCATTATTGGCGGTGGCGAAGATCGCCCAATGCTTGAGCAATTGATCGCCGAAAAACAATTAACCGGCATGGTCGAATTGCTTGGCCCGCAGCCCGAAACCGCTGTGCGCGAACTATTAGCCACGGCTGATTGCTATGTCCAAGCCAGCATCATCACCCCCTCAGGCAAAATGGAAGGTATTCCTGTATCGTTGATGGAAGCCTTAGCCTGTGAATTACCAGTTGTGGCCTCGCGCATGTCGGGTATTCCAGAATTGGTGCGCCACGGCGAAACAGGCTATCTTGTGCCGCCCGCCAATGCCGCAGCCCTAGCCGATCAACTGCTGTATGTGCGCGATCACCCTGAGGAAGCCGCTAGTTACGCTGCTCGTGGCCGCGAACTGGTCCAAAGCGACTTCAACTTAGTAACTTGCGTCGAAAAACTTTCCGAAACATTACTCGCCGTGAATCCCGCTTTGCAACGGCCAATTCAACGCAATGCCTAATGCTCAGGAGCAGCCGTAATGCCCCAGAAGATTGCTTTTCTTAAAATTCGCGATTTTTCGTTTATTAATCCCAATCTGATCGCTCAATTCAAGCGGGTATTTCCTGAATATACGCTTGAGGTTTTCGATTTTAAGGATTGGCTCAAATACAATCCGCACCTTTATCTTTTGGCGATGGCCGCAGTGTATAAAGAATATGGTCGCGATATTTTGGCTGGTCAGAAGAAGCCTAATCCGCATTTATTCGTCACCCGATGGATTGGCAAACGGATTAAAAAGCTGGTGCAACAGCGTTTCAACCCGCGCGAGTATGCCTTTACCTTTCAAACTCAGACCAATTTTGATGCGAGTGTGGCGGGCATGCCGCATTTTATTTATACCGACCATACCTTGCGAGCCAATTGGCGCTACAAACTATTTGATCCCAGCAAAATTCAATATTCAGCCGAATGGCGTTCAGCGATTGAGCCGGAGATCTATCGTAATGCCAGCAAAATCTTTTTTGCCAGCAATTTTGCCCGAACTTCGGCGATCGAAGACTACAATTATCCGGCTGAAAAGGCTGAATGCGTATATACAGGTATTAATGTTAAAATAGACCCACCAACCAACAAAGAGTATGCCGCCAAACGGATCTTGTTTGTTGGAGTAGAATGGGAGCGCAAAGGCGGGCCAGAAGTCGCCGAAGCGTTTAAACGCATCCAAGCCAAGCATCCCGACGCTACATTAACAATTGTGGGATGTTCGCCCGAGCTTGATTTGCCCAATTGTCAGATTATTGGGCGAGTGCCGCGTGAACAAGTTGTTCAGTATTTTCGTGAGGCAACCATTTTTTGCATGCCCAGCCGGATCGAACCAGCAGGGATCGCCTTCACCGAAGCGGCTATGTATAAACTTCCAATTATTTCGGCCAACAGTGGCGGCCTGCCCGACCGCGTGCTGCATGGCCAAACTGGCTATCTGATTGAACCTGGTGACGTTGATAGCCTGACCAATTATTTAAGTGATTTGTTGGATCACCCTGAACGATGTCGTGAATTTGGTGAAGCTGGCTACCAATTGGCCCATCGTGAATTTACCTGGGATCGCGTTGGCGATCGCATTCGGGCTGCTATTCTTTCAACTATTCAACCAACGCAGCGCATGGCCTAGCCAGCAGTCGGCGCTGCAACAAAGGAACCGTTGCTATGGAATTTCGTCATTATCTTCGAATGTTAGGGCGCGGCTGGTGGCTGATCGCTCTAGCAGCATTAACTGGGTCAACCTTGGCGCTGGCCCGCGCTTATGTGACTGAGCCTGAGTATCGCACGCGCACCCGCCTGTTGCTCAGCCCCAACTTGGCTCGCGTCGATAGCGGCCAAGAGTTATATAGCGTTACCACCTTGCAAAATCGCACAATCGTCAACACGATTGCCGAAATTCTAAATAGCGGTAGCCCTTTCAAGGAAACTGGCTCGGTGCTCAATTTGCCGCCAGCCGAAGTTTTGCGCTACAAAAACAATGCAGTGACGGTTCCCGAAGCTAATGTTTTGGAAGTCTATGTTGATGGGCCTGATGCCCCAACTACTGCTCTGTTAGCTAATAGCTTGGCCCAACGCACCATTGATTTTGTTGATCAAAAATATCCCAGCTATAGCCTAACCGTGCTTGATCCAGCCTTGCCCTCATCAACCCCCCAAAGCCCGCAGCCAGTACGTGACACGACCTTGGCCTTGATTTTGGGCGCGGTGGTTGGTGCGATTATCGCAATTGTGCAAGAGCAACTCAAAACACCGTTGGAAGCACTACGCCGCCGCAGCACAGTTGATGCAGTTTCGACGGCCTTTACGCGCCGCCACTTCGACCAACAATCCAAAGAAGCGCTGGGCCGCAGCTCAATCGCCTCGCTAGGCTTGGTCTATCTCGATGGCATGCAAGATGTGATCGATAGTATGCCTGCGCCAGTTGTGCAGCGGGTCTTGCGCCATGCTAAAAATGTGTTGCGCAACGAACTACGCGGCAACGATATTGTGGGTCGCTGGGATAACACGACCTTCTCGATTTTGCTGCCTGAAACTCCCGAAATTGCTGCCACGCGCACGCTTGATCGGATTTTGAACGCGCTTGATCAGCCGGTCGAAACCGGGATTGATGATGTAGTGGTGAAATTAACGCCCTATGCTGGTGGAGCCACGCGCCGCAACAATATGGCCTACGCCCAATTAGTTGAAGAAGCTGAATCGGCCTTGACCCGCTCGTATCGCAGTGGCGAAAAGAATGTGCTCTTCTCAGCCGTTGAACAACCTGCCTAAATTAAACCAACCTGCACGGCATGCAATTCATGCCGTGCAGCCATGAGGTCGTTATGCTGGCCAACACACCACAAGAAGAGCCAACCAGCCAACCAGATGTGTTTAACAGCAAATGGATGAAATTTGCCTTTGCTTGTTTGGCGATCGTCGGTGGGGCTGGGGTTGCCGCCGCCTTGGCATTTTTCGATAACCCCTTGAAATTAGTGCTGCTGTTTGGTGGCGCTGGTGCTGCCATGGTCACAATGCGCAACAGCGAATGGGGCTTGCTGGCGCTGGTGTTCATGAGCTACACCCGTTTTTCCGATGTGATGGTGCGCAACGGTGCGCCCTCAACCGCCCAACCATTTTTAGCGCTGCTCTTTTTAATTATTTTCCTGCGCTGGGCACTCTACAACCAAAAACCCGAGCCTTGGCTCAAGCCCGCCGCCTGGATTTTCGTCTATGGGATGGTTGGGGTAGCCACATTTCTCTATGCCGATGATGTGCTGCGGGTCAAGAATGGAGTCGTTGCCTACTTCAAAGATGCGATCATCGTGATCGTGGTGGTAATGATGATGCGTTCACCCAAGATGCTGCATCGCTCGATGTGGGCACTCTTGTTCGCAGGCATTTTTATGGCCTCAATCACCACATGGCAGCAACTAACTGGCACCTTCGAGAACGATTATTTAGGCTTTGCCAAAGCTGGCAAAATGCAAATCGTTTCAGGCGTTGAAGATGATTATCGGATTGCTGGGCCAATCGGCGATCCTAACTTCTATTCCCAAGTCTTGCTGACCTTGATTCCCCTCGGTATGGATCGTATGTGGAATGAGAAGAATAAAAAATTGCGCTGGTTTGCAATTTGGCAATTGAGCGTTTGTATGGCCTCAATTTTCTTCTCGTTCAGCCGTGGGGCGTTTCTCTCGCTCTCGATTGCCAGCTTAATTATGTTTATTCGCCGACCACCCAAGCCGCTTTCGGTGATTATCATCATTGCTTTGGGTTTTGTGGTTATTCCAACCTTGCCAGCCTCGTATATTGCGCGGCTCGAAACAATTCCCGAGGCGATTCCTGGCTTGGCCCAAGAAGATGTGCGCAACGAGGCTTCGTTCCGGGGTCGTTCGAGCGCCCAACAAGCTGGTATTCGCATGTTTTGGGCTAACCCAATTTTTGGCTTAGGCGTGGGTAATTTTGGCAATCACTATCAAGAGTATGCCCGTGATCTAGGCCTTGATAACAGCCGTTGGGATCAAGCGCCGCACAATATGTACCTTGAGATTCTGACTGAAAAAGGCTTATTTGGGCTTTCGGTGTTTAGCGCAATGATGTGGGTACTGTTCCGCGATATGAACCGAGCGCGTAAAAAGTTCCGCGAAATCAATATGGGCGATTTCGATGGGTTGGTATTTGGCTTCCAAGCGGGCTTGGTTGGCTATATGTTCGCGGGGATTTTCCTGCAACTATCCTACCCACGCTTTTTCTGGATTCTGATCGCCATCGCCTATGCGATTCCCAATGTTGCCAATAAAGCTTATGAAGAGTATCGCGAGGCGCTACCAAATGGCGAAACAGCCTGAAACGATTGTCCAGAGCGCGGCTCGTAATACCTTATGGTCGTATGCCGCCACCTATGGCGGCAAAATTCTGATCTTTATCACCACGGTGATTTTGGCTTATTTCGTGACCAAAGCTGAATATGGCTTGGTCGGCATGGGCTTGACGGTGATCGCCTTTCTTGAAGTGATGCAAGATCTCGGGATTGGCTCGGCAGTGATTTATCGTGAAGGTGAGGATGCTGCCAATACCGCTTTTTGGCTTGGCTGTGGAATCGCCTTGACGCTCTTTAGTATCACATGGTTGGCAGCGCCCTTAGTTGCCACCTATTTCTTGCAAAATAATCCTAATGTGATTCCGATCATTCGGGCGTTGGGCTTGAGTTTTCCCTTATTTGCCATGCGCAATATTCACGATGCTCTGTTGCGCAAGCGCATGCAATTCAAAAAGCGCTTCATCCCCGATCTGATTCAGGTCAGCAGCAAAGGCGCGATTTCGATTGGCTGTGCCCTGGCGGGCATGGGCGCTTGGAGCTTGGTTTGGGGTCAATTGGGCGGCTCGGCCTGTGGCGTGATCGCCTATTGGATGGTCAATCCATGGCGGCCTAGCTTCAAACTGGATCGCACGGTGATTAAGCCACTTTTGAGCTTCGGCAGTAATATTGTGGCGGTTAATGGGCTATCAGTGATCTTGGCGCAAACCGATTATCTGCTGGTTGGGCGCTATCTTGGCGAGGAAAATCTGGGGGTGTATACCAACGGCTTTCGCTTCCCTGACTTGATGGTGATGCAGGTTTGTGTTGCTTTGGCCAATGTGCTGTATCCCTTGTACAGTCGTTTGCGCGATGATCCTGCTGGTTTGCAACAGGGCTTTTTTATTGCTTCGCGTTATGTGGCCTTGGTAACTGTGCCGCTTTCATTGGGGATTGCAATTACGGCTGAGCCGTTTGTTTTGACCTTGCTGAGCGTAAAATGGATTGAAACTGTGCCAATTATGCGCACAATTGCGATTTACACGCTGTTTCTTTCGCTGGGCTACAACGTTGGCGATGTCTACAAAGCCCAAAATCGCACCAGCATTTTGACCAAGCTTTCAATCGCTCGTTTGATTGTGTTGGTGCCAGCCTTGTGGTTTGCCGCTGCCCAATTCAAATCGTTGCAGGCGGTCGGCATTACCCATGCAATTGTGGCATTTTTGGGCAGCACACTCAATTTGGTGGTTGCCGCCAAAGTACTGAATATGCCAATTCGCCGAATTTTGAGCGCCTTCCAACCAGCCGCAATTGCTGGCACAGTGATGAGTATTTGTTTGATGTTGACCCTGCTGGCCTTGCAAAATACCCCTGCATGGCTGCAACTCTTGGCGGCAGTAGTGGTAGGCATCGGCTCCTATGCTGGAACTTTATGGTTTGGTCAGCGCGAAGTTCTGACCCAAGCAGGCCAAACCTTACGTGGTGCGGTGGCACGGAGATAATATGCACGTTGTTCAGGTGATCGATTCGCTCTATCGTGGTGGAGCGCAACAATTGCTGGTAACCTTCGCGATCGAAGCTCAACGCCGTGGAATTAAAACCACTGTTGTTTGCCTCAAAAGCGAAGATCGCGGCAGCAATTTGGTTGAACGGCTGAATAGTTTGGGCGTTGAAGTGCTGCGTTTGGCTGCGCCCAAAATGCTTGCACCCAAACGGATCTGGCAATTAACCCGCTGGCTGCGCCGCAATCAGGTTAGTGTGGTGCATACGCATTTGACCTATGGCAACGTCGTAGGCATTTTGGCAGCACGTTTGGCCAATATTCCCGTGGTGGCGACGATGCACCTAGCGGGCTTCGATCCATCAATTGCTAATCGCCAACAGCAGTTTGAGGCCCAAGTGGTGCGGCGTTTGGCGCAGCAAATTATCGCGGTTGGCTATACCACTCGCGATGCCTACCAGCCAATTATGCCCAATCGCCAGCTGCATGTGGTGCATAATGCCGTGGTAGCTGTGCCTGAAATTAGCCCTGAGCAACGCCAAACCACTCGTGAAGCTGTTTTGGGCGATGCTGATTTGACCATGTTGATCAACGTTGGGCGTTTTGCGGCGATCAAAGATCTGCCAACTCTGATCGATGCTTTTGCCTTGGTGCATGCTCAACATCCGCAAGCCCGTTTGGTTTTGGCTGGCGAAGGCGATCAACGGCCCAAAATCGAAGCCAAAATAAATAAACACCAATTGCATGCAGTGGTCAATTTGCTTGGCGCGCGCGATGATATTCCGGTGTTGTTGCGTAGCGCTGATTTGTTTGTAAACTCATCGGCCAATGAGGGTTTGCCAATCGCCGTGCTCGAAGCCATGGCCGCAGGCCTGCCGATTATTGCCACCAAAGTTGGCGACGTGCCACATGTGGTGCGTGAACAAGCAGGCATTACGGTTGCACCGAATGATCATCAGGCCTTGGCCGCCGCGATCAACCAAGTTTTGAGTGAGCCAAGCCAGATCCAAGCGATGCAACAGGCGGCTCAACAGATTATCGAGCAATACCATAGCCCTAGTGCCTGGGTTGATCAATTATTAAGCTTGTATACCGCCGCCCACGAGGGCGTTGACCAGCGTGAGGCTGTTTCAGCATGAACGACACGTTACATGTAGCCATGATCATCCAAGGCTATTTTCCGCGCATCGGCGGCGCTGAACGCCAACTTGCGGCTTTGGCTCCTTTTCTGGCAGCTGAAGGCGTGGCAATTAGCGTGCTGACGCGGCGATATGCTGGCTTCAAGCCCTTCGAACTGATCGAACATGTGCCAGTCCATCGCTTACCAATTCCTGGGCCTGTGCCAACTGCGGCCTTGGTTTTCACAGCGGCGGCGATTCCCTTGCTCTGGCGTTTGAAGCCAAATTTGGTGCATGCTCATGAAATGTTTTCGCCAGCCACCACTGCGATCGCCGCCAAACAAGCTTTGGGCCTGCCTTATGCCGTGACCGCCCACCGTTCTGGGCCACTTGGCGATGTACTGCGCATGCAACAACGCCCATTTGGTAAAGGTCGCTTGGAGCGCATTACCAAAACCGCCGATGCCTTTTTTACAATCAGCCGTGAAATCGATCAAGAATTTGATCAGATTTTGGGCATTGAGGCTAAACGGCGGCATTATGTACCCAACGGGGTTGATCCTGAAAAATATTGCCCAATCGCTGGCGAAGCCAAAACGGCCCTACGCCGTGAATTAAATTTGCCAACCGAAGGCACAATAACGTTGTATGCAGGGCGACTATCCGAGGAAAAACGGGTACGCTATTTGGTTGAAGCTTGGCCAGCGATTCGCGCCAAACATCCCGACGCGAGCTTGTTGATTTTGGGGCAGGGGCCAGAAGAAGCCAATCTCAAAGCCAAAACCAGCGCTGGAATAATTTTTGGTGGGGCAGTGCATAACGTGCCACCGTATTTGCAAGCCGCCGATGTGTTTGTGCTGCCGTCGATTGCTGAAGGCTTTTCGGTGGCGATGCTCGAAGCTATGGCCAGCGAATTGGCGGTCGTCATCACTGATGTTGGTGGGGCACGCGATGCGATTGACGATGGCGTGCATGGCTTGGTGATTCCACCCGACGATCAGCCAGCGCTTGAACAAGCTTTGTTGGCAGTTTTAGGCGATCAAGCCTCGCGCCAGCGCATGGGCCAAGCTGCTCGCCAACGGGTGCAGCAAGAGTTTGCCCTGAGCGTGATTGCCAAGCAGTTGCGTGGTTTGTATGAAAATATAGCCAAGTTAAGAACATAGGAGCGAGGGTTCAGGGGCTAGGGTTCGGGGAGCAGAGAGTAGTCTTGCTTTAACGCAGAGACGCAGAGCCTTTGAAGGGATGAAGGATGAGGGATGAAGGGTATAGAGGTTACGGTTGGGCGCTTGGCAAATATTTACGTTCCCTCACCCCCTAGCCCCCTCTCCCGCCCAGCGAGGAGAGGGGGAATCATGAATAGTGAACTCCCCTCGTCCGCCGCAGTGGGCGAGGGGCGGGGGTGAGGGATGGATCAATAGTGATTAAGGAATACTCAATGATTGCGGCGTTATTTTGGCTGTTTGCAGGCAGCGTCATCTATACTTATGCTGGTTATCCAGCGCTCTTGACTTTACTAGCACGCTTTCGCCGTGAGCGCGGGCCGTATCCGCACGCTGAGCCAGCAGTTACCTTGCTGATTGCGGCCTACAACGAAGAGGCTGAAATCGCTCGCAAAATTGAAAACTCGCTGGCCTTGGATTATCCGCGTGAGCAATTGCAACTATTAATTATTGCCGATGGCTCAAGCGACCGCACGCCCGAAATTGTGCAGCAATATGCCGATCGCGGCGTGGAATTGCTGTATGAAGCACCACGACGCGGCAAAATGGCAGCGATCAATCGGGCGATTCCATTTGTACGTGGCGAAATTATTGTCTTTTCTGATGCCAATAATCGCTATGATGCCAATGTGATTCGCGAACTGGTTGCGCCATTTGCCGATGCCGATGTTGGCGCAGTTTCGGGCGCGAAGGTGATCGAAAAGGGCGACGGTGCTTTGGGCGAATCCGAAGGGCTGTATTGGCGCTACGAGTCGTTTGTCAAAAAGCAAGAGAGCAAATTGGCTGGCTGCACCGCCGTTGCTGGCGAAGTGCTGGCGATTCGCAGCGATTTATTTGAATCGCCGCCTGATGAAATTATCAATGACGACACCCATATGGGCATGCGGATCATCGCGCGGGGCTTTCGGATTCACTATGCGCCACAGGCTCGCTCACATGAACGCGTTTCGCAATCGGCGCAGGATGAAATTGCCCGCCGTGCTCGAATTTTCGCTGGGCGCTATCAAGCAATTACCTATGCTCGTAGTTTGTGGCCTTTCCGCCGCCCACTCGCCTTGTGGCAATTGCTCTCGCACCAAACCTTGCGCACCTTGGTGGCGGTGAATATGGTTGGGGCATTGGTGATGAACATTCTGGCGGTGCTCTCGCCAAGTAAGGCAAAATCGCATAAACTACTACGTTTAGCAGCGCCTTTTAATTGGCTGTTGTTAATCTTTCAAATTGTGTTCTACATCATGGCGTGGCTTGGTGGCCGAGTTGACTCAAATAGTAAACTCGGCAAGCTGGTTTACATTCCAACTTTCCTAGTCAATAGCAATTGGGCTGGCTTAATTGGCCTATATCGCTTTGTCCGACGACGACAAACCACGCTATGGCAGCGAGTGGGGCGGCGCACGAACTAACTTCGACTGTTGTTGGCGCATGAACTGAGGTGATCCTATGTGTGGTATTTGTGGCATTGTCTATTTTGATCGCAGCCGTACAGCCGAGCGACCCTTGCTCGAAGCACTGTGCGACAATATCCATCATCGCGGGCCAGATCAAAATGGCTTTTATCTCAATGGCCCAGTCGGGCTTGGCTCAGTCCGGCTTTCGATTATCGACGTTGCAGGCGGCAAAATGCCCATCGCCAACGAAGATGGCTCGATCTGGATCGTCTATAACGGCGAGGTTTACAACTTTACCGAGTTGCGCCCACGCTTGGAAAAAGCTGGTCATAAATTTGAAACCCACTCCGATACTGAAACCATCGTGCATTTGTACGAAGAAATTGGCGATGAATTTCCCAAACATCTCAATGGGATGTTTGCCTGCGCGATTTGGGACGATCGTCGCCAGCGCTTGGTAATTGCCCGTGATCACGTTGGCATCAAGCCAGTCTATTATGCTAATTTAGGTGATCGCTTGGTCTTTGGCTCGGAAATCAAGGCTATGCTCGATACTGGCATTAGCCGCGAAATCGATCCAATTGGCTTGCACGATTATCTTTCGCTAAATTATGTGCCTGGCCCAAACACGATTTTCAAGGCGATCAAAAAGCTTCAACCTGGCCATATGCTGACCTACGAAGCTGCAACCAATGCCGTCGAAATTAAGCAATATTGGGATATTCCACGGATGGTTTCGCCGCACTTCAAAATCACCAATGATGTTGAAACCGACTTACTGAATCTGTTGCGCACGGTTGTGCAAGATCAACTGATTAGCGATGTGCCCTTGGGCGCGTTTCTCAGCGGTGGAGTCGATTCAAGTTTAGTGGTGGCCTTGATGAGCGAAGTCACCAACCAGCCAGTTAAAACCTTCTCGGTGGGCTTTGCCGAAAAATCCTATGACGAATCGCCGTATGCGCGAATTGTCGCCGAGCGCTTCCGCACCGATCACCACGAAATTATCATGAATCCTGATGCGCAGGCCACGGTTGATGCCATGGTCAAGTATTTTGATGAGCCATTTGCCGATTCGTCGTCGGTGGCAGTGTATGCAGTCAGCGAATTGGCCCGCCAGCATGTCAAAGTAGCGCTGAGTGGCGATGGTGGCGATGAGGTGTTTGGCGGCTATGCCACTTATCAAGCTGATAAAATTGCTGCGCTGTATCGGCGTTTGCCCCAAGCAATTGGCGGTGGTTTAGTGCCAAACTTGGTCAATATGTTGCCCACATCCGATGGCAAAGTCAGCTTCGATTTCAAGGCCAAGCGCTTTGTGCAGGGCGGGATGCTTGCCCCATTGCCAGCCCATGCCGCATGGAAAGCCTTTATGAGCGAATCGATGAAAGAGCAGTTGTACGCTGGCTCGGCAATTTTGACCAAGCAGCGGCCAACGGTTGATCTGTTACAAGGCTATTACGATGCCTACAATGCCGACGATGTGCTCAATCGCTTGCTCTATGTCGATTCCAAAGTGCAATTGGCCGACGATATGTTGGTCAAAGTCGATCGGATGAGCATGGCCCATTCGCTGGAAGTGCGTGTGCCGTTACTCGATACGCGTTTGGTCGAGTGGATGGCTAAATTGCCCAGTCATACCAAAATTAATGGTATGAAGCTCAAATATTTGCTCAAGCGGGTGGCCGCCAAAGTGCTGCCAGCCCAAATTTTAGAGCGGCGCAAAGCTGGGTTTAGCGTGCCAATTCCCCAATGGCTCAAAACCGATCTACGGCCATTGGTCAATCAAAAACTCTCAGTTGAGGCCTTGACCGAACAAGGTTTCTTCAACCCACAATATATTGCAACAATGCTGAGTGATCACTGGGCGGGGCGGCACGACTATAGCCGCCAAATCTGGAATTTACTCATGTTCAGCATGTGGTACGAACGTTACGGCAAATAATCGACGTGCCACCAACACTGCCAGCGTAACAGCGCGTTACGCTGGCCTATTGTCTCGCAAGGAGTTCGCATGGTTCGTTTAGTGCGCGTTTTTCTGCTTTTTTCCGTGGCGCTGGGTCTTTTTGCCAGCTTGCCAATGGTTTCACAGGCTGCTCGCACCAGCCTTAATCCCATTCCAGCAACAACTTCGGCAGCCCCGCTTAACCAAGCAACGGTTACGCCTGTGGTTACCGATAGCGATACTGTGACCTTTGCTCAGCTTGGCGCTCGCGAAGATTCGATGGAAGGGCCATTTAATGCCCGTTATATCAACATTCGCCTGCCAAATACTTGGAAATTAGAGCCAGGCGCAGCGATTACGCTCGATTTTGAAACCTTCGTTTCAGGCAGCGCCGTCAGCAGCGAAGAAAACGTCCAGTTTTTTGCTGGCTCAATGGATGTGCAATTTAACAACGTGCAGCTTGAACGAATTTTCTTAGATCGCTCAGGCCCACGCCAAGTAACCATCCCCATTTCGCAAACTGCCTATACCTCAACCCGCATCGATGGCGCTCATACCTTGGGCATTTTGCTCGATGCTGGCTTGAATTGTGGCAACGATAGCCAAACCAGCGTGATCATTCGGGCAACCTCATCGCTCAAATTGCCGCACACCTTGGGCACACTTTCAACTGATGTTAAACAACTGCCCCGCCCAATCTTTCAAGATTCGCCGCTTGAGCCAGATGTTGCCACGATTATTGTGCCCAACAACGCCAGCGCCGCCGAGCTTGAAGCAGGCTTGATTGTGGCCGCCAAAGTTGGCAGCATTACCTCAAGCCGAATTCAAGTGCCGTTGATTGCCGAAAGTGTGCTTTCACCAACCTTGCGCACCGAATCACACTTGATTTTCGTGGGCCAAGCCGCCAATTTCGAGAATTTGGATGCTGTAGATTTTGCTGAGGGCAGTGGAGCCGAAGGCTTTAATCTAAGCGAAGCCCAAGCCGCCGACGGCATTATTCAAATGGCAACCTCGCCTTGGAACCAACAACGGGTGGTTTTAGCGCTCAGCGGCAACGATGACGAAGGCGTGATCAAAGCGGCCAAGGCATTTAGCACCGGCAATGTTCGCGCTAGCAGCGAGCCTTCAATTGCCGTAGTCGCCGAAGTTAATTCGCCCGAAGTGCTCACCAAAACCTTGAATTTGCAAATTACCGATGTGCCAAGCACTGGCTTGACCGTCGAACGCAGCTTCCGTAGCCTTGGCTTCGAAACGGTTTCGGAATTTGGGATTGGTGGGCATACCTTTGAACTGAATGTCGATATGCCCAGCGGCTATGAGATGAACGACGATGGCTATATCGAAGTTCATTTCGCCCACTCAGCATTGCTCGATTATTCAGTTTCGGCGATGATGGTGCGCGTCAACGATCGGCCAGCAGGCTCGATTCGCTTCGACGATACTACCGCCCAAAATGGGGTTGGCCGCGTGCCGATTGCGCGTGGCAACTTGAATGTTGGCCGCAACCGGATCACGATCAGCGCCAACTTAATTCCCAATACGCCTTGTGTTGATCCCAACCTTGCCGGGATTTGGTACACGCTACGAGCAGATTCGATGATTGGGATTCCGGTTCGGGCCACCCGTGGGCGTTCGGTGGTGTTGCGCAATTTGGCTACCTTCCTTGAGCCATTGACGATCAGCAATACCTTGAAAAATTTGGCCTTTGTTGTGCCAAGCGATGACCCAGCTAGCTGGACGGTTGCAGGTCAACTAGCCACAGCCTTGGGAGATAGCCTTGACCCAGCGTTTATCGAATTACGCGCGGTCAATCCCGAGCAAGTTACCAGCGTCCAAGCGAATCATGACTTGATTTTGGTTGGTCAAGCGCCTGATCATGCTATTTTGCAAGATCCAGCCTTACAGCCGATTATTCCTGCGCCATTTGCTCAAGGTAGCAAGCACCCAACCCTTGGCAATAGTCGGGTGGTCTATCGGATTCCGCCCGAATTGAGCCTTGGCTACTTGGAATTTATGCGTTCGCCATGGAACGAGCAGCGCAGCATTTTGGCGGTGCTCGGTAGTACTGACCAAGGCGTGCAATGGTCGGGCAATGCCTTGACGACTTCGCGCCTGCGCACGCGGCTCAACGGCAGCTTGGCAATCGTCAACGATCAACAAATCAGCGTCGAAGATCCGACGGTCACTGGCGATACTGCTGGGATTGCCAACGATGCCCTTGGCGAAAATCAAGATGATCCGATTTATCGTGAAGTTATACCACCCGCAAAGCCCCAATGGATTTTGTATGCTATTGCGGGGCTATTGGTGGTAATGGTCATCATTTCGGTAATCGTGATCATTCAAGCAGCCCGTAAACGCAAGCAACGCCGAATTTAGAACGAAGGGCCAGTTAAGAGGTCGGGGATCAGTTGATCCTCGACCTCTTCGTTGTTTAGACTGAGATTCGATCTATGCAGTTGACACCATAGGTACCGATTGGGATAATATTACAAGTATTGACTTTTGATTTTTGCCTTCTGACTTAACTATGGATCAACTAACAGGCAGTTTAGAACGCATCACCTATCGCTCGGATGAAACGGGCTATACCGTGGCGCGTTTGAAAGCCCAAGGTCAGCGCAGCGTGATCACGATTGTTGGGCGCTTGCCCGATGTGCAAGTTGGCGAAAGCTTGCAACTCGCAGGTCAATGGATCGAACATCGGACTCATGGACGACAATTTGAGGTTACCAGCTATCAAACTGCTCGCCCAACTGGCAACGAAAGTATCGTGCGCTATTTAGCTTCGGGCTTGTTGCCAGGCATTGGCCCAGTCAATGCCCAACGCATCGCTGATACCTTTGGCGAAACCACGCTTGATGTGCTTGATCAAACGCCCGAGCGGCTGCGGGAAGTCAAAGGTTTAGGCACCAAGAAAATCGCTGCCATTATCGCTGCGTGGCAGGAACAACGCTCAATCAAAGCTTTGCTGGAATTAGGCCAAGCAGTTGGGCTGACGACTGGTTTAGCCTTACGGATTTTTCGACATTATGGCGAGCAGGCCAGCCAGATTGTGCAACACGACCCCTATCGCCTCGCCTTAGAAATTGAAGGGATTGGTTTTCCAACAGCCGACCAAATTGCCCAAGCCTTGGGCGTAGCGCGTGATGCTCCTAGTCGAGTAATTGCAGGCTTGCGCTATACCCTCAGCACTGTCGCCAATACCGAAGGCCATTGCGCCTTGCCACAGGCCGAGTTAATCGAGCAAACTCAAACCATTCTAGAATTACCACGCAAGCTAATCGCCGAACAATTAGCGGTGGCAACCGAAGCAGTTTTGTTGGTGCTTGATGGCGATTTAGTCTACTTACCAGCCTATTATCATGCTGAAACCGAGTTGGCGCATAACCTCCAGCGCTTGCAAAACCTCCCCAGCGCGATTCAATTGCGTTTCAAGCAGCAAAGCGATCCAATTATTATGCGTCAATTGCATAATGCTAGTTTCGATTTGAGCCAACGCCAAGCCGAAGCTGTACTAGCCGTGCTCCGCTCAAAAGTAGTGTTGCTCACTGGCGGACCCGGCACTGGCAAAACCACCACGGTACGGGCAATTTTGGCCTTGCTGCAACAGGTCGGGCTGCGCACAATTTTGGCTGCCCCAACCGGACGTGCAGCACGGCGGCTGGCCGAAACCACCGATCATCCAGCCGCGACCATTCATCGCACCCTCGAATATAGCGGTGGGGCTGGCAACGATCGCTGGGGTCGCAACGAGCATAACCAACTCGCCGCCGATTTGGTCGTGATTGACGAAACCTCAATGCTCGATATTTTGCTGGCGCATCATATGGTCAAGGCTTTGGCTCCGACCACCCATTTGCTCTTGGTGGGCGACCCTGATCAACTGCCAGCAGTTGGGCCAGGAGCCGTATTACGCGATTTGTTGGCCAGCAACAGCATCACGACCGTGCATTTGGATACAATTTTTCGCCAAGCCGCCGATAGCCAGATCATCACCAATGCTCATGCGATCAACCAAGGTCAATCACCTAGCGTCAATCAAGGCGATTTCTATTGGTTTCCACGTAGTAACCCTGCTGAATGTAGCGCGATGATTGTCGAGTTATTGACCACCCGTATTCCGCGCCAGTTTCCCCAATTTGATCCCTTGCGCGATATTCAGGTTTTGGCGGCAACCCATCGCGGTGCGGCTGGCGTGCTTGAATTAAACAGCCAACTCCAAGCAGCGCTCAATCCACCCAGCCCAAAGCGCCAAGAAACAACGATTGCAGGCACGCTTTTTCGTGAAGGCGATCGAGTGATTCAAACCCGCAACAATTACGATCTCGATGTGAGCAACGGCGATTTAGGCTTGATTCAAACAATTGATCTCGAAGAACGCACGGTCAGCGTCTATTTTGATGATACCCGCAGCGTCGTCTATCAATGGAATGAATTTGATGAAGTAGCGTTGGCCTATGCGATCAGTGTGCATAAAGCCCAAGGCTCCGAGTACCCCGTGGTGATTGTGCCCATGCTGCGCTATTACAATGCGCTGCTCAATCGACCATTGCTCTATACCGCCATCACCCGCGCTCGTCAATTGGTCATTCTGACTGGCGATTGGCAGGCGGTCGAATTTGCAATTGCCCAACGCCGCAGCGGGCAGCGGATTACTGGGTTGAAGCAGCGATTTAAACAGAGATTATAGGGGTCAGGGGCTAGGAGTCAGAGGTCAGGATGTGAACGCAGAGGCGCAGAGCTCCAAAAGATAAGGAATGAGGAAGCAGAACCATAATCAAACAAATCTGGGTGAATCTGTGGCTAAAAATAAGCTTTCGCGTTCTTCGTGCGCTTCGCGGTTTCAACCCTTGCAGTTTCAGCCCTTCGTGCTCTTTGTGCTCTTCGTGGTTCAACGATTAATCTCTCCACTCTAAACTCGATAGACAAACCAACAGAATCAGGTATGCTAGGGAGTATCAGCTTGGTTTGCAACTATGGTTATCGATTTGCTCGCAGCTGAATGGGTTGAACCCTCGCAGCGGAGCTTTAGCAGAGGACGATCTGGCAGCGTCGTCAGATCATTAAGGACTATCATGGGTAATTTTCTCTTGGCAATGCTGCGTGGCTTTATCGGGCGTTGCCCCTTGTGTGGCAAGGGTAAGCTTTTTCGCAGCTATTACGATATTCACCCAACCTGTAGCGCTTGTGGGGTTGGCTACGAAGCCACTGGCAACCAAAGCACTGGGGCAATGGGCATCAATATTGTCTTGACGATCTTTTTGGGCTTTATTGGTGGCATTTTCTTAGTCATTTATGCGAGCGATCAGTTGATGCAAGGCTTATTGGCATTATTACTGGTTATGTCAATTTTCCATATCATCTTCTATCGCTTTGCGCGTGGCCTCTGGCTTGGCTTAATGGTTGCCACTGGCGATCTAGAAACTGGCAAAGACGAACGCGGCTAAATCGACGGCAAGGCTCATGGATTAGGCAGAAAAGAATCGCCCTAATCCATGAGCCTTGCGCATTAAGCATTACTTATAACGATCGTAATACGTTGCGCGATAGGGCGAGCGGATCAAACTTAACGCATCTTTGAGCCGAAAACTAAGCGCTCGTAAGCCAATTTTGAGTTTGGTTGGTAAACGGCGGCGAATTGGGGCCGCGACGCGTTTAATCAATGAGCGCCGCTGAGCGCCAACCCCCGCTTGCCAGACACTCACATAATCGCTTTGCTGAACTTTAAGTTGGACAATTGGGGTAGGACTGGTGCGTTTAGCCTGAACTAGTAAAAAAGCAGGCCGACGATTCTGCAAAGTTACCCGACCACCAACCACTTTAGGGTCATGCACGCGATACCACGGTGCATGCGGATACATCTCAAAAACATACATTTTTTCAAGCTGATAGCCATTTTCAGGCGTGAGAATCCGCCAAAATAACTCTGGTGAAAATTGATAAAAGCCATGCCCTGCCATATTGTTACAGGGCGTAATTGCCAGAAAATGGCCACCCTCAGCCACCAGATTGAGGCTATTTTGCAAGGCGATTGGTAGATTGAAAATATGCTCAAGCGTGCCGCCATCAATCACACAACTAAAGCGCCCGTGGAGTTCGGCTGGGATGGGATGATTGAGATCGTGCAAGATGGTCGCTGCTTCATAATCCGAGAAATCAATTGAATCGGCGGTCGTCGCCCCTAGGTAATGCAACAATGGCTCAGCAAACATTGGCTCACCATCAACTGCATCGCGGGTAAGCGTTTGGGCCACAATCGTAGGCAGGGTCTCCCCTGTTTCAGCAAAAACGTGTTGAAGATCATAAACCCCAAGGTGCATACCCTGACGGCCTAGGGTTAAACTCTGTTTGAACTGCACCCCAGTACTTCGGGCTTCCAAAAGAAAACGAATAGTATTAGTTTCAAATCCCATAAAAGCTCCATAGCCAGGGCCAAAGCCAGCGTCTATAATTAAGCTAATCAGCGGAGGTCGCCTATGTTACAGTTGACCGATCATACCACGGTATTGGCAAGCCCCATGTTAAACACCCAGCATAGCCAAGTCGCGATCAAATTAACTGGCTCAGATACCGATGGAGCGTTTTCTTTATTTGAATATACCAGTTTGCCTGGAACTGATGTGATGCAGCATATTCATACCCGCGAAGATAAAACCTTTATTATCCAAGCGGGGGTTTTTGAGTTTAGGATCAATGGCGAGACGATTGTTGCTGAGACGGGGGCAACCGTTACGCTGCCAATGGGCGTGCCGCATTCATTCCGCACACTTGGAACGAGTCCCTGTGTGGCATTAATAGTTGCGGCTCCGGCAGGTTTCGAATATTATTTCAATGATTTCAGCCATGCCCTTCAAGAATTTGGCTTGCCCCTGCCTGCTGCCACTTTGCAGCAACTGAATCAAGCCTATGGAATCATTTTTGAATAACAAGGATTCGTCAATATGCCCCGATTGCCAATCCTAGCACGGGATCGTCGGCGCTTGCAGATCGCTGGGTTATTGCTTGGCGCTGGGTTAACTGTGCCGTTGCTGCTTTGGTGGACGTTTCCTACAACCTCACCCACGCCAATTGGAGCAACGACCACACCGCAAATTGTACGCGTCGGCGCAACCCTCGATGCGCCAATTCCTGCCGATTGGCAAGCCCCCGTCTTAAACCCCGAACTCGAAGCCCAGGCCTTAAACATCCCTGAAACCTTGCCGTTAACTGCTAGTGTGCTGTTCTATGATTCGATTTCAGCTGATACGGTGTTTACCACGACGATTGCTGGTTTGGTTGCGAGTGAGGAATTGAATTTGCGCGATGGCCCGAGCGTTGATTATTTGCCCATGGCGATTTTGCTCAACACTACGCCGTTGACAGTGGTTGGGCGTTTTGAGGGCTGGCTGCAAGTTGTAACGCCCCAACGAGCGCTAGGTTGGGTTGATGATAGTTATGTGGCCTTGGCCAGCTCGGCTCAAGCCCTGCCCCAAGTCAATCTGCATGCCGATCCAAACCCAGCTTTAATCGCTGGATTAACGGTTGAGCGGGCGAATGTTCGGGCCGAGCCGCAAACTGAAGCTGAAATTATCACAACCTTGGCCGCTGAACATGGCCAAGTCAATTTGTTGCAACAGCGTGAGGGTTGGTTCAATGTGCGCACCAACAATGGCACTGAGGGTTGGGTTGCAGCTGAATTATTGCAAGCCGATGCCTATATTTTGCGGCGTGTGCCAACGTTGAGTGCCTCGCCCAATGCGCTTGAGGCGGTACGTTTGGCTCGCAAATATGTGGGCTATCCCTACGTTTGGGGTGGCGAAACTCCACGCGGTGGTTTCGATTGCTCGGGCTTGGTACTGTATGTTTATGGCAAATTGGGCATCGACATGCCGCATAGTGCCGCCGAACAATGGACAGGTGGCTATGGTGAGAAAGTTGCCAGCCGCCGCGATTTAGTGCCTGGCGATATTGTTTTTTTCAAAAATACCTATAAAAAAGGCGTGAGCCATGTGGGCATTTATGCAGGCAATGGCAAAGTGATTCAGGCACTCTCCGAGAGCTTAGGCATTCGAGTTTCCGATTTATCCAACAGCTATTGGAGCAGCCGCTATGTGGGGGCAATTCGGCCTTTTCCCTAGTTCAATGCCGATTGTAAATCGCGATAGATCGCCACATTATCAAATACGATGCCCAAATTGACCAAGGCTTGGGCCACTTCAGGTCGCACCCCAATCAAGGCAACTTTGGCTCCGAGTAATTGAGCGGCATCGATCAATCGCAATAATCCAGCCGCCACATCATTATCAAACCACGAAAGCCCTGTGACATCGAGCAACAAGCGTTGCGCACGACGGCGTTGAATTTCGCCTAAGGCAATCGCCTGTAAATCGCGTAAACGTTCGTTTTCAACAGTACCGACAATTGGCAGCACCAAGGTATCGCGGCTAACTGGCAACACTGGCACGCTTAATTCGCGAATGGTTTGGCGTTGTTGCTCGATTTGGGTAACATAGGCCGCTTGCTCTTGGTTGCGTTGCTGTAATTCGCCGAGCGTCTGTTGCAATTGCTGGGTGCGCTGCTCAACCTGTTGTTCTAACGAATCGCGCGATTCTTCTAGCGAATAATTAATCCGTTTGACTTCACGCAAGGTTAAATTCAAGCGGCGATGAAAACTAAACAAAATTGAAATAATCATGGTGACGATTGGTGCACCAGAGGTAATCATAATCAACAGTACATTGATTTTTGGATAGTTATATTGATCATTGAAGAGAAAGCCAAAAAATACAATCACAAAAATTGAAAGCCAAGCCACAATACTAATCCGCTTGAGGTTATAGCTATTAACAAATTGAACTGCAATAATCAACATCAAAAAAACATACAAAACACTGAGTGGCCATTCAATTGGATTGAAAAAGGTAATCGTCATTGGCAACAAGGTACAGCCAAGCATCATAAGATAAATACTACGATTGATCTCATTGCGGCGGGCAAAAAAGCGAGCTGCGATGAAAAACAACCCTTGCACCAGCACCGCAAAACCGCTGAGCGGAATTTTTGATTGCATAATAAAATCCGAGGCATCGGGAATCATTACAGTCAGGCCAGCCCCTGTAAATAGCCCAACGTAAATCGCGATGGCAGTTAAGCCCAGATAACGCCCTAAACGTAGATGATCAGGCAGTTGATCGGGGTCAACAATGCGGGTGCTTTGCATAGATCACGTTCCTTTTGCCACACAGTGTTGCTATTGTATCAAATTTTGGACATATGCTGATACACCAAAAAGAGCAGCCAAGCTTGGCTGCTCTTGATCGATGGGATAGACTCTTGTGGTGCTAGGCTTTGTCTTTGCCAAACAAGCCGCCGAGTAAACCTTTAGCTTTATCAGCGACATCCATAATATTTTCGCCCGTTAGAAAGCCCTCGACTTGACCGCGCAAACCTTCCGGCAGTTTATCGCCCAAAAAGCCTTTGACCACTTCAACCGCCTTGTTGGCTTGCTCTTCGCTTAAGTTGGCCTTCTCGACCAGCTGGGCAATTAACTCTTTCATGGGTCACTCCTACGCTTCAAAAATCCTAACACTTTGAGTGTAGGCTCAAAAGTTTACCTGAAGGTTAACGAACGGTTAGAAAGCCTTGGCTTTGGCGCGTT
Organism: Herpetosiphon gulosus; assembly: GCF_039545135.1. Taxonomy (NCBI): domain Bacteria; kingdom Bacillati; phylum Chloroflexota; class Chloroflexia; order Herpetosiphonales; family Herpetosiphonaceae; genus Herpetosiphon; species Herpetosiphon gulosus. The sequence continues at coordinate 265,100 of NZ_BAABRU010000001.1, read as the reverse complement.
CACGGCCATAAACCAAAATATCATCAAGGAATCGTGACGGATTGCGCTGGTTGCGCTGGCGTTTTTTGGCATGCGAAAGGTAAAGTTGTTCGCCTGCTCTGGTCAAGGCCACATAGCATAAACGCCGTTCTTCTTCCACTCCGCCTGCTTCGACCAACGAGCGTTCGTGCGGCAATGTGCCTTCCTCTAAGCCCGCCACATAGACAATTGGCCATTCCAAGCCTTTGGCTCCGTGGATAGTCAATAATTGCACTGCATCACGCTCGTCCTTGTCTTCGACGTTGGTCAGCAGGGCAATTTCCTGCAAAAAGGCTACGAGGCTAGTATGTTCGCCAGCAGCAACCCGCAATTCTTCAAGGTGGGCTAGGGCATCGCTGCGCTCAGGGTCGTTCCAATCCTTTTCGATCATGGCTTGGTAGCCACTTTCTTGCAGCACAGTTTGCAATAAGCCCTCGGGTGGATAGCTTCCGCTAGCCAATTTACGCCAACGATAAACTTTACGTGCCCAATCGCTGACCATTTGGCTGGCGCGATCGCTCAAGCCTTCCCATGCTTCACGCTTCAACAAGGCCTCGCCAAGTGGCAATTCCAGTGCAGCAGCTTTGCTGGTGAGATGAGCAATCGTGCTAGCACCAATGCCACGAGCTGGCACATTGATAATCCGATTCATGCTCAGGCTATCGCTGGGATTAGCAATAATCCGCAAAAAGGCCAAGGCATCGCGAATCACTCGTCGATCGTAAAAGCCGGCCTGACCCTTGAGCGAATAGGGAATCCGCGCTTGGCGCAGTGCCGTTTCCAGTCCACGGCTCATATGCCGCGAACGATAGAGAATCGCAATATCTTTGCTGCGGCGACCTGTGCTGAGCAAATTACCAATCGATTTGGCAATCGCGTCGGCTTCAGCGCGATCATCAGCCGCTTCGTTAATCACCAAGGCTGGGACTGGCGGCGAACGACGAGCAGCTTTCAAGGTTAAGGCTGGCACAGCGACCGAATGGCGCATCACCGCATAAGCCGCATCAAGAATCTCTTGACGCGAACGATAATTAGTCAGCAGCTCAACCACTTGGGCTTCAGGGAAATCGCGGGTAAAACGATTGATAATCGTGTAATCGGCATTGCGAAAGCCATAGATCGATTGTTGGGCATCGCCAACCGCAAACAATGAGCGTGGGCGATGAGCAACTGGCCGCGAAAGCAATTCGAGCAAGGCATATTGGGCCGAATCGGTATCTTGATATTCATCGACCAGCACATGCGCCCAGCGCGATTGCACTTCATCGAGCACATCGTGATGCTCAAACAGCAGCTTGTACGTCAGCACAATCATATCGTCGAAATCAACAGCATTCGAGCGCTCAAGCTGACGTTGATAAGTGCGATAAATCGCCGCCGCATATTGGCTGACAGGATCGCTAGCCATCTGCCGAGCTAGGGTTGGCGGCTGCATGCGGCTTTTGAAGCGCGAAATCAAATTCAGCACTTGCGGCGCTTCAAGATCGTGCGGCATGCGTCCAGTGTAGCCATCCATGGCTTGTTGCACCAGTTGCAACTGCTCGTCACCAGCGTAAATCGTAAAGTTGGCGGTGTAATTACGAATCCGCCCATTAATATGTTGGCGCAGCAATTTGCCACAAATCGCATGAAACGTTCCGGCAGTCAGGCCACGGCTACGCTTGCCCAAAAGATCGCGCAAGCGGGTACGGAGTTCGCTGGCGGCTTTATTGGTAAAGGTCACCGAAACAATCGAATCGGAGCTAGCGCCCTGATCGATTAAATAGGCAATACGGTAGGTCAGCACGCGAGTTTTACCGCTGCCCGCGCCAGCTTTGACCAAAACTGGCCCAAGCTGCGCCATCACCGCCGCCCGTTGTTCACTATTAAGTGTATCAAACATAGTTTTTTAGAAGGATGAAGGATGAATTATGAAGGAGGAAATCTAACCACAAAGAACGCGAAATACCCGAATTTAGGCTTAGTTATATGCCTTAATTACTGCGAAAGTTTAGTTATTGATTGAACTAAACTTAGTGTTCTTCGTGTCCTTCGTGGTTAAAAACTGAATCACTTCATCCTTCATCCCTCATAATTCATCCTTTGATAAAGCGGATTCGCAGGCTATCGCCGATGCCAACCCCGAGCATGCGGGCAGCATTGCCATTGCGTACAGCTAATTCGAGCCGTTCGCTAGAGCCAAACAACGCCATCACCATGCCCCATTCGCTATCGGCGTAGGTGCGGCAAATTCGGCCAATTTGCTGATCGAGAATCCCAATTTCAACTTGCTCGATGCCACCATGCTGGGCAATAAAATCACGAGTAATATTGGTAATACAATTACCAAAGTTATCAACGTGGATGATTCGGCCTTCCCAAGCATCGTCAGGGCGTTGGCGTGGCTCAGCTAAAGGCAAATCGATCAATTCGGCCAATGGTTGGCCCAATTCTTCAGGCTGCACCCCTTTTGAAAGATGAGCGGCAACTGGCGCGAAAATATCGCGACCATGGAACGTAGCACTGACCTTGGGCAACCACCAGCGATCATCAGTTAATTCGATCAACTGTAATTGCTCACGCCCAAACTCGGCGACTAAATCCTTCCAAACATACGAAAGCACACCATTATCAGGAGCCACAAAGGCCCAACGGGGCGAACACAACGCCACAGCTTTACGATCACCGCCCACACCTGGATCAACAATCACCAAATGAACAGTGCCATCGGGAAAGTAGCGATAGCCTGTGTGCAATAAATAGGCCGCTTGGGCAATCCGTTGGGCATCGATTTCATGGGTCACATCGATCATGGTTGCCTGGGGATTCACCGAAAGAATCACGCCTTTGAGCACTGCGCTATACGCATCAACGCTGCCAAAATCGGTTGTCAGCGTTAGAATTCCATTGGGTTGCATAAACTCCCGCCTACAAGTTGCTTAGGTCAATAGTTGTTAACGCAGTTTAGTATACGAGAAGCCACAGCGAAAGGCAAAAGTAGAGAGCATTGAACATAGAATAAGGGGTCAGGATTCAGGGGCAAGGGGCAAGCTTTAACCCAGAGGCCCAGAGCGTTGAGGCTCTAGGCTATTGGAACATTTTGGGGATTGTAACCATTCGTCTTTATGATTACATTTCATCCCTCATAATTCATCCTTCATCTTTTTCTTCATCCCTCATAATTCATCCTTCATCCTTCCGCATGCTTCTTTCAAAAAACGATAAAATATAGTAGGATTAGCACAACAGCGCAGCGCGTCAAAACAGGCCCATTTTAATATTTTGACAGGCTGCCCACGCTCCTCTATCATGAGGTCATTAATTTTTCGCTATCGAGCATGTGGTGTGGATGGGGTATCATGGATTCGCAGCAACAGTTCACCGCTGCCTCGCATTTGACTGCCGACAATTTGCGTAGCATTGCGCATTCGATTTCGATCAGTCAGGTGTCGCGGTTGTCGTTGCCGGAAATCGATGCCGTTGTTGACCAAATCTCGCGGGTCGTGCCTGCTGGTAATGTCCCCGGGGTGATTTTAAGTGGCTTGGCGAAGTTGACGGGCCGTCGTCCAGCAGGCAATGTCATTAAGCGTGATGTAAATTTGCTGTTTCGTGGGGTAGAGCAAGCCCTCGATAAAGCGGTGTTTAGCACCTTTTTTGCTGGGCCGGCGGCGGTTATTTGGGGCTACCAAAAGCTGCTCGAATTGGCTGGCAAAGACCCCCAAGATGCTTTTCCTGAAGGCACATGGCAGTTTTATGTGGGCTATGCCTTGCGCGAGGATACTGCCCGCCATGCCAACGAAACCATCGGCTTCGACGAAACCCTGAACGACCATAAAATTAATTTGCCACCAATCGACCGCATGACCGCTTGGGTTATGGCGGCAATTCACATTTTGCATAGCTATCCCGATCTGCTCGAAAACGAATGGCGTGAGCGAGTTTCATTGGCCTTGCTCCGCGATCTGACCAAGGTTAATCCTGAAACGCGTCAATTTGCCGATTTATATAATCAATGGGAGCGCCAACGCCCCTATGGCCGTGGCCCCGATGTCCAATCGCAAGAAAATTATGCGCTGTATCGCAAACGCAAATTCGATGAATTTATGGCCGAATCGACCCGCGATTTGCCCAAAGAAATTCGCGAACGTTGGGGCAAACAGTTTCAGCGTGCTCGTGAAATTGCCTTGCCAGCCTATCAGCGCCAAATGGCCTTGGCAGCTTACCTTGATCCCACCCCCTACAACGAAAATATGGTAGCTTTGCCACGCCAAAGTTGGCATATTGGCTTGATCTGGCGCGGCCATTATTATTTGATTCCTGCTTGTGCGCCCAATAGCACCCGCCCCAACGATGTAAGCAGTGTGCGCAGCCAAATTGCCGCCTTGTTGGCAAGCCCAGCCAATCATGCTCCAACTTCATTAATTCCTTTGGCAACGACCAAACGCACAATCTTGCCCAGCATTTTGGGTAAGTTGCGCCCTGAAACTAGCCAACAGCTTGAGGCCTTGCGCTGTGCGCCAATTTGGTTTAATGCCGATGGCCGCCCGCGCCACTTGCCCTTGGCTGAGTTACGCCTGACCGAACGTGGATTGGGAGACCACGGCCTGACCTTGATCGATACTGGTTCAAGTATGGTCTTTGATCAATCGCATATTTTCTTCGATGGGGCTTGGGGTTCAGCCGTCGCCGAAATTATGACCCTCGAAGCCTTGGCTTGGGCGGTCTATTTGCGGGGCCAACCAGCGCCAGTTGCGGGCACAGTGCGGCCATATGCTCCCAATATTGAACTCAACGATGAAGAAAAACAGATTCTTGCCGATAGCCCCAAGATTGTGTCCGAAGCCAGCGCCGAATCAATCGGGGTTGATCTGAAGAAGATTTTGGAATTGCGCAAGTTGTTCAAGCAGCGCAACGACCAAATTCGAATTACAGTTAACGATATTTTGGTGCTCTACCGCGCAATTCATGCGGTTTCCTACAAGCCCAATCCTGAGTTGCAAGCTTCATTGCAAGAAGCATCCAACGATGCCAATCTCAAAGCAGCGGTTGAAGCAACCATCACGGCTTTTGAAGAATCACTGGCTAACCCAGCAATTCTCATTCCGGTTGATGGCAGCATTCCCAATCCCAGCGATCGGCTGCACCCCATGACCTTTGAGGTTCCGCTAGAAGAACTTGAAATCACGAAATTGCATGAACGCGCATTAAGTTTGCTTGATCAAGCACGGCAAGAGTGGCGAGCAGAAGTCTGGGATACCTTCGAGGCGACTCAAAAGCATTATTTGGCGACGATTGCTGGTTTTGGCGAGGTGTCAGCCCGCGCTAAAGATATTGCCCAATCAGGCGAAAGTACCTCATCAGGAGCCTTACGCTTGTTGGCCCACGTACCGATGGCCTTGCAACGCCTGCTCGATGCGATTCCTGGTAAGTTCGATGTGCTCAACGATTTGATCAAAGGCCGCGAGGTGCTTTCAAATGTGGGCGCGGTAGCTGAGACTAGCTCCTTATCACGATTTATTACGGCCAAAGACGATAATGAGAAAAAAACTTTGGCTTGGGGTGTCATCACCGATGCCAATGGGGTGATGCACGTTTCGCTGCGCGACTTTCGCCCGCATGTTGGGCTGTTTGTAACTGCTGGACGACGCGATTTGGCCCGTCGGATCGCCAACGATTACTTGGAAAGCTATGTTAATGGTCTTAATCGCTTTATCAGTGAATTGACCAAAATTACCCAAGGCCGCCATAGTCGCCAATAACTAGGGGGCAGAGGTCAGGTGCTAGAGCTCAGGCGATTGGTATAAGATGATAATCAAAGAAATCTGTGCCAATCTGTGGCTAAAAAAACCTTGTGGATCAATTCTTTAATGCAGAGGCACAGCGGGAATTATGAAGAATGTAGGGATGAAGGCTTTACATCTCGTTCGTGTAATTCGTGCAATTCGTGGCTAAACATAGCATTCGTGTCCTTCGCGGTTTCAACCTTTTTACCTTTTGAATTTAAGTTTGGCACATTATGACTGATGATCTGATTGGGAAACAACTCGCCAACTTCCGCATCGACCGCGTTCTAGGCCGTGGAGGCATGGGCTTGATTTACGTCGGCCATGATGTCAAACTTGATCGGCCTGTGGCAATCAAGGTGATCGATGGACGCTATCGTCAAGTGCCAAGCTATGCCGAGCGGTTTGTGCGCGAAGCTCGCGCCATCGCCACTTGGCGGCACGAAAATATTGTACAAATCTACTACGCCGACGATACTGATAATCTCTATTATTTTGTAATGGAATATATCGATGGCGTTGATCTCTCGAAAGTTTTAGCCCAATACACCAGCACCAACAGCCTCTTGCCTCATAGCGCCGTGATGCATATTGCCCGTAGTTTGGCCAGTGCGCTCGATTATGCCCACAAAAAAGGCGTAATTCACCGTGATATCAAGCCATCGAATGTCATGGTGGCTCATGATCAGCGAGTAGTGTTGATGGATTTTGGTTTGGCGCTCGATATTCAGCTTGGCTCACAGGGCGAGGTTTTTGGCACGGCCCACTATATCGCCCCAGAGCAAGCGCGTCGCTCAGCTGATGCGATTCCCCAATCAGATTTATATGCCTTGGGCGTGATGTTGTATGAATTGTTGACTGGCTCGGTGCCATTCGATGATCCTTCGGCCACCAGCGTAGCCTTGCAACATCTTACTCAGCCGCCACCACCACCCCAAGAGAAAAACCCTAAGCTGAATAATGCTACAGCCGCAGTGTTGCTCCAAGCTTTAGCCAAAGCCCCAGCCGAACGCTTTCAAACTGGCGCAGAGCTGATTGCGGCGCTAGAACAGGCTTTAGGCATCACCGGCAGTCATCAAATTTTGGCCACTGCTAATACAGCGCCTGGTGTGCGACCACCTTCGCAGCCAGGAGCTTTAGGCTTTGCAACCTTCGATCCCGAAAAACCTTTGGAAGGCCAATATCTTGATGGCTATCGGGTTGAAGCCTTGCTAGGCCGTGGTGGCATGGCCAATATCTTTCGTGGGGTTGATGTACGGCTCAATCGCACCGTGGCGATCAAAGTGATCGACACGCCCTTCCGCAACGATCAAAGCTATGCCGAGCGTTTCAATCGCGAAGCCCAGGCGATTGCCCAACTTGAACATCCCAACATTGTGCGGCTCTATCACTATGGCGATTCGTATGGCCTGTTATATATGGTGATGGAGTATATCGAGGGCGATAATCTGCACAAGGTGATCGAGCAAGTGCGCACTAGCGCCCAAGAATGGACTCCACGCACGCTCTGCCGCATGATTCGTGAGGTTTGTGCCGCTTTGGATTATGCCCACAGCAAAGGCGTTATCCATCGTGATGTCAAACCATCGAATATTATGATCAACAAAGATGGGCGGGCGATTTTGGCCGACTTTGGTTTGGCCTTACTGACCGAAGTTGGCACACGCGGCGAGATTTTCGGCTCGCCACATTATGTTGCCCCCGAACAAGCGATTTCATCAGCCAAAGTTGTGGCCCAAACCGACCTCTATAGCTTGGGCGTGATTTTGTACGAGCTTTGGACGGGCCAAGTACCGTTTGACGATTCTGATCCATTGGCGATTGCGATGTTGCATATGGCCGAGCCACCCAAAGCGCCGCGCTCGATCAATCCGGCGATTTCGGCTCAACTTGAGGCCGTAATTCTCAAAATGTTGGCCAAAGATCCGGCTGAGCGCTTCCCAACTGGCTTGGATTTAGCCGAAGCGCTTGAAGCAGCCTTGGGCATTTCATCGACTGGTACAGGTGAATATGTGCGCAGCCAAATCACTCCGGTGCTGGATCAAGCGGTCAATGCGCCCAGCGCCCCAGCAATTTCGAACCCAACGCCGCCAGCTGTGGCCAGCGAGCCAAAAACCCCAACCACTCCCACTGCACCGAAAACGGCTAGCCAACCAATTCCCAACGTGATTCCAGCGGAGTCGGTACCAACGCCGCCAACCCCCACAACTAAATATGAAAAAGCGCCTTCCGAGCCAACCAAACGGCGGGTGCAACCACTGCCACCAACGCCAGCCGCCGTGGCCAAAGCTCCCGAGCCAACCAGTGCACCAACTATGCCCATGCCGCCCGCCGATAACACCATTCGCGAAGCACCTGCTCCGCGTTTGTATACCAACCGTCAACAACGCAGCAATTTGCTGATGATGCTGATTGGCGGCATCATCTTGATCACCTTTATCGTGATTATTTGGCAGTTGATGAGCATGATGTAGCTGGATCAGTGGGCATTAGTGCTACTATTTGAGCAGAATCGCCTTAGCAGGAGTGCTCAATGTATACCAATGCCCATACCCACTTAGAACTTAGCGCCTTGGCCGAGGTTTGCCCCACTGGCCAAGAATTTGGTGCGTGGCTGCAAACTATGCTCTCGCGGCGCATGCAGCTTGATAATGCCACCCTCGAACGTGGCATCCACAGTGCGATCGAACAACTCCAGCAAAACCAAACTACCACAGTTGGCGATATCTCAGCCACGCGATTGAGCATTGAACCCTTGCTTAGCAGCGGCTTGGCGGGCGTGGTCTACCTCGAAGTGCTTGGCTTTGATCCAAGCGTGGCGCTGGAGCGATTTAGGGCGGCCCAACGCGAAATCGACACCTGGCGCAAACGAGAAACCGCCATGAAAATTGGCTTGAGCATTCATGCGCCCTATAGTTGTGCCCCCAGTTTGTTCGAGGCTGCGGCGCGTTGGTGTCGGGCTGAAGCTGTGCCTTGGGCCATCCACATCGCCGAATCGCCTGCTGAAGTGGCTTTTTTGCAACAGGGCATTGGCCCATTACGCGAACTTAACCGCCGCATTACGCCCCATATCGAGTGGCAAGCTCCGCAATGTTCGCCAATCGCCTATCTCGAACGCTTGGGGGTGCTCGAAGCCCAGCCTGTGTTGGTGCATGTTGTCCAAGTCGATGCCCATGATCTGGCGTTAATTGCCAAATATGATTGTGCTGTGGTGCATTGCCCGCGCTCCAATCACAATCTGTTGTGTGGGCGCATGCCGCTTGAACAGATGCTTGCACAGGGCATTCGGGTTGGCTTGGGCACTGATAGCCTAACCTCAGCCCAATCGCTAGACATACGCGATGAAATCAGTTTTGCTCAGCAACTTCATGCCTACAAAGTTGAACCAAACATCATTGAACAATTAGCAACTCAACCGAGCATTTTCTAAACAAAACATTGACAGATTGCTAATGCAACTCGCTATAGCAGCGTGTTACACTCAAACCAGTAACACCAAGGAGGTCAGCGATGACATTCTCAACCCCAATTCATACCAACGATCAAAGTTTCGAGCGTGTGCTCAAGACTGGTTATCCCTTGATGGTTGTGTGGAGCAGCAAAAGCGATCCACAGAGCCAAGCCTTCGATAAAGTGCTGAATCTATTGGCAATTCAATTTGAAGGTCGCGCCTTGATCGTCAAAGTCAATCCTGAAGAAAATCCCAAATTGACCAAGGATTATGCAATTAGCGCAATTCCAAGTGCTGTCTTTATTCGCCAAGGCGAGGTGCAAGGCCGTTGTGTTGGCGGATTAAGCAAAGAGCAATTGCAGCCTGTGCTTGAGGCCTTAGTCAATGGCCAAGCCTTGGGCAATTTGCCGAATGCAGCCAGTACACCACTAACACCAGCAACGGCGGTTGCGGGTGGTTCGACCCCGTTGACGCTGACTGATGCCAATTTTGAGCAAACCATTCGCAGCGGCCAAACAGTGTTGGTCGATTTTTGGGCGGCTTGGTGTGGGCCGTGTCGAGCAATTGCACCCTCGATCGAAAGCTTAGCCAAAGAATTTGCTGGGCGAGCAGTCGTTGCTAAATTGAATGTTGATGAAAACCCACGCACCGCCCAACGCTTCAATATCCAAGGTATTCCAGCCTTGTTGGTATTTAAGGGTGGCAAAGTGGTTGAACAAGTCACTGGAGCACAGCCCTTACCAGCGTTGCGCCAAGTCCTGGCGCGACACGCCTAAATTTGGCTCTTGCTAGGCCATGAAGGGATGCGGTAAAATAAAGCCAGATTGCAGCACAAGCATCTGTGGTGCAAGCCTCATCCTCGCAATCGCCCTAGCCGCTGCAATTGTTGAAGTTTACCAACAGTGATGTTGGCCTATGACGGAGGATTCTCGACCATGGGTTGGAACGATGAAGAAGATACCACCATTTACAAAGTTGTCGTGAATCATGAAGAGCAATATTCGATCTGGCCAGCTGATCGTGAAAACCCACTTGGCTGGCGCGATGAAGGTAAAGTTGGCCCAAAAGCTGAATGTTTAGAACATATCAAACAAGTTTGGACGGATATGCGGCCTTTAAGTTTGCGTAAAAAAATGGAGGAAATGGCTCGCGAAGGCCAATAATTGGTTTGTAAAGGTCAATCCCTGACACACTCAACGACTATCTTATGCGGGTAGTCGTTTTTTCGTGCAAGGAGCCTGTCATGAGCCACCCTTTGCCCGCTTGGCACAGCGAGCTGCGGCGCAACCAAACGCTTAATCAATGGGGCTTTCGCTGGCATTCGCAACGGCGATTAAGCCGCACGCCAGCCCGCGCCGATGGCTTGATCAGCTTGGGTTCATGCCCTTCAGTCACCACGCGCCATATCCGAGCCAGCATGTTGCTTGATCCTGCTCAGCCGCAGCAGCTTTGGCTGGATTTTTGTGGTAACTCCGATGAACCACGTTTAAGCTGCGAGCCAAATTTCGAAGCGCTCAGTTTGGTGTATCAACGCTATTTTCAGCGCTTCAACGGGCGACCTCAATCCAACGAAATCAATCTGTTGCGCCAAGTGGTGCAGTTACGCGCCCAACCAGCACCGTTTGATCTGGCAACGTTTTTGGGTAATGGCTATCAGCAATTTCATCTGTTTTTGGGCTTGATCGACGATCAAACGATTATTGAGTTGGAAAATTCAATGGTGTTTAACCCTTGGCTGAGTTTGCAAGCTTTGGCCTTGGATTCAGGCAGTGGTTGCGGTTATTCGCAATATCGCACAGCCTTCTCTGGCTCGATTTTGACCATGGAATTTAATCGCCAATTCGTAACCAAAGATGCGGCCTGTATTGCGCGAATTGCCTATCATCCAGTGGCTGTAGCTGAACAAATCAACGTGCAACGCTGGCAAATGCAAAACCCAACCAACGTGGCGGCAGTATTACCACAAGATGTACCATTTGATGTGTTGGGGTTGTATCAACATCTCGATTGGCAATGGTGGCAAACTGCCGAACATGCTCAATCCATGGCCGCTGAAGGCGATAAGCATGCGGCAATTGTGGTGCGTTTGTTAACTTAAACCATTCAGCGGTCGGGAAGCAACTTCCCGACCGCTGTTTCGATTCAAGCGTTGTTAGGCTGAAAGTGGCTCAACTGGCTTGCTGCTGGTAATTTGCAAGCGTTCGCCTTTGTTGAAAATAATCACGCCATTTTCAACATCGACCTCGACCACATCGCCAGCACTGAACTCGCCTTTGAGCAACGAGCGTGAGAGTGGCGTTTCGACCAAGCGTTGCAAGGTGCGGCGCAATGGGCGTGCCCCATAAACTGGGTTATAGCCTTCTTGCACCAACAATTCTTTGGCAGCGCGGGTCAGATGCAAGGTAATTTGCAACTCGCCCAACCGACCTGCAACCTCGTTCGCCAACACATCGATAATTCCAGTCAATTCAGCCATTTCCAACGGCTTGAACAGAATAATTTCATCGATGCGGTTCAAGAACTCAGGTCGGAAAGTGCGTTTCAAGGCATCGTCAACCCGCTTGCGCACTTCACCCATATCGATCTTGTTCTCGCGGCGGAAGCCAATCGAGCCAGCCCGAATCTCATCAGTACCTACATTCGAGGTCATAATGATTACGGTATTGCGGAAATCAACGGTACGGCCTTGCGCATCAGTCAAGCGGCCATCATCAAGCACTTGCAGCAACGAATTGAATACATCGCCATGGGCTTTTTCAATTTCATCGAACAAAATCACTTGATATGGGCGGCGACGAATTGATTCGGTTAATTGACCGCCTTCGTCGTAGCCAACATAGCCTGGAGGTGCGCCAACCAAGCGCGAAACGGTGTGACGTTCTTGATATTCCGACATATCGACGCGAGTCATGGCATCTTCATCATCAAAGAGGAAGGCTGCCAAGGCTTTGGCCAGTTCGGTTTTACCAACCCCGGTCGGCCCCACGAAAATGAATGAACCAATTGGGCGGCGTGGGTCTTTGAGGCCTGATCGGGCACGGCGAATCGCATCGGAAACCGCAGTTACCGCCTCATGTTGACCAACAACGCGGGCATGCAAGCGTTCTTCCATCTCGACCAACTTGAGTTTTTCGGTTTCAAGCATGCGCTGCACCGGAATCCCCGTCCAGTTGGCAACGATGGTGGCCACATCTTCTTCATCGACCACATCATCAAGTTGATTAGTTTCGAGCCATTGCTGGCGCTCAAGCTGAAATTCGCTTTCTAAGGCCAAGGCTTCAGCTTTGAGAATCGCGGCGCGTTCGTAATCGCGTTGATTACCAGCATCTTCCTCGCCACGGTGCAAATCGCGAATTGCTTGTTGCTTTTCGCGCAACTCCTTGGGCATCGAATAAATATCAATTCGCAGTTTGGCCGAAGCTTCGTCGATCAAATCGATGGCTTTATCGGGCAAGAAGCGATCGTTGATATAGCGATGCGAGAGGTTGGCGGCGGCTTTCAAGGCAGCATCACTAATCGTCAAATTGTGATGTTCTTCGTAGCGGCGGCGCAAACCACGCAACATCTCGATCGTGGTTTCAACATCTGGCTCTTCAACATAGACTGGCGAGAAACGGCGTTCCAAGGCGGCATCTTTTTCGATGTGCTTGCGATATTCGTCGGTGGTTGTCGCGCCAACTGCCTGCATCTCGCCCCGTGCCAAGGCTGGCTTGAGCATATTCGAGGCATCGATTGAGCCAGCCGCAGAGCCAGCTCCAACCACGGTGTGCAATTCATCGATGAAGACAATCACTTTGCCTTTGGCCGAGCGCACTTCATCCATCACCGCTTTGAGCCGTTCTTCAAACTCACCACGGAATTTTGAGCCAGCGACCATGCCCGCCAAATCGAGGGCTAGCACACGGCGATTACGCAACAACTCAGGGACATCACCATTGGCAATGCGTTGAGCCAAGCCTTCAGCGATGGCAGTTTTACCAACGCCAGTTTCGCCCACCAGCACAGGGTTATTTTTGCTGCGCCGGCTCAAAATCCGAATCACGCGGGTAATTTCGCTATCGCGACCAACCACTGGGTCAAGCAAGCCTTGGGTGGCGAGGGCAGTTAGATCGGTGCTATATTTTTCCAGCACTTCATAGCGGCTCTCAGCAGTTGGGTCATCGGCGCGTTGCGAACCACGAATCTCCATCAGAATCGAAAGCAAGCGCTCGGTATCAATGCCAAAACTGGCCAAAATACGAGCGGAAGCGCCTTCACGTTCGCCAGCAATCGCAATCAACAAATGCTCAGTTGAGACATATTGATCACCCATACGCTCAGCTTCTTGCTCAGCGCGTTTGACCAAGCGCTGCGTGCGGGGCGTGACATAGACGCTTTGCTGTGGATAGCCATAGTTATAAACTTTGGGCGATTTATCAAGCTCGCGTTCGACGCGGGCAATTACCGATTCAACATTGACACTGAGGCGACCCAAAACTCGCCCGGCAATCCCATCTGATTGGCGCAACAATGCCAAGAAGATATGCTCAACATCGAGCTGCGAGTGATGCTGTTCGTGCATCAACTCTTGAGCATGTTGAAACGCTTCTTGCGCTTTTTCGGTAAATCGTTCTAACTTCATATAAAAACCCTTTGAAGGGATGAAGGATGAGGGATGAGGGATGAAACAGCTTCATCCTTTATCCTTCGTCCTTCATCCTTTCGGTTAATCGCTGTCCCGTAGAGCCATTACCAATTCGCGCTGTTTGGGAGTCAGGCTGGTTGGTAGCACTGCCTGAACTTTGACCAGCAAATCGCCGCGAGTGTTCTGATCACGCAGGCTGGGCACGCCCTGGCCGCGCAAACGAAACACTTTAGCATTTTGGGTCTGTTCGGGCACCGTTAAGGTTAATTGCTTGCCATCAGGCAATGGAACTTTTATTTTGCCGCCAAGGATGAGGGTATGCCAATCGACTGCGAGATCGGTATGTAAATCGTTGCCTTTGCGCTCGAAGCGACTATCGGGCACGAGATTGACCACCAACATCAAATCGCCACGTTTGCCTTGGTCGATGCCAGGGCTGCCTTCGCCAGCAACGCGAATGCGTGAGCCTTGATCGACTCCGGCAGGAATGCGCACATTGATCGTGCGAGTGCTGGTGCCGCTCACGCCAGTACCGCCACAGGTTGGGCAAATACTACCACGGCTCGCACCACTACCACCACAATTGCTACACATTTCGGGCGCTTGCAATTGAAGCGTGCGTTGGGTGCCACTGAGCACTTCGGCTAAAGTAACATCAATGGCTTGCTCAACATTTTGGCCGCGTTGTGGTCGGCGATTACCATAAACCCCGCTGGTTTGGCGGCGGCTGGCATTGCCAAACAACATTTCGAAAAAATCGGAGAACTCACCATTGGCGAAATCGCCGCCAAAGTTGCTACCAAAACCACCTGGTTGCGAGGCGTATTGACTCCAATTAAACCCCGAACCTGTACTTTGGGCGCGTCCCCAATCGGCACCGAAGCGATCGTACTTCTCTCGCTTGTCTTTGTCCGACACTACCTCATAGGCTTCGTTGATTTCTTTGAATTTACGTTCAGCTTCAGAATCGCCGGGATTGAGGTCTGGGTGATATTGACGCGCCAATTTCCGATAGGCTTTTTTGATTTCAGCTTCGGTTGCAGTTTTTGTTACTCCAAGAATTGTGTAGTAATCCTTGTAATCCATTACAACCCCTTCTAGTGCGAACTTCTGAACGTGATTTGATCATACGTCGCTCACCATGGCATGTCAAGATAATGCAACGTTAACGGCTAATTTCTAACATGCTGTTAGCAGTTAGGTTCAAAAGCGCCGCTTACCACCCACTCCAATAGTACCAAGCAGAGCAATGATTCGTCTAGCGTTTTCAGCCTAGGATCGATCTAGTTCTTTCGGTATAACCTGCCTAGCCCCAAATAGCCATCACAAGCTCTATTCTACGCTCTAGAATAACAGCAGTTTGATTGAACCTTGCAATGCGGGAGGGCATTATGGTGGCTCAATTATTTTCGCTCAGCAGTTTGTTTGTCATGCCATTTTGGTTTTTGATGGTGGTGTTGCCATTTTGGAAGTGGACGCAGCGGATTATCCAATCGCCATGGATTATTCTTGGCCCAGCCTTGATTTATGCGATTGTCTTGTTGCCAATTTTTGCCACCGTTTGGGCTGGCGTGAGCAACCCAACTTTGCCTGGCGTAATTGAACTGATCAGCAATGAGAGCGGTGCCACGCTCAGTTGGGTACACTTTTTAGCCTTTGATCTATTTGTGGCCCGTTGGATCTATTTAGATAGCCGTGAACGCAACATTTTTGCCCTGATCATCAGTCCTATTCTTGTCAGCGTACTTATGGTCGGACCCGTTGGATTTTTGATCTATATGGTCGTGCGCACGATCCACGGTCTTGTTCGTTCACCCAACCTTACAATTGCTCAACCTGTAACTAAATAAAGGAACAGCCATGACAACGACTGCTCAATTCCCAGAGGCTCGGCGTACTACGTCGGGAGCCGGAGCTATTTTGCGCCAATTTTGGGTCACCAGCAAAGGCATGACGATCTTTTTCATGCTTAGTTGCTTTTTCTTGGTGCTAGCAATCGCTGGAGTCATTGTTGACCCGCGTGAGGTGCTCGGCCAACCCGTTTGGATGAAAAGCCTAAAATTTGCGGTTTCGTTTGTGGTCTATGCACCAACCGTTTTGTGGATGTTTAGCTATGTTAAGTTGCGGCCACGTTTGATGCGGTTTGTGATGGATGCTTGTGCCGCTGCGCTTTCAATCGAAATTGTGCTATTTATTACCCAAGCTGTACGTGGCCAACCAATGCACTTCAACGTCGCAACCCCAATTGATGAAACCTTGTGGAGCATCATGGGCACGACGATCACGGTCTTCTATCTGATTAATATTATTGGATTTGTGGTGTTCCTGCGCCAAAAACCAATCGCTGATCGGGTCTTTATGCTCAGCCTAAAATTGGGAATGGGCTTGATGTTGATCGGTTTTGGGCTTGGCTTTTTGATGACCAACCCCAGCCCTGCCCAAATGGAAGTGTTGCAAGCTGGCGGTTCGGTTCCAGCAATTGGGGCACATACCGTCGGCGCTGCTGATGGCGGTCGCGGCATCGCGATTCTCGGCTGGAGTAGCGAGCATGGCGATTTGCGGATTGCCCACTTTGTTGGGATTCACGGGGCACAAGTGCTGGCTTTGGTTGGCTGGTTGCTCTACAACGCCAAACAACGTTTTAATAATAAGCAACGCTTGGCCTTAACTTGGGGCGCAGCGGTTGCCTACCTCGGCCTCGTAGCAAGTGTGACGGTGCAAGCACTGCGTGGTCAAGCTCTACTCCAACCTGATGCAACCACCTGGATCTCATGGATTGGGTTGGTCGTAGTTAGTGTGTTGTTCACGAGTGTCGTTGTGAATCAGGGTTCAGGGGCAAGGGTTCAGGGGTCAGGCAGTTTTTAACGCAGAGGATGCGAGGGTTCAGGGGTCAGCAATCAGGTGGTAGGTTTTATGATTAGGCTACATAATTCAAATCTGGCCCCTTGCCCCTGAATCCTGAACCCTCGCCCTTCGTGCTCTTCGTTAACCAATAAAAAGGCGCTTGGCTGGGTAGATGATCGTCTACTACGGCCAAGCGCCTCAACCTTTAATTCCTCTGTGCCACTGGATTACAAAGGCGCTAGATTTTCATCCTTCATAATTCAGCCTTCATCCTTATAAAACTAGGCTTCGAGGCTGCTGATATCAAGGCCCAAGGCGGCAGCAACTCCGCGACCATAGGCAGGATCAGCTTTCAAGAAGTGGCCGATTTGGCGTAATTGGATAAATTCAGGCACGCCTTGCATCGCCGCTGCAATGTTGTTGAACAATTGTTGTTGCTGATCAGCATTCATCAAACGGAATAAATTGCCTGGTTGGGTGTAATCGTCGTTGCCATCGCGATGATTGTAGCGATCGGCATCGCCGCTGATTTTGAGGGCTGGCTCGGCGTAGCGTTCGTTTTGAACTGGGCCGCCAAAGCTGTTTGGCTCGTAGTTAACCGAACCACCGCCATTACCATCGAAGCGCATTTGACCATCGCGATGATAAGTGTTGACTGGTGAATGCGGCTTGTTGACTGGCAAGGCAGCATAATTTACGCCAATGCGGTAGCGGTGAGCATCAGCATACGACATAATTCGTGCTTGCAACATCTTATCAGGCGAGAAGCCAATGCCTGGCACGATGTTTGATGGCTCAAACGCTGCTTGCTCGATTTCAGCAAAATAGTTTTCGGGGTTGCGATTCAATTCCATCGTGCCAACTTCGATCAATGGATAATCGGCGTGTGGCCACACTTTGGTTAAATCGAATGGGTTGAGATGGTAGGTTTCAGCATCAGCTTCGGGCATCACTTGGACGCAAAGCTTCCAGCTAGGGTATTCGCCACGCTCAATCGCATCGAACAAATCGCGTTGTGAGCTTTCCCGATCAACCCCAACTACCTCAGCAGCTTCAGCATTTGTCCAGTTCTTGATGCCTTGCTGGCAGCGGAAGTGGAACTTAATCCAGAAGCGTTCGCCTTGGGCGTTGATAAAGCTATAGGTGTGGCTGCCAAAACCATGCACAAACCGATAGCTAATTGGCAAACCACGATCACTGAACAAGATCGTTACTTGATGCAAGCTTTCGGGCGAGAGCGACCAGAAATCCCACATGGCTTGGGGTGAACGCATGTTGGTTTTGGGATCACGTTTTTGAGTGTGAATAAAATCGCTGAATTTGTAGGGATCGCGCACAAAAAAGACTGGCGTGTTATTCCCGACCAAATCCCAGTTGCCTTCATCGGTGTAGAATTTGACGGCAAAACCGCGCACATCGCGTTCGGCATCGGCAGCGCCGTGTTCGCCCGCAACGGTTGAGAAGCGCAATAAGACTGGAGTTTGCTTGCCAACTGCTCCAAAGATCGAAGCCTTGGTATAGGCCGTTACATCATTGGTAACGGTAAACGTCCCAAATGCCCCTGAGCCTTTGGCGTGGACGACCCGTTCTGGCACCCGTTCGCGATTGAAGGTCGCCATTTTTTCCAGCAGTTGATAATCTTGCATCAACAGTGGGCCACGGGGGCCAGCCGTCAACGAGTTTTGATTGTCGGCAATTGGCGCACCATGGGCGGTCGTCAGTTGTTCTTGCTCATCCATCGAACAAATCTCCTAAGGTAAACTGAGAAAACGGGAGGATGCTCAGCGTTCTGTTGGCACAAGCTGAGCCGGGTAATCGCTACAGGCATTGGTGTGCAGACCATGCCTGCAACTATACTGTATGCTATTATATCCATAGTTGCAACATCTTATTAACTATACAATCTATAGGCAACAACTATGGAAATTCATCAATTGCTCTATTTTGTGGCGGTCGCCGAAACTGGTGGTTTCAGCCGCGCCGCCCAACGTTGCGCTGTTAGCCAGCCTTCGCTCAGCCAGCAAATTATTAAATTGGAGCATGAACTTGGTCAAGCGTTGTTTGAACGTTTGGGCCGCACAATTCGCTTGACCACCGCTGGTCAGGCACTTTTGCCGCAAGCGCAGCAATTGCTCACTCAATGGCGTTCGATCAAGCAGCATGTCAGTGATAGTGTTGAGCAGCACGCTTGTCGTGTGGCAATTGGAATTATTCCGACCTTGGCTCCGCGCTTTTTTCCGAACGTCAGCCAAGCCTTTCAACAACAGTTTCCCCGAACAACATTAAACATAGTTGAACATACGACGAGCCAATTATTAATTCAGCTAATCGAATATAGCCTTGATTTGCTGATTGCCAGCGGGCCGATTGAGCATCCGTTGATTCAGATTGAGTCTTTATGTGATGAAGCGTTGCTGGTAGCATTGCCGCACGATCATCAATATGCTCAGCGTTCGGTTTTACAATTAAATGATTTATATCACATGCCGCTGCTGGCGTTACACGATGACCATTGTTTGAGCCAGCAAGTTGATGCCTTTTGCTACGAGCAGCATTTGGAGCCGCAAGTAGTTGGGCGGGTCACCAATTTAACCACGATTCAAGGTTGTGTGGCCGCAGGTTTGGGAATGGCGTTTGTGCCACAATCGCTCGCCCAAGCCGAGCCACATCCCAATGTGGTCTATCGGCGTTTGATCGATGCCCAACCACAGCGCAAGATCGTCGCTGCTTGGCATCATCAACGCCCGCCGAGCAGCAGTGTGCTCGATTTGTTGCGAACAAAGCTTTTGGAAGGATGAAGGATGAATTATGAGGGATGACCGTAAGAACAGAGAGCAAAGAACATAGAACATAGGAACAGAATAAAAGAGAAGTCAAAGGCAAAATAGTTAATGCAGACGATGCGAGGGATCAGGCTTAAGGGGCTATGTGTAATGGTTCATTGGATTGACAACCAGTTCTCGTTCCCTCACCCCCTGACCCCCTCTCCCGCACGCGAGGCGAGGGGGAACCGCTCCAGCAGTGCTCCCCTCGCCCGCCGCAGAGGGAGAGGGGCTGGGGTGAGGGCATGCTGGGCGTTGCTAACGTTATAAACCATTACAGCTAGGGGTTAGGATTCGGATGCTAGGGGCTAGGATTCAGGGGCTAGGAAGCACCGAGAAAGGCTAGTACAGGCCTTGGGATAGGAGCATAATCAAGTCAATCTGTGCCAATCTGTGGCAAAAACAACCCTTCGCGGTTTCAACCTTCCGTGTCCTTTATGGATCAATCAAGGAGCCGTTTATGGAACCAAACCTCTTAAATGTGAGCAGCAGCTACCGCCAACTAATCGATGCTAATCGGGCTGAAATAACCGTGCGGATCAAAGGCTCATCGGTGATTAGCAATAATACCGCCTTGGAAAAAGCCAAAGAAGTGCGCCAATTGGTCGAAGCCTTGACGAGCTATGGCTTGGACAAGACGGCCATCCAACTACAAAGTGTGGTAGCTGAGGTCAATAATGGCGTGTTGCTGCGCAGTTCGAGCGCCACCTATACCCTCTTAATTCGCTGCGCCGATTTAGAGCAACTGCCCGATGTGCTGGGTATTATCACCAGTCAAAAACAAACCAACCTCGAACATATCACGTGGGGCTTTCCCGATGATCCAGCAGTCTTGAATGGTTGGCTACAAGCTGCGCTAGAATTAGCCAAAGCCAAAGCCATGGCCATGGCCCAAACCCTGGACGTGCGGATTATCGGCGTGCATCGGGTTGATGATCAATATGGCAGTGAACACCACCCGTATGTTCAGGATGCCGAGTTCCGCAAATCGGCTAGTTTGGCGCGTGGTGGTGGTAGTGGATTTAGCAAAGACGATCTAGGCCTAGCCATGATCCATCGCAAACAGATCGAAGTCAAAGTCCAAGTGGCCTTTATTATCAGCCCAGATGAGAATTTTACGATCTAGCGAAAATTCGCTAAAAAACTACTTGATAATGCAATGCGTCATGGTATAATAGCCAGCAATCGAACCTCGGCCAAACCTCAGAAATGCAAAGGAGCATGGCAATGACTGCTCAGTTAACCGTTGGCGATACCATGAACGCACAAGTAATCTCCTGTCGTACCGAAACCAGCCTCCGCGAGGCGATCACGCTCCTACAAGGCAACCGCATTCAAGCCTTGGTAGTGGTTGATGGCCCTGGTTCTTTAGCAGGTGTTTTTTCACAAACCGATGCCCTTGGTGCTTGGAGTCGTGGCCTCGATTATGAGCGCTCGATGGATAGCCCGGTTGGCGAGTTTATGACCCGCGATGTTATTACCTGTATGCCCCATGTTGATTTGAGCCGCGCCGCTAATCTGCTGACCAGCAACCGAATTCATCGCTTGGTCGTGGTCGAGGAGCGCAACGATGGCCGCGTTTGGCCAATCGGCGTGCTCTCGCAAACCGATATTGTGCGCAAATTGGGCGAAGAAGGCCACTAACTGAAGGATAAATTATGAGGGATGAAGGATGAAGAGTTAGGGGCTAGGAATGAGGATTCAGATGTTAGGGGTCAGGTTTTAACTACGAAGCATTGATTGGCTATAGGCTGAAGGCTATGGGCTATCGGAACGTTGTGTGGGATTGCAATCAGTTTGATAGTTCAAAGCCAATAACCTATAGCCTCGCTTCGCGCTCTTCGCAGCCTTCGCGGTTTCAAACCTTCGTGTAACTTCGTGTCCTTCGTGGATTAAGCCTCTCACTCCCCGATCCCCAACCACCAATCCCCAAAGCCATGTGCTATGATGCAAGAGCGATTGAATCTAGTGGATGGCGAGTGTATGAGTGCCGAATCAATTAGCTCAATGACAATTGAGGAATATTTAGCTGGTGAGCGAACCAGCCCTGCCAAGCATGAATTTCTGAATGGGCAGGTTTATGCCTTGGCTGGCGCGAGCCGCAACCATAATCTGATTGTGGTCAATTTGATTGCTGAATTGCATAGCCAGTTAAAGCAACGTTCTTGCAGCGTTTTCCCCAGCGATCTACGGATTAAAATCTCGGCAACAGGCTTGTATACCTATCCTGATGTCTCGGTTGTATGTGGCGAAACATGGTTTGATGATAGCCATCAAGACACCTTGCTCAACCCCACGCTAATTATTGAAGTGCTGTCGCCCTCGACCGAGCACTATGATCGTGGGGGCAAATTTCAGCATTATCGCCAAATTCCATCGCTACGTGAATATCTGTTAGTTGCCCAAGATCCCTATCATATTGAGCACTACAGTCGTCAAGCAGCCAATCAGTGGCTCTTGAGCGAAATTGACGATCCGCAAGCGGTGCTGGAGTTACGCTCGATTCAGTGTAGACTAACGGTTCAAGAGGTCTATGCCAAAATATAGAACAAAGAACATAGAGCATAGAACATAACGATTATGGAGCTATTTTTTAACGCAGAGGCGCTAAGGGAATTATGAGGGATGAAGGATGAACAGCGCATTTGTGTAATTCGTGCAATTCGTGGCTAAAAATAATCCTTTGTGCAACTTCGTGTTCTTCGTGGATCAAGCAACTTCATCCCTCATAATTCATCCTTCATCCTTCCAAAATTGCTACTTGACAAACTAGCCAACCTTGAGTACACTACGCCCATCAATAAAAACTGATTTATCCGATAAAACAGTTTTTATTATGACGCAGTTCTGAAGCACTGGACATGCATTCATCGGCAAAGCGTCAGCATTGATACGAGGGCGTAGCGGCAACTGCGCAGCTCGGTGCTCCTCTCTCCCCTCTCCAGTTGGCACGCCAGTCGCTCATGGCACAGAGCGGCTGGTTCTTCTTTTAGCACTAGAATAGTAAATTCTCACCAAAACTGGCTAAAACCACTGTTCTCATAGATTCTGTCTATGGATATAATAGATATAATACATCGCAGCTAAAGCAATCACGGCGTACAATTATGGTTTAGATAACAGCAAAAACCAGCGTTTTGTTGGTTGACGAACCATTGTGTTCGCAGTATCTTTAGAGGCTATAACCTGGCAAAGAAGCCAATTAAGGAGAATACGTTCATGGCAGTCGTAGATTATCAGACGGAGCAACAGCCCGCTGAAATCGCCCGTGAGGACGTGAATATTAACGACTTCGCGATTATTGTGGCTACTCCCAATGGGTCTGGGAGCCAAACCGCCAATAATACCATCCTCCGTGCATGTTTCAACATGGGTATTCCGGTCACAGGCAAAAACCTGTTTCCTTCAAACATCAAGGGTTTACCCACATGGTATTCAATTCGCTTGAGCAAGGATGGCTATCAAGCTCGTCGCCACAAACGCGATGTCTTGGTGGCAATGAATCCAGCCAGCTTTGGCGATGACCTTCAATCGCTTGAGCCAGGTGGGATTTGTCTGTATCCTGATGATTCACGCCAAGAGCTTTCACGCAGCGACGTGACCTACTTCCCCATGCCCGTCAAGGAATTGGTGAAGAACTCAGGGGTCGATGCTAGCTTGCGTGATTATATTGCCAACATGGTCTATGTTGGGGTTTTGGCGCACTTAATCGGCATTGAAGTTGCCGAAATCGAAAGCGCCTTAAATAAACACTTCAAGGGCAAACAAAAGGCAATTGCCTCGAACATGAACGTGGTGAATGCGGCGGTAGCTTGGGCTGCTGCGAATATCTCCACTCCATCGCCATTCCGCGTTGAGCGCATGGATAAAACCAAGGGCATGATTATGCTCGATGGCAATACTTCCGGTGCACTTGGTTCGGTATTCGGCGGCGTTTCGTTTGTCGCTTGGTATCCAATTACACCTTCAACCAGTTTGGTCGATGCGCTCAACGACTATTTGCCAGAACTGCGCATGGATAAGGAAACCAACAAGCCAACCTACGCCGTAGTCCAAGCCGAAGACGAATTGGCAGCAATCGGGATGATTATCGGGGCTGGTTGGGCTGGTGCTCGCTCAATGACCGCTACCTCTGGCCCTGGGATTTCGTTGATGGCTGAGTTTACCGGCTTGGCCTACTTCACAGAAGTTCCATGTGTGGTTTGGGATGTGATGCGCATGGGGCCAAGTACCGGTATGCCTACCCGCACCGGCCAAGGCGATTTGCTCTCAGCTTATTTCTTGAGCCACGGCGATACCCAACACGTTTGTTTGTTGCCTTCAAGCGTCAAAGAATGTTTTGAGTTTGGCTGGCGCTCGTTCGATTTGGCTGAACGTTTGCAAACAATTGTGTTCGTGCTCAGCGACCTCGACTTGGGCATGAACCAATGGATGTCGGAGCCATTCGAGTATCCAACCGAGCCAATGGATCGTGGTAAGGTGCTTGATGCTGAAGCCTTGACCGCCGTTGGCGATTGGGGCCGCTATCGCGACGTTGATGGCGATGGGATTCCCTACCGCACGCTGCCTGGCACCAACCATCCCAAAGCTGCCTTCTTCACCCGTGGTTCAGGCCACAACCAAGATGCCAAGTATACCGAACGCTCAGACGAGTGGGTTGCTAACATGGATCGCTTGGCCCGCAAGTTCGAAACTGCGCGAACAATCGTTCCTGCACCAATCACGGTCAACGAAGAAAATGCGACAATCGGGATTCTCTCGTATGGCTCGAACGATCCAGCAATTATCGAAGCTTTGGATCGTTTGCGCGAGCTCAACATCAATGCCGCTTATCAACGGGTGCGGGCATTGCCATTCACCAAAGAAGTTGGCGAATTTGTGGCCAAGTACGAACGAATTTACGTGGTTGACAACAACTACAACGGCCAAATGGCACAACTGTTGCGGATGGAATACCCAGAATTAGCTGGCCGGATTATTGCTGTTGCAAGCTGCGATGGCTTGCCATTAACCGCCCGCTGGGTGACTGAATCAGTACAAAAAGGGGAAGCATAGGCCATGGCAACGACCAAAGCGACTCCCAAGCCAAAAATTAACCTGCTTGGGTTTGAACAAGGTGAATACAAAGGCGCACCTTCGACGCTGTGTCCCGGGTGTGGCCACGACTCAATTTCATCACGGATTGTTTCGGTTTGTTTCGAATTAGGTGTCCAGCCCTATCAAGTTGCTAAATTTAGCGGCATCGGCTGTTCATCGAAAACTCCGGCCTATTTCTTGGGCCGCTCGCACGGTTTCAATAGCGTTCACGGACGCATGCCTTCAGTTGCCACTGGCGCAATCGTCACCAACCGCAACTTGATCGGCTTGGCAGTAAGTGGCGACGGCGATACTGGCTCAATCGGCATGGGTCAATTCAAGCATTTGGTACGCCGTAACGTGCCAATGGTCTATATCGTCGAAAACAACGGCGTATATGGATTGACCAAAGGCCAATTCTCAGCGACCGCCGATATCGGCCAAAAGCTGAAATACGCGGGCTTGAACGAACTCCCGCCAATCGATCTCTGTGCAGAAGCGATCATTGGTGGCGCAACCTTCGTTGCTCGTTCGTTCGCTGGCGACCCACGCCAAGTTGAAGCCTTGATGAAGGCTGCTTTGAGCCACCGTGGTTTGGCGGTGCTCGATATCATTAGCCCATGTGTAACCTTCAACAACCACGAAGATTCAACCAAGAGTTATGCTTACGGCAAGGAACACGAAGAACGTCTGCACGACATGACCTTCATCCGCGCCCAAGAAGAAATCACGGTTGATTACGAAGAAGGCGAAGCAATTCCAGTCAAGATGCACGACGGCTCAACGATTGTGCTCAAGAAACTTGAGAACGAGTACGATCCAACCAATCGTGTCGCGGCGTTGTCACGCTTGGATGCCGCCCGCGAAAATCAAGAGTTTATCACTGGCTTAATTTATGTCAACCAAAACAACAATCGTACTATCCACGATTTGTTGCACATGGACGAACAGCCCTTGAGCCAGCTCTCAGACGAACAACTGCGCCCAAGCAAAGAAGCCCTCGAATCAGTCTTGGCTGATTTGTACTAATTCACGTTTTGGCCTACCACCCTAGTTCTAGCGTTTGCTCAGGGCTGGGGTGGTTTTATTTAAAGATGAAATATGAGGGATGAGGGATGAAAGCCAGAACATAGAACATAGCTGTAATGGTTCATTGGGTTGGCAACGCATGGCATGCCCTCACCCCCTCGCCCGCACGCGCGGCGAGGGGGAACCGCTCCAACAGTGCTCCCCTCGCCCGCCGCCGTGGGAGAGGGGCTGGGGGTGAGGGCACGAGCACTGGTTGTTAACCTCATAATCCATTACACATAGAGCATAGAACATAATATTGTACCTAGAGATTTAAGTTTTTTGATCCACGAAGGACGCGAAGAGTTGTTTCGCCACGAATTCCACGAATTCCACGAATGCGCCGTTCATCCTTCATCCTTATGTTCTATGTTCTTTGCTCTATGTTCTCTCGCTCCATCCATAGCTTTGCCCCAACACTCAAGCCATAGGCTAGCAATAGCCAAATCAAGCCAAACCTAGGAATTTCGACCGCTGCCCAAGCCAAATCGGCCAACCATTCGGCCACCTCTACTACCCAAGTTAATGCCGCCCATGTGATTGGCAAGGCCAGAAAGGCCAACCAACGCCCAAATAAACCCAAACATGCCAGCACCGCGCCGCTGGCCATAATCAACGGCACAACTGGCACAATCAGCACATTGGCCACAGGCGCAATCAACGAAAGATTGCCAAAATGATACAAAATGATCGGCAGTGTCCAAATTTGAGCGGCTAAGGTCGCCGTCAACGGCTCGATCATCCATTCAAGCCAGCGCCAACGTAGCCAATGCCGCAATTTGGCTTCAATTGGCTTGCCCCAAGCAAATAGGCTAGCTGTGGCCAAAGCTGAGAGTTGAAAGCCTAAATCCCATAAGGTATGCGGATCGATCAGGGTCATCAGCCAAGTTGCTGCCGCCAGTGCCGCCCAAGCATCCGATTTGCGGCCAAGCGGCTGGGCTAGCGCCACAATTGCGCCCATCAAGGCGGCGCGAATCACTGCACCGCTGGCTCCCACAAAGGCTACATACACCACAATTGCGCCAATTGCCAACATGGTAGCGTGGCGTTGGCTGAGCTTTAAGGCCGTGCCCAAGCCGAGCAATGCTGCCACCACAATCGTAATATTCCAGCCTGAGATGATTAAGATATGCGAAAGCCCAGTGCGATTGAAGGTATCCCACACAGCTTGAGGCACGCTGCTTTTGACTCCCAGCAACATTCCAACTAACACCGCCGCTTGGGGTTGAGGCAACGTTTGGTTGATGATAGTTTGGGAGCGCTGTTTGAGTACGAGTAGGCGTTGATAGGCTGAGGGTTTCGCAGGCAAGGCTTGTTCAACGGTGGCAGGCTCAAGCATGGCATAGATTGAGCGGCGGCGCAGATATGCGGCATAATCGAAATTTGGGCTAGAGGTTGGCGTGATGATTGTGCCACTGACTAACAAACGTTCGCCATTGCTGCGCGGTGGCTCGGCTGGCAAGGTCAACATAATTTGGCCAGTTGTGGCAACGCGTCGCTGCTCATGTTGATAGGCTTGAACGGCTAGCACCACCCGTTGTTGCTGGGGAGTCCATTGTGGTTCGCCAACGATCACTCCTTCCAAACGAGTGGTCATGCCAATCTGCTGACGAATATCGTCAAGATTTGAGGAATTTTGACTCACCGCCATTCGTACTACCCCTAACATAGTACCAGCATATATTGCTATCAGCATAATTTGCCATGATTTTCGGATATAGATAAGCATTAAAATAATCGGTATTGATGAGATAAAATATAGATACCATGCTATTTGCAGCCTATCATTTAACCACAGTCCAAGCAGCCAGCCAGCGGTAAAACCACAAAGTCGCATATGCAAACTCCTCAATAATGCTGGTTTTTTAGAGCCGCATTCCCCTAAAAATCCCCCATGTCACTATTGCCACTGGATAGTGGTGAAAAATGGTAAAATAATTTTTATCCCTTTGTAATGGCCTAAAAATAGTTAAAAATTAGTTGAAACAACGTATCAACAATCTTGCATATTGAAATAGGGCGTGGTATCGTTTTACTGCGCCGATAGTACTATTCAAGCAAACCCAAGACTCAGACCCTTCCATAAGCGCCATGAGCATGATAATGCTCCAGCTTTGGCCAACCGATGACTTCTAGCATGATGTCGCCCGACCTCATCAGAGAAGCCAGCGCCAGACCTGCAACGGCTCTGCAATTTCGCAATTGGTAGCCTGTAACACTCGTTACTGGTATGCCATCTGTATGACTATTTTCGTCAGTTTTCAAGAAGCTGCTATTTTATTTTGGTAGCTTGCTGATGAGCTAGTTGTTCTCGAAATCCCTACAAATTGCGGAGGTTATAATTCTTTATGGTTCGCAAACGTTTAATCACTGTTGCTGCATTGCTCGGTTTAGTTGGGGCTGTCTTTGGTTCTGCTGTTAGCACTGGTGCTCAAGATTACGACAAAGTTCGCGGACAGTTGATCCGCACCTATCGCGAAGCCGAAGCCAAAGGCGTGCGCCCAGATTGGGTTACCGCAGCGGTTGATACCAGCTTGAATCACTTCGCTGGCAAGGGTGCAAATAGCGCCAATTTGCAAGTGCGTGGCGTTGATCAAGATGATTTGGGTATCAATGTGCGCCTCGATCAAACCCACGCTGGTTTTCCAGTCTTTGGCGGCCAAGTAATTGCGCACCTCGACAACAAAGGCAATGTGACCCAAGAAAGTGGCGAACTTTTCGCGGTTGATGGGATTGATACCAGCACTAGCTTAAGCTCAGCTGAAGCAATCAAAATTGCCCAAAGCCAAGTCAAGTACGATTTCAGCGCCAAAAAAGCTGGTGGGGCAGAAGTTAGCAGCGAACTAAAAATCTTGCCACGCGAAGGCAAAGATTCAGTGATCGTCTTCCAAGTAAGCTTGCACATTGAAGATGGCACTGAATCAACCGCGCACCACGAGTTCTTCATCAACGCCAAAACTGGCGAAACCGAGTTGTACTACAACGATATGGATGGAGTCAACGCAACTGGGACTGGCAAGAGCTTGTACAGCGGCAATGTCTCAATTACCACCGACTTGGTGAGCAGCGTCTACTATCTGCGCGATAACTCACGCGGCGGCATGTACACCACCAACATGAACAATCGCACCACTGGCGGTAGCACCTTCACCGATGCTGATAATGTTTGGGGAACCAACACGACTGCCAACGTGCAAAGCGCTGGGGTTGATGCCCACTATGGCGCTCAATTGACGTGGGACTACTACTTGAGCAGCTTTGGCCGCCGTGGCATCGATGGCAATGGTTTCCGCGTGTTGAGCCGTGTGCACTATGGCAATCGTTATAACAATGCCTTCTGGAACGGCTCAAGCATGACCTATGGTGATGGCGATGGCACAACCTTCCGCCCCTTGGTTTCGCTCGATGTTGCAGGCCATGAAATTACTCACGGTCTGACCGAAAAAACCGCTGGCTTGATCTATAGCAACGAATCGGGCGCTGCCAACGAATCATTCTCGGATATTTTCGGCACGATGGTCGAATATAGCAGCGGCACAGGCGATTATCTGATTGGCGAAGATATCTACACCCCAGCCACCGCTGGCGATGCTTTGCGCAATATGTCGAACCCTGCCGCTGAAGGCGACCCCGACCACTACAGCAAGCGCTACACTGGCACTGGCGATAATGGTGGCGTGCACATCAACAGCGGCATCCAAAACCAGGTCTTCTATCTGTTGGCTCAAGGTGGCACCAACCGCACCTCTGGTCAAGCAGTAACCGGCATTGGCCGACCAAAAGCCGCAGCGATCTTCTATCGGGCCTTGACGGTCTACTTGACCCCAAGCTCAAACTTCAAGGCCGTGCGCACCGCAACCCTCAACGCCGCCCGCGACCTCTATGGCGCAAGCAGTGCTGAATACAACGCAACCGCTCAAGCCTGGACGGCTTGTGGCGTACAATAAGCACTAGCAAAAGCCCCTCACCCCAACCCCTCTCCCGTGCGCGGGCGAGGGGCTTTTTCATTCCATAGATTGCGAATCGCTGAAGAACTGCGGTCAGATGTCCTCGTCCTGTATCTACAAGGGTGGGTTTTAATCATAGTCGGACTCGAATCACGGAATCTGTGGTTCATCGGTGGACAGTGGCGAACACGTCATGCCCTTGAGGGGTGCAGGGGATTAAAGCCCCTGCGTTTCCCATCTTGAGGCGGGACGGAAGGGTGGTGGTCACCGATGACGATTAAGGTCCAACGCTTACTTAAAATCCAAGCTTTGAAATCTGTGTTTCCCACCGTGAAATTAGACGGAAGAGTAGTAACTCGTTGAAAATCTCTTGCTAAAATTATTAAGCACAAATCGATCTGCCCCTACTTCTTCTATTGAATGCACAAAGTTACTCAGATATGGTAAGATCAAGCTAGCGGCCAACCCCAAAGGAGCTTCAATGACGATAGCGCTCACCCAACCAAGCCCCAACCACCCGTGGGATGAAGAGCATATCAAGGCCTTGTTGCGATTTCCGCGCTATCCGCTACGCTTGTTGCAAGCCGAGCCATGGCAAACCTGGCTCAATCAGCGCGGTGGTTTGGCAAATATTTACAAATATCTGCAAGCATACGCCTTTGTTGCCAGCCAACAACGAATTTTAGCCGTGATTTTAGCGACCCCCGAAGCTACCGCCGATTTTTATGCCGATCATCTGAGTATTAGCCGCACGACTTATTTTCACCGCCTCAACGAATTGCTGCCTGCCTTAGCCTATGCCCTCAATACGTGGCAAATCGATCAGTCGCAGACCCTTGCAACAACGCCTAAACCAAGCTTGCCGCAACCATTAACCAGTTTGGTTGGAGTCGAATCAACACTTGCGTTGCTCACACCCTTGCTGTTACAACCACAAGTGCGCTTGCTAAACTTGCTTGGTCATGCAGGCGTGGGCAAATCGCGGCTAGCCTTGGCCTTAGCCCAACAAACCCAATTTGCTGCCTGTTGGTATCTGGATTTATCGAGCATGACAAGCGCAGCCGCCATTGAGCCACGATTAATCGAATTGATTCAACCAGCCAAGCCAACGCTTCAGGCGGTAATTCAGCAGCTGGCCCAACAATCCACATTATTAGTTTTCGATAATGCTGAACATCTATTTCCGCTGACTGAATTGCTTGAAAGCTTATTAAGCGGCGCGGCTAGCCTCAAAATTTTGCTAACCAGCCGCCGTGCGATGCAGCTTTATGGCGAATACGAATATCAGGTACAGCCGTTGGCAACTCCGCATCCCGCCGATTATCTGACACCTAGCGAGTTGGCCCAAATTCCAGCGGTGCAACTGTATTTGCAACGAGTGCAAGCGGTCAATCCGCAGTTTCAGCTTGATCAAACCAATGCCCAAGCAATTAGCGAACTTAGCATTGCGCTCGAAGGTTTGCCCTTAGCAATCGAATTAGCCGCTTTGCAAAGCAAATTTTTCGCCCCCCAAGCCTTGCTCAATCGGATTAATCAGCAGCAACGCTTGAATATGTTGCAACGCCCCCAACAGCGATCAGCTCGCCAACAAACCTTACGCAGCACGCTCGATTGGAGCTTTGGCTTGCTCGAACCAGATTTGCAAAGCCTGTTTAGTCGTTTGGCGGTGTTTGCTGGTGGCAGCACCATCGAAGCCGCAGCAGTAATTTGTGCCAGCCTTGAGCCACAACTAGAGCAAACCAGCAGCTTCAGTTTGGAAAGCCTGCCCCAAGCACTTGATCAAGTTCAAGCAGGTTTGATGGCCTTGGTTGATCAAAGTTTATTGCAGCAAACGATTGCCAGCCATGGCGAGCCGCGCTTTCAAATGCTCGAAGTTACTCGCGAATATGCCCTGCAACAACTTAACAATCGCGGCGAAACCCTACTATTGCAACGTGGTTATACCTTGTATTATTTGCGATTGGCTGAACATATTATGACTTGGCAAGCGCCGCAGCTTTTTCAACGTCGCACCGAAATGTTGCAACAGGAATATCGCAACTTCAAAGCAGCCATTCAATGGGCGCTTGACCATCACGAAGCCGATCTGAGTGTGCGATTGGTGGTGCTGCTCTGGGATTTTTGGACGTACTACGGTCATCAACAAGAGGGTCGCCAAATTGCCGAGGCCGTAATTGCCCAAACCGCCAGTTTACAATCGCCATTACGTGCCCAATTGTTGCGTTTGGTTGGGTGGCTAGCCCATGATTTAGGCGAATATACCTTGATGCATCATTCGTTTCAAGCGAGCGTTGAGATGGCTGAGGGTATGGCCGACCACCATAGTTTGGGGTTGTCGCTGCACGGGTTGGGCGAATTAGCCCAAATGCATGGCAATTGGCAACAAGCCCAAAGCCAACTCCAGCAAAGCTTCACAATTTTCCAAAACCTTGAGCAACAGGAATTGCAGGCATGGTCGTTGGAACATTTGGGGCGTTTGGCCTTGAGTCAGGGTCAGTTCGAGCAAGCCTATGGGCTATTTCACAAAAGCCTCGATCGCTTTCAGTCGCTCGATTCAAGTTGGGGCGCGATCTTTGCCCTCGGCCATCTTGGTCAAGTTGCCTTGTATCAAGCCGATTTTGCCAAGGCCCACCAATATTTAGAAGAATGTTTACAGGTTAGCACGGCCACTGGAGCACATCGTAGCGCTATGGTTTGCCAAACCCTCAATTATCTGGGCGAATTAGCTTTGCAACAACAACATTTGGAGCAAGCCAGCGAATTACTGCATAATTGCCTCAATTTGAGCCATGAAATTGGCTATCGGGGCTGTATTGAGTTAGCCAACTATAGCCTGGGTTTGTTGGCGCTGCACGAAGGCAACCAAGCCCAAGCCCGCAACTACTTGCATGAATCGCTGCATTTACAACAAACTTTGAACGAACAATGGCGAACCTTATTGGTAATTGAAGCCTGCACTGAATATCTAAGCCAGCACCAACCGCACACCGCTGCCTGCCTGTATCGCAGCAGCGAGCATTTGCGCCAAAGCCTAGCGATTCAGCGACCACCACTGTATCAAGCCAAATTTCAACAATTAACTGAGCTGTTGATTAATGATTTAGCCAATGCCAAACCTCTAGCCAGCCTCGAAAGCACCTTAGATTTTGCAATTGCCCAGATTCGCTAGCCTTTAAAGCGCCCAGCTGTGCTACACTGCCTAGCAGAAACCACTCTAGTTGCTGTGAGGATGTTTATGCGCCGTTTTTGGATTGGGATGATCACGCTGATTGTATTGCTGAGTGGCTGCGATGCGCAGCAATTTCTAGCCACACCAAAGCCCAGTAGCTCCAATAATTCAAATCAACCGCAAGCCGAAGTTAATCATATGGCGTTGGGCAATCCTAGTGGAGCCTTGCCCGAAACCAGCAGCAGCAATAATTACTTGATCCAGCGTCCAGAATATAGCTTGGCCTACAATCGCAAACTGAATATTCTCAATTGGGTCAGCTGGCATTTGGGTAGTGGCGATTTGGGCAGCACTGACCGCAGCCAATTTACCACCGACCCCGATTTGCCCGAAGGCTGGTATCGAGTTAAGCCGACCGATTACACCAACAGCGGCTATGATCGCGGCCATATGTTGCCATCAGCCGATCGCAATCGCACAGAAAGTATCAATCGCTCGGTATTTTATATGACCAACATCGTGCCCCAAGCGCCCGACAACAACCAAGGCCCATGGAAAGAATTCGAGGATTATTGCCGCGATTTGGTGCGTGATGGCAAGCAACTTTATCTGATCGCTGGTCCCGAAGGCTCCGATGGCAGCATCGGCGATCCTAAGATTCGCGTGCCCAAGTATGTTTGGAAGATTGCGCTGGTGCTTGATGCTAACGCTCAGATCAGCGATATCAACCGCAACACCGAAGTGATAGCACTGCGCATGCCCAATCGCGATGGCATTCGCGATAAAGATTGGCGCGATTATATCGTTTCGGTTGCGACCATTGAAGAAAAAACCAAATACACCTTTTTCACCAATTTGAGCAGCGAACTCCAAACTAGCCTCAAGCAAAAAGTTGCTACGCCCTAATAATCCAGCGAGTTAAATTGCGGCGCGTTTGGGGAGCCATTGCAATTGCCGGATTGGCTAACGTTTGCTCAAGTGCAGCAATCAAAGCTTGCTCTGGCCTTGAATCGGAAACGTGATTCAAGGCCATTGCTTTGACGACTATCAAGGCCAAACGCACATGAGCAGCTTGATCAGATGTCAATAATTCAGCAATCTGTGCTTGATTGCATGGCAAGCGCCCAAGCAAACCACCAGCAATATTCAGACGAATTGTTTGAGCACGGCCTGCTGCCAAGATGTACTCAGCCGCCTCAGCCGAGCCAAACTCAGCTAAACCATTAGCGGCTGCTTCGCGACTAGCACGTTGCGGCGCAGTATTGAGCAATTCAGCCAAATCAGCAAAGGCTTGTGCTCCGCGAATACGCACCATTGCCACAGCAGCATAACTTTCGGCCAGCTGGCCAAGCGCAGCCAACACAATCGCACGAACAGTAGCATAGCCACAATCTGCGCCAATTCGCCCAAGCAAATAGGCAACCAACCACGCGGGAGCCGTGCCTGCCTCAAATGCAGCGATTAGCAAGTTGGCAGCGGCAGGGTCGGGTGCATGCTGAGCCAACGCTGGATCAACCAACTTGAACTTGGCAGGATCATGCAAGGCATAGCGTACCAATTCAACCGAATTATCTTTATGTAAACTATTTATAATTGGATTGACGAAGGTCACAATAATTCCCCTTGATTGATATCTATTATCGGTAGCAATCATTATGCTTCTTTAGCTGTTCCTAATACATCGCCCTAAGCATAAGCGTTGCGGGTAAATGCAGATCCTTGCTCAGCCACCAAGAATAAGTCACACGCTTTGAGACTATTGTCTTGCTGGCAGTCAGCGACGGTTTGACCCAAGCATACAACGTTCACGGCTGAAAGCAAGCTTAGAAAGCATCGAAATCGATAATTAAAAGTGATGGAAACGCTCCCACGAAATAGCCAGAATATGCTATGATAGCTATAATAATTTAATCCACGATCTCTGTTGATACGTACCTAGAGCTAAGCAAAGGAGGTCAGTGCCGATTAAATTTCCGCAAGCCAGAATAGATCCAACAATTCGCAGCATGGTGATATGTGCAATGTAGCGCAAGGAGACCCGATGATGGTTCGTCGCAAGATTCATCGTTCATTGATTAGTCTGTTGGTATTAACGCTGATTTTGGCTGCGTGTGGCAGCGAGAGCACCGCAACCACCACCAGCAACACTGGCTCAACCAATCCCGCCGAGGTTAAGGGCGAAATTACGGTTTGGGCTTGGAATGTGGCCGCCAAGAGCCTCGAAGCAACGGTTCCCTCGTTTAACCAAAAATACCCCAACATCAAAGTTACAGTCCAAGATATTGGGCGCACAGATGTCTACGATAAGCTGACTTCAGGCTTGCAAGCTGGCGGTGCTGGCTTACCCGATGTGGTCGCAATCGAATCCGACCGCATGGATGTGTATACGTCAACCTTCCCCGACGGCTTGGCCGACTTAACCAGCCGTGCCAGCAAATACGAAAAAGATTTCGATCCCTCCAAATGGGCACAATCCAAAATTAGCGATAAAATTCGCTCGATTCCTTGGGATTCCGGCCCAACTGGTTTGTGGTATCGGGTTGATATTTTCGAGCAAGCTGGTGTAGATCCCAAGTCGATCGAAACATGGGCCGATTTGATCGCTGCTGGCGAGAAAATTTTGGCCGCGACCGATGGCAAAACCAAGCTCTTGCCCGTCGATATTGTGGCCGATGATGCTGGCTTCCGCATGATGACCAGCCAATTGGGCGTATGCTGCTATTTCAATAGCGATGGCAAAATCAACCTCACCAACGACAAATCGGTA
The DNA here is from genome assembly GCF_039545135.1 of Herpetosiphon gulosus. Classification (NCBI taxonomy): domain Bacteria; kingdom Bacillati; phylum Chloroflexota; class Chloroflexia; order Herpetosiphonales; family Herpetosiphonaceae; genus Herpetosiphon; species Herpetosiphon gulosus. The sequence goes on along the minus strand of NZ_BAABRU010000001.1, from coordinate 229,552 downwards.
CAAGCGCTGACCTTGCTCAAAGAAATCAACGATAAAGGCCTTGTTGCCAATATCAATGGTTGGGATGGCACGGTTGCCGCGACCAAGAATGGCGATGTTGCCACGGTTCCGTTTGGTGTCTGGTATAGCGGCACAATCATCGATCAGGCCCCTGATCTTTCAGGCAAATGGGATGTCATGTTGTTGCCAGCCTTCGAAAAAGGCGGCAATCGCGCTGCCAACCTTGGTGGCTCGACCTTGGCAATTCCGGCTGCAACCAAAAATCTCGACGCAGCTTGGTTGTTTGTTGAGCATGCCTTGGCTACTAGCGAAGGCCAAAACATTATGATGGAAAAATTCGGCATTTGGCCAAGCTATCAGCCAGCCTACAGCGCCGATCTCTATAGCCAACCAGTGGCTTTCTTCAACAACCAACCAATTTGGAAGCTGTTTGCTGATGAGATCAAAAACATTCCAGCAGCAACCTATACCAAAGACTATGCCAAAGGCCAAGCAGTTTTGGCTTCAGCTCAAGCCAAAGTGCTGAGCCAAGGCATGGACCCCAAGCAAGCTCTGCAAGAAGCTGCCGCCGAATTGGCCAACCAAACTGGTCGCGAAGTCGCCCAATAGACCATGCCCTCACCCCAACCCCTCTCCCGCATGCGGGAGAGGGGAGTTTGAATTAATGGACTTTGCCTAGGAGGGTTCTATGGGGTCGCAGCTACTTACGCCAGCAGAGCGCCGCCACCAATGGCGACGGCGACTAACCCCGTACATGTTTTTGTTGCCAGCCTTGTTGATTTTTGGCATCTTTATGCTCTACCCAATTATTGCCTCGTTGCAATTGAGCTTTGAGAGCCAACTCAACCCTGACAGCGGCTTTAGCATCGATAACTATCGGCGCTTGTTCGGCGACACGGTGTTTCGCAAAGCGTTGATCAACACGGTGTTTTTGCTGGTATTTCAAGTACCACTACAGCTTGGCCTCGCCATGGTCTTGGCAGTGTTGCTCAATAGCGCTGTACTCAAATTTCGCACAGCCTTTCGCTTAATCTATTTTCTGCCGGCAATTACCGCCTTATTCGCCGTGGCCTTGATCTTTCGGCTGCTGCTGAATGATGAAAAAGGCTTGATCAACTATGTACTCAATGGTTTGGGCATTCAATCGATACCATGGCTTACCAATGCTTGGCCCGCTAAATTCTCGCTGGTGATGGCGATTACATGGCGCTGGACAGGCTATAACATGGTGATTTATCTCGCCAGTTTGCAGAGTATCCCAACCGAATTGTACGAGGCGGCAGAGCTTGATGGCGCAGGAGCATGGGCCAAATTCTGGGCAATCACCGTGCCGATGATGCGACCCACGATTTTGCTGACCACGGTGCTTTCAACGATTGGCACGTTGCAAATTTTCGATGAGCCATATCTGCTGACCCGCAGCGGGCCATCCAACGAAACCCTCAGCATGGCGACCTTGCTCTATCGCACGGCCTTCCAAAATGCCGAGTTTAATTATGCTTCGGCAATTGCCTATGCCATGGTCTTGATCATCGCAGTCTTTTCGCTTTTACAATTTCGCATCGCCCAGCGCGGGGAGGATTAAGCGATGGCAAAAACCAAGCTTTCCGATGAACTTGGGCCTAAGCCCTTTGTAAGCCGCTTCCAGCGTGGTGCAATCTACCTTTTATTGGTCGTTGGGGCATTTTTATCATTGTTCCCCTTCTACTATATGTTTGTCCAAGCCTCGCAACCTTCAAGCGAAGTACTGCGATTTCCACCACATTTGTGGTTCGGCAGCGCTGCTTGGTCGAATATTCAAGGCCTGTTTGACAATGGCTTTGGCCGTTCGCTGTTCAATTCGGCTTTTATCGCGGTAGTCTATGCCAGCCTCAGCGTCTTTATTGCTTCGCTGGCAGGCTATGCCTTTGCCAAATTTCGTTTCCGCGGGCGCTCAATCTTGTTTGGCATGTTTTTGTTAGTTTTGATGATTCCCTATCATGTTACCGCTGTGCCATTGTTTCAACTGATGGCCAAAATCACGCTCTTTGGCGATCCAACCTGGATCAGCAGCTATCAAGCGGTGATTTTGCCGGCGCTGGCCAATCCGTTTGGGATTTTCTTGATGCGCCAAAGCATGCAATCCTTGCCCGACGATCTGCTTGATGCGGCGCGAATCGATGGGGCTAGTGAGTGGCGGGTATTTACCAGCGTCGCCTTGCCAACCATGCGTCCAACCCTCGCAGCCTTGGCAATTTATTCGTTTATGTTTCAATGGAACAGCTTCTTCTGGCCGTTGATCATTATGCGCGATAAAGCCATGGAAACCCTGCCAGTGCGGATTAATGCACTCGTTGGCTTATCAATTATTGATTATGGCCAATTGATGATGGGCACAGCCCTCACAACCTTGCCAATTATGATGATCTTTATCGCCTTCCAGCGTCAATTCATCTCCGGCGCACTCGCAGGCGCAGTCAAAGGGTAAAGTCACAAGGCAGAAGGCAAAAATCAAAAGGCAGAACTAAGTATATTTTCAAGCTGCATAGCCATTTTGCCCTTTGACTTTTGCCTTTTGACCTTCACAAGGCATTTTGCCCTTTGATTTTTGCCTTTTGACCTTCTAAAAGAGGTTTCTATGCCATTAGGTGTTTGTTATTATCCTGAGCACTGGCCCCAAACCTGGTGGGCCGATGATGCCCAACAGATGCAGGCCTTGGGCTTGGAATATGTGCGAATCGGCGAGTTTGCTTGGGCCTTGATGGAGCCAGCCGCTGGCCAATACGATTGGGCATGGCTTGATCAGGCAATTGAAACCTTGGCCAGCCAAGGCTTAAAAATCGTGCTTGGAACGCCCACCGCTACCCCGCCTGCTTGGCTAACCCATAACCAGCCCGATTTAATGCGGATCGATGCTCAAGGCCGCCGTTTAGGTCATGGTGGTCGTCGCCAAGCTTGTTTGGTCAATCCACAGTACATCGAATATAGCCGCCAGATCGTCACGGCCATGGCCAAGCGCTATGGTCAGCATCCAGCGGTTGCCGCTTGGCAAATTGATAACGAAATTGGCAATCATGGCTCGGCACGTTGCTACTGCGAACATTGCGCTGCTGCTTTTCGCCAATGGCTGAACCAACGCTATGGCGATTTAGCAGGCCTCAATGAAGCATGGGGCACGGCCTTTTGGAGCCAAACTTATAGCGATTGGCAACAAATTCCCTTGCCAAATGTACCAGTTGGTGGCGGCCATAATCCCTCGTTGGTGCTCGATTATCGCCGCTTCGCCTCAGATCAGCAGGTGGCGTATTGTGCGATGCAAGCTGAAATTCTGCGCCAGCACTCACCAAATCGCACGATTTTAACCAACATCGCGCCTGGCGATGATGAGATTAATTGGTTTGATATGGCGCAACAAGTCGATACGATCGCTTGGGATAACTACCCACATGGTTTCCCCGATTGGCAAGCAGTCGCGATGTATCACGACCATATTCGCGGCCTCAAGTGTCAGCCATTTTGGGTGATGGAGCAACAGCCAGGCCAAATCAACTGGACTCCCACCAATCCACCAGTGCCACCCAACCAAGTGCGGTTGTGGAGCTATCAAGATGCCGCTCATGGTGCAGCCAATGTGCTGTATTTTCGTTGGCGTGCATGTTGGCTCGGCCAAGAGCAATATCATAGTGGCCTGCGTGATCATGCCAATCGGCCAGCGAGGGGCAGCACCGAAGCCCGTATTGTTGCCAACGAATGGCAGCAGCATGGTCAACCCGAAGCTGCACCACGCAAGGTTGCCTTACTGGTTTCCTACGACGATCATTGGGCGCAACAACTTGATCCGCATGCTCAAGGCTGGAATTATTGGCAATTGCTGCGCACAATCCATCGCACGCTCACCAGCTATGGCGTTGGGGTCGATATTGTCCAGCGTGGTACGCCACTCGATACTTATCAACTGGCAATCGCTGTCGCCCCAATGCTCGATAACCCTGCGGAAACTGCGGGCTGGCGTGAGTGGGTTCAAGCAGGCGGCACGTTGATCTGCACTCCGCGCAGTTTAACCAAACGCCGCGACAATCGTACTGCTCCCGATGGCTTTCCCAGTGGTTTGACCGATTTGTTTGGGGCTGATGTCGCCGAATGGAGTGCGCTTGATCCGGCTAAACCGTGGGCGGTACAATTTGGCGAGGCGAGCCATACCGCACCACTGTGGATGGAAGTGCTGAACGTAAGCCATGCCAATACCTTAGCCACCTGGAGCAAGAGCTATGCTAAGGGTCAGGCTGCAATCACCGCCGCGACTTATGGCAAAGGCCTAGCGGTATTGATGGGCTGCTATCCTACTGAGGAAATTTTGGGCGATCTACTGCCACGACTCTGGCCCGCTGCCCAACGCTTGCCCAGCGAAATCGAGCGCATCGAGTTGACCGATGGGGTGTTGTGGTTCAACCATGGTGAACAAGCCCAAAGCATCAAACTCCAAGGCACTTGGCATGATCGGCTAAGCGGCGAGCAATGCAGTGGCGAGTGTTCAATCGAAAGTTTAGGCATTCGCTGGCTCAAACAACTCTAGATTAAACCAAAAAGCCCTGTTAGAAAATCAACAGGGCTTTTTTTAATCCCAATCGTCGTGCTCAGGGTCGTGGTAGAGCGGGCGAGGCGGCGCGATCGAACTCATATAATCTTGCAGAATCAAAATGGCGGCTAATTCATCGACATGATCGCGATGTTTGCTTTTTTTGATGCCCATGGCTTCGAGCGAACGCTCAGCCTCAACACTGGTAAAGCGCTCATCGTACAACGTGATCGGGATTTTGGTGCGTTTTTCTAGCCCGCGACTGAAGGCTTGCACCGCTTTGGCCTGCGCCCCAACCTCGCCACGCAAGGTCAAGGGCAAGCCAATTACGACCTCAACCACTTCGTTGTCAGCAATCATTTGCAAAAGCTGGGCATAGGCTTTATCGGTTGGCTGCGCTGGCAGGGTCGGCTGGCCGCTGGCGATAATTCGATCGGGGTCGCACATGGCCACCCCAATCCGTTTATTGCCAACATCTAAAGCGAGGATTCGGCCATGGGTTGGACGCTCACTCATTCCTGCACCTGGATATTAATTTCGGCTGGATCGATGGGCAGGCGCTCGACTTCGGGCACTGAAACAATATCGCCAATCAAGCCGCTTTCGCGCAAGGCTTCCAATTGAACCAAAGCTTCGGCTGGGGTTAGGCCTTTGATGCTATCGGCAATTTTCAGTTTGGTACTATCGGGCAGGCCAACTGCGGTTTTGGGCGCAACTTCGACCGTTGCCAGCAACAAACTAGCACCTGAATTATCCAAGCGCACTTGACTGCGCACAATGCTGGTGGTATCGGTGCTGAATGATGGGTCTTTGATCCGCAAGGCATTCGGCAATGCCCGATTCAACTGCTCAGCAAAACTGCCCCGCACCGCCAAGCCTTGGAAATTCGCCGTCACGACCAACTCAAAGCCGCCATCGGTTTCGGGCACTGGTCGGGTTTGAATATCGTAAAGCGAAGGGTCTTGGGTCAAGGCATCGACATTCGGCAAGAATTCAACATCAGCCAAAACTTCGCCTTCTTGCAGCACGGTTTGCATTTGAGCAGGAATCGCACTGCGGAATTGGGCCACAGCTTGGGGCAATAACGGCATCCAATCACTTTCGACTGGCAATTTCAGCAGCGCAGTTGTGCCACCTTGAATTGGCTCAGGATTGATCGAAAAGAGTGCGCCTTCGTAGCCTTCAATCGTCCAGACAGGATCTTGGCTAGCAGGCATGTTGTAGCGTGTGCCACCAGCGCTGGCCACAATTTGCAGCGAACCAACCCCGCTGACAATTCCGGCAAAATTGCCAGTTGCCGCCGGAATCGTCGTTTCAGCTTGGGTCAAAAAGATAATTTCTTCGCCAGCAGGGTTAAGCACTCGTACCCGTGTATTGGCAGGAATTGGATAAGCTTGGGTGTTGCGATTATAAACTTCGAGGATGCCAGTCGCCGCTTGATCAGGTTGTTCGGTCGCAGTAATCACCGTACCACGCACGCTCACCGAAATTGGCACATTGATCAAGCGCCCTTGAATTGCCGCCGAACTTGGCTCACTAATCGAGTCGGCTTGATAGTTGAGCCGTACATCCTCGTAGGTTTGGCCGCCGGATGTTGGAGCTGGCCGCACCACTACGGTTACGCCACTGGCCAATGTATTGCCAAACAGCAGCCATAACAAGGCGATAATCGCAATCGCCCCCAGAATAACCATGCCCCACAAGGGATAATTGCGTTTGGGCGCAGTTTGTTGCTTAAGCTCAGCCTTTTCGTCAGCACGTTTTTGCTCAGCCCGGGCACGGCGAGCTTTGGCATCTTGGCGATGCATATCATCGCTGGTCAATTCAATATCTTCAGGGCGGATGCGTGGACGAGCTGGCGCAGCACTGGCAGTATCACCACTCAGCGCATCGGAAAGATCGTTGAACGAATCAAAATCCCAGCTATCGTTGCCCCGCGCTTGTTCATGTTGGCGCAAGCCAGTTTCGCCAGCAGTCGAAGCCACCGAAAGGCTATCGAGGGCATCAGCCCAATCGTCGATTTCGCTGCGAGCTGGTTGGCTAGGTGCTGCCGTCGGGATGGGCTTGCTAATGCTGGGACTCGTTTGCAACCGATCGGTAGTGGAAGCAGTGGGCAATCCTTCCAGCGAAGCCAAAAAATCTTCTTCGGGGCTAGCTGGAACAACTGGTTTGGCTGGAGCTGGCGGAGCAGCAGGTGCTTTGGTTGAAACAACGGCTGGCTCAATTTCGACCACCATCATCTGGCAGGTTAAAGCCGCCTTGACCACCTTGGGATCGCTGGTATAGAGCGTTAACTCAATGCCCTCGCGATTGGCAGTTTCGCGCAAGCGATCACAGGTTTTACGGCTTTGTAACGAAATCGAGCCTTCGGGCATGAAAATATCAACATGCTCTGCTTTGGCATTGCGCACTTGCTGAATAATGCTATCAATTGGATCAGCAAGGGCAATCGTGATCAGTTCAGTTTTGCCAGTTGTCATTGGGTTGCCCCCAAAGCTTTCAGAATGAACACACATCGGATGCTGTGGTGTTGGCAGTATCGGCAATATTGTACAACGATCTGATACTGATGAGGGCAACACCACAGTTTGGTCCCTCATTGGGCGATTGGGGTGCGCTATGAATGTGCCATCACCCCTAGCCTACTCCTTTCAAGGGTAGGTTTTAACCAATGTCATAGATGATAACTAGGAATCGGTGATCACCACCCTTCCGTCCCGCCTCAAGGCGGGAGACGCAGGGGCTTTAATCCCCCTGCACCCCCTCACAGGCAATCAGGGATGCCCCATATCCACCGATGAACCACAGATTCCGTGGTTCGAAACAGACCACGATTAAAACCTACCATTGTAAGATGGTTCCCCCTCGCCTCGCCGCAGCGTGCTAGGGGGCTAGGGCTATTTCCAGTTATAGCAAACTGCTGGCTTCGGCTAAGGCTTGATCAAGCGCAGCCGCATCGCGACCGCCGGCTTGGGCAAAATCGGCGCGACCGCCACCACCACCGCCAACTTTGGCTGCCAAGGCTTTGACTAAGTTGCCAGCATGGCGACCAGCTTTGACTTGATCGGCGGTTGCAGCGGCGAGCAGCAAAGGCTTGCCATCGATCACTGTGCCGAGAATCACCACGCCACTGCCAAGTTTATCGCGTAGTTGCTCGCCCAAACGGCGGAAGCTATCAGCATCGCTGGCTTCAACCCGGGCCACCACCAATGGCGTGCCAGCTTGCTCAATTGTTTGGGCGAGCAAACTATCGACTTGGCCAGCAGCAATTTCGCCGCGCAAGCGTTCAATTTCGTCACGGCGAGCTTTTTGATCGAGCAACAGGGCATCGAGTTTTTCTTCGACTTTGCCTGGTTGTGCCCCAAGTTTATCGCCGAGCATGCGAATCAATTGGGCTTGTTGGCTGACCCATTCAGCAGCAGCGCGGCCAGTTACTGCCTCGATCCGCCGCACACCTGAGGCAACCGAGCCTTCGCTGACGATTTTGAAGAAGCCGATTTCGCCTGTGCGAGCAACGTGAACACCACCGCAAAGTTCGCGTGAGCACACTGGCGCTTCGCTATTGGTATGGATGTGATCACTTGCATTGCCACAGCCAACCGTGACCACCCGCACCACATCGCCATATTTTTCGCCAAACAAGGCCATTGCGCCCAATTCGCGGGCTTGCGGCAAAGCCATTTCGGCTGCCTCGACCTTGCTATCAGCGCGAATCCACGCATTGACTTGATCTTCGATTTGCTGAAGTTGTTCGCTGCTCAAGCCTTTTTGGTTGTTGAAGTCGAAGCGCAAGCGTTCGGGCGCAACCAAGGAGCCTTTTTGCTCGGCATGTTCGCCCAAACTGTCGCGGAGTGCGCGGTGCAACAAGTGAGTTGCTGTGTGATTGCGCACAATATCGCGGCGACGCGCGGCATCAACCGTCACCGTGACTTGTTCGCCAAGGCTGACGCTGCCTTCACTGACCTTGCCGCGATGGACAAATACGCCAGGCACAGGCTTTTGCACATCGTCGATCACGATTTTGCCATGTGGCCCGACCAATATGCCACTGTCACCCATTTGGCCGCCGCTTTCGGCATAACAGGGCGTGCGATCAAGCACCAAGGCCACTTCTTGACCACGTTGAACCGTACCAAGCTCCTCGCCATCGAATTCGAGCGCCAAGACATGGCCCCAGCTTTCCAGCTCGTGATAGCCTGTAAAGCTAGTTGGAGCCAAATTACGCTCAGCCCAGCGCTCGGTCACTGCGCCTTTTTTGAATTGAGCAGCACCACGGCCACGAGCGCGTTGCGCTTCAAGTTCAGCCTCGTAGCCCGCCAAATCAACCGTCAAGCCGCGTTCGGCCACGATTCGTTCGGTCAAGTCGAGCGGAAAGCCATAGGTATCGTAGAGCTTGAAGGCATCAGCGCCGCTGAAAACCGCTTTGTCGGCTTGATTTGGCAACATTGCTTCGAGTTGGCGCAAACCACCAGCCAAGGTTTTGTTGAAGCGTTCTTCTTCGCCAGTCACAACCTCGGCAATATAGGCTTGTTTGCTGCGCAACTCAGGGTAGGCATTGCCCATCATATCAATCACCGTGGCGATCGTTTCGGCCAAGAATGGGGCTTTGAAGCCGATCGTTTGACCAAAATAGGCTGCCCGCCGTACCAACCGTCGCAACACATACGAACGGCCTTCGTTACCAGGCCGCAAGCCATCGGCAATCATAAAGGCGATCGAGCGGCTATGGTCGGCCACAACGTGATAGGCCGAGCTATTAACTTGATAATGTTCGCTACTGCTACCCAGCAATTCCATCACCGTGTGGATAATTGGCGTGAACAAGTCGGTTTCATACGAGCGAAACACGCCTTGCTTGACAATTGCCAAGCGTTCGAGGCTCATACCCGTGTCGATTGAAGGCTTGGGCAGTGGGGTCAATACACCGTTTTCATCACGGTTGTATTGCATAAACACCAAGTTCCAAATTTCCATATAGGTGTCGTCTTCAGAGTTAACACCTTCAGGCACTTGGTTATCGGGATCATCGCCGATGTAATAATGAATTTCCGAGCATGGCCCGCGTGGCCCAACATCACCAGCCGACCACAAATTATCTTTGGCATCGAAGCGCAAAATCCGCTCGGCAGGCATATAGGCCAGCCATAAATCATGGGCTTCTTCATCGGCAGGAATTTGCTCATCGCCTTCGTAAATACTGACCCACATCCGTTTGGGATCAAGCCCAATTTCTTGGGTCAGAAATTCCCACGCAAAGCGGATGGCATCTTTTTTGAAATAATCGCCAAACGAAAAATTGCCTAGCATCTCAAAAAAGGTGTGGTGACGTGGCGATGGCCCAACATTTTCAAGGTCGTTTTGCTTGCCCGAAATGCGCAAACATTTTTGCGATGAAACTGCGCGGCTGTAGGGGCGGCTTTCGCGACCTAAAAAGACATCGTTAAACTGAACCATCCCAGCCACTGTAAACAACAGGGTGGGATTATCGGCAGGAATCAGCGAGCTACTTGGCACAACGGCGTGCCCTTGCCGCGCAAAGTAGTCTAAGAAACGCTGCCGTAGCTCTGAACCTTTCATTTAGGAAACCTCAGTAAAAAGGCTATAGGCATAAGGCTATAGGCTATAGCCACCAAATAATAAGTTGATGATTGATTATCTTTTGCAGGCTATGGACACAAAAGCCTAGTGCCCATAGCCCATAGCCTGATTGATTATACACGATGCTGATGGGCTATTTGTGCATCAGGTTAGGCTTAATTCAAACAAACTATAGGCTTCGTTGGTATCACGCCAGTTGAGTTGTTGCATTAATTGAGCCTGCTGACTGCCCTGCCAAACTGGAGTTAACAAATTTTCGCATTCGGGCAGGGTGCGAGCATGGGCCAAAAGCCGAGTTTGGGCAGCCAAATCACCCTCAATTTGGGCAATAAAGCCATCATGTTCACAAATCATCCAGCCGCTGCGATCCGCCAGTACATACAATTCTTGGCGCTCAGCACAGCGTTCAAGTTCCGCCTGATCGAGATTGCGCACTGTCCACTGATAAACATAGCGCCCCGCTTGCCCCTGCAAATTCGACGCTTGGCTCAGATCAACCAAACTTGGATCGTACAAAACTTCAGCTTGAGCAGGCGCTAAATCATTTAATTCATACCACTCAATAAAACCCACATTGGCAAAATTGAGCTTTTCGGCCATCGAATGCATGCGCTGATTACTACGCTCGGTCATATAACCAATCGTAGCTGCGCCCCAACTTTTGGCCCACGCAATCGAATAATCGATCAATTCGCGGCCCAAACCTTGGCCTTGAAGTTCAGGATGAATCCGCAAGCCACCAAACCAAGCTTGGGTTGGCGAGAGCACTCGCAGGCGCAGCACCACCACTGGCACTGGCCAACCTGCCATCTCGCCAACATACAAATGGCCTTGCGGCAACCAATATTCCCAAACATCACCAATATAATCGGGATGACCGTTCCAGAGGGTGTTGCACCACGCCACAATCGGCTCGCGATCGGCAAGGGTTGCTGGGCGCAAACTGATTCTATTTGAGATCGTCGTCGTCGTAGGCATGTAAATCATCAAACTCTATATCATCGAGATCAACAGCACTGCCATCGCTATCAAAATCGTCAAGGTCAAAGCCAATCCCAGCCAAACCTGAATCTTCTTCAAGCCCGCTGGCAAGGGTATGCAGCACTCGTTGCAAGGTTGTCGCATTTTCAGCCGCAAAATATGCGAGGTTATTAGCATTCAAACGCGCCTGCTGACCATCATCAAGCGGGCTTGCACCTAGCAAAATGACGGGCATTGAGGCGATAGTTTTGCCATACGTGCTTAAAAAACGTTCGAGTTCGCGCTCGGCAAAAATCGATTGATCTTCGCTTTCGAGATCAAGCAGCAAAATCACGCCGTCGGTATTGTGCAAGACATGCTGGCGATCAGCGGCAGTTGAGCCAGCCGAACGCAAAGTATGCAGCATATACACTGGCTTAATATCGCCAAGGGCAGCGTTTGCAGGACGGTAGCGAGCTACGAGGGTTGGTTCTTCGGCTGGCGGGGTATCCCACGTTACTTCGCGTTCAGCCAATGGAATCGCTGTAACCAATTGGGCGGCTAGCTTCACTGCATTGCGGGTAGGTGGACCAAACAGCACGACTTTGCAATGCCATTCATTTGTCTCATGATTGAGCCGTGACATAGCTCCTCCGAAATTCCACTGCAAAAACGATGGGCAGTCGCAAGGATTATAGCATTGTCTCGCAGATTAGCGCTAGCCATCGGAATATTAAAATCCACTGCGTAGCCTTTACGATTCTCCTCCCTTCCGTCCCTCCGCTGGAGGGAAACGCAGGGTGTTTTCATCCCCCTGCACCCCCTAAAGCACAATTAGTGGAATATACAAGTGCTGGGATCTATAAGCCATGACGTTGTATTAAACATCATAAACCCTAAAAACAAAAGCCCTGCTCAACCGAAGTTGAACAGGGCTTTGATCGATTAAAGCTTTTTAGTTATGGTAAAGCATTCAAAGCATTACGCACCAAATCTTGGTTTGGACTAAAAACAATCACAAATTCTTGACCACTGCCTTTGACTCCAACATGCACATCATCATCGCTGCGGTTTGGGTCACCAGCCCGAATCAATAAATCGCCATTGGGGTTGAGTGTGCCATAGAATAAACCCAAAAATTCATCGCCATCGGCAGCAGTATCCCAGCGCAATGTCCATTGCAACACCGGTGTAAAATCGCTGTTGTGTTCATATAATGTCACGCGACCGCCGCCAATTCCCGCTGCTGCGGCTTCCAAATCACCAGCAGTAGCGGTATATTCGAGCAACGATTTGAGATCAAATTCGCCAACCGTATTGGTTATAGCAGTAGTCCAATCCGCACCGAGCACTGGCAACAGATCAAATTGATCGGGCAGGGTTGGGTTATCGCGGGTAGCACTCAAATATTTTTCAGGATGCAAAATTTGTTCGGTCGAGGTTGGTGGGTCTTGCAAAGCCTTGGTCACTGCCTCCCAACCACCTTCGGCATAAACTGCTTCAGCAAAAGCTAGACCATCTTCATAAGGAAATACCAGCCCATCGCGCAGTACGCCTGGGACTTGATCAAGAATTGTGCTGCTATCTTGTTGTTCTTGCAAGGTTCGCAACAATTCTTGCAACTCAGCGGGTGACATGCGCGGCACAAGATCAGTTTGCAACCAATCGCTCATTAGTTTGGTAGCATCGCCTTCAACCAACGAACGAAATGCTAACGACCGATCAGCATCAAATTCGCCAACTTTTAGGCCATCTTGCAAGTTAATTAATTGATCTTGCAAGTTATGATTAAATTCGTGGGCATAGGTAATTTGATCGGCTGGTGGAAATTCGTTATTTTCAGCAATAATATAAAAGGTATCAGTTTCAGGATCGTAAAAGCCGCCGATTTGTTCGGTTTGCAAATCGATATACAACTGCTGTAAATCAATATCTTTTTCGGCTAAGCCGAGCATCCACAATTGGCTGGTTTCATGGCGAAAATCTGCGGGCGTATTTTCGGTTTCCATTTCTTTGACAATATAATTGCGCAATTCCTCGCGCGTTAGCATGCGCCGCGTAACTGGGCGTTCCTCTGGCAAACCACGCAACGCGATCACCTCTTGCTCAATTTGCTTCATCACTTCAACAATTTGCGCGGGCGGCTCCACACCACCTGGGCCGGTTGGGGTTGGCGCAGCCGGATCAACCGTTGGGGTTGGGCCAACTTCAGGCGTTGGCTCAAGCGCTGGGCTGGTTGGCTCAGCAATGCTGGTTGGCGGATTATTCAAACGCTCTTGTAAATCATTCACTTGGTCTTGCAGCTGACGGTTTTTATCTTGCACCTCATCAGCAGCAGTAATTTGATCTTTTAATTTGCCAAATTCAGCTTGGGTCGTGGCATCGCGCGAGATAATTGTGCCGCGTTCAAACCAGAGCCAACCGCTAGCACCAAGCGCCGCCAACAGCAACACCACCAAGCCAATAATTGCGAAACGTGTTCGATTCATGGACATTCCTTCAAAACTAGGCCGAGATCTCTCAAACGTATACTGAGCATATCACAGCTTTGGCCGCTTGGAAGTGAAAAAGTGGTGAGCAGTTGGCGTTCATTTGCCGATTGCGTGTACAATCAATGTAGCGCGATTCACTCACAAAGAGGTTCTTATGGAAAGTATTAGCGTTTTTTTAGTCGATGATCATTTGGTTGTTCGCCAAGGCTTGCGCGATTTTCTCGAACTCCAAGATGATATTGAAGTTGTCGGCGATTCGGGAATGCCAGTTGAGGCTGTTGGCCAGATTAAGCAACTGTTGCCTGATGTGGTGATTATGGATTTGGTGATGCCTGAGATCGACGGCGTAGAAGCCACCCGCCGCGTCAAGGCCGTCAGCCCGACCACCCAAGTAATTGTACTCACCTCGTTTTCTGACGATGAAAAAGTCTTTCCGGCAATCAAAGCTGGAGCAATCTCGTACCTTTTAAAGGATGTTAGCCCGCTGGAATTAGCGCGGGCTGTGCGTTCAGCCAAACGTGGCGAGGCGGTGTTGCACCCTGAAGTTGCCGCCAAATTGATGCAAGAATTCTCAGCGCCTCGCAACAACGACCCCGATGCCGAAGCTCTGACCGAGCGCGAAATGGATGTCTTGCGCTTGATCGCCCGTGGTCATTCCAACCGTGAAATTGCCGATTCACTGATCATCAGTGAAAAAACCGTCAAAACCCACGTTAGCAACATCTTGTCGAAATTGCACTTGGCGGATCGCACCCAAGCAGCGATTTATGCCCTACGCCAACGCCTCGTCCCCATGGATGATCCCTTACCTGGACGCTAGTTTGGTGCAAGCCGCCGCTCAATTGAGTGGCGGTTTTTTGATTAATCGACTCACTTCTCGCGTTTACTGCGCCAAAGATCGAAGATTAATCGGCCAATTTTAGCCACCAGATAGCAACCAAAAATCCCGATCACCAGCCAATACAACCAGCCATCTGAGCTGAAAAACCACCAACAAAAAATGAGCATTATTGACCAAGGTACGAGACCAACCAAAAAGAATTGCCAAGCTTGTTTGGCAGTCAATGGCTGAGAGCCAGGTGGCGCAACCACAACCTGTAATAATTGATTGTCGATCAGCGCACCACAGTTGGCACAATTACCTGCCGCCAATGGTAGGGTCGCGTCACAATCTGGGCATTGCATTGGGAGTCCTATTCTGCTGAATTAGCCAAGGTGTTTCATCATCCACAACTGTTTACTATGGGGACTATATATTATTTGATAAATCGCACCATGCTGAGCGACCTTATGATTAATTCGGCCAATATTCAAGCGGCCAGCCCGCTCGAAATGACCATAAAACAATGGGCGACTTGTATATTTCACAATTTGGGTCTTACTCAAGCGATCAACTTGTATCTGAGCTACTCCACTGAACATATCAAGCAGTTGCAAGGTTATTTGCCAACCTCCAATCAAGCCAAATACGCCCACAATCATCCAAACAAAACTGCTTGCTGCTAACTCATCGAATTGCAATACTAACCAAATAACCATAGCTACGCTTGTAAATGGGAGTAACGCATTCACTGAAAGTTGAAATTTTTGGCTGCCAGTCAATTGGGTTGTCGTAGGCATGCTGCTCCCAATCGGTGCCGAGTTTGGGGGTGCTGCAACGCTTGGCAAGGGCATTTGATCCCAGGTTGCACCAATTTGAGGGCTTGATCGATCGAGGATTTCTGGATTCCAAACTAGCTCGTCATTCCACACAGTATCGTTTGAGAATTGATCAACCGAGGCGGTTGCTGTGGCTGAAGCATTAAGTTGCCAATCACAACGAGGACAGCGCTCAAACCTCGTGGTAATAGTGCTATGGCAATTTGGGCATTTCATCAGGTTTCCTATTCTGCTCAATTAACCAACTTGTTGCATCGCCCACAGTCGTTTGCTGCGCGGACTGTAGGTTACTTGATAAATTGCGCCTTGGAAGACTGCATTATAGTTTTCGCGGCCAATATTCAAGCGGCCAATTCGTTCGAAATGACCATAGTAGGTACGGCTATTTTTATTTTTAACAACTTGGGTTTTAGTCAAACGATCAACTTGCATTTGAGCCACGCCACTGAAAAAATCGACCAAATTCATAATCGCTTGCCAGCCCATCACCAAGCCAAATAGCCCCAAAATAAACCAAAAAAAGCTAATTTCCTCGGTAAAGCCAGATCTCCCAATAAACCAAATTGGAATTGCCAAGATGATGAGTGGAAAAAATGCGCCAAACAGCAGTTGGGTCTTTTGGCCACTGGTCAAGGCCACAGTTGTGGGCATGGCATTGCCCATCATTGTGGCGTTTGGCGGTGGCACAACGCTTTGCATCGGCGCTTGATCCCACGTCGAAGCAGGCTCAGCAGTTGGTTGCTCCCACGCTGCCGAAGCAGGCATGGTTGGCTCCCAAACCCCAGCATCATTAGTTTGATCGCGGCCCCAAGCATTAGCGGTTGGCGATTCACCAAAGGCAGCTGAGGAAGTTGCAGCGGCAGGCGCACGTAACGCCCAATCGCAACGCGGACATTTTTCATTGCTATTTGAAACATTGCTATAACAATTTGGGCATTTCATCAGCAGTTCCTCCATTAATAGTGTACGCCTAGAATCATAGTGTGTTGCGCTAGTTTGCAGCGATCAGGCAAGATCCCCCCAGATGGGCTAGATCGGGATAGTTCAAAATACCGATAGTCCTTGCTTGACAGCGTTAATTGGGATTGTTATAATGCGACCGTTATCGATAACGGGATCGATAACGGGATCGATAACGAGGTCGGTACCACCTCTAAAACCCTCCCTGCTATTCGCCGTTCCAAACTTAAACTACAGTGTTCGCAACGTGTGTTCGTTGGGTGTGCAATTAAGCTCATCAACAGCATTTGTGGCAAAACCCAAGCCACCACCCACGAAAACTTACTCCAAGGAAGGACATGACGATGAAGTCTCCTCGCGCGAAGTTCATGATGGTTTTGATGTTGCTCATGACGATGGTTTTGGCCAGCTGTGGCGAAGCCGCAACCCCCACCACTGCCCCAACCGATGGCGGCACTGGTGGCACAACTGCCAGCAGCGATAACAGCAAATTCACCATTGGGATCTCAATGCCTACCAAATCGTCAGCTCGCTGGATTGCCGACGGCGACAATATGGTGAAATATTTCCAAGAAAAAGGCTTCAAAACCGACCTTCAATACGCTGAAGACGATATCCCAACCCAACTTTCACAAATTGAAAACATGGTCACCAAAGGGGTCAATGTTTTGGTGATTGCGGCAATCGACGGCGAAACCCTCTCAGATGTTCTGCAAAGTGCCAAAGACAAGAAAATTCTGGTTATCGCCTACGACCGCTTGATCAAAAAAACCCCCAATGTTGACTACTACGCCACCTTCGATAACTTCCAAGTCGGCGTGTTGCAAGCTAGCTCAATCGAAAACAAACTTGGTTTGAAAGAAGGCAAAGGCCCATTCAATATCGAGTTGTTCGGTGGTTCATCCGACGATAACAACGCCTTCTTCTTCTACAATGGCGCTATGTCGGTCTTGCAACCCTACATCGATAGCGGCAAGTTGGTGGTTGTTAGCGGCCAAACTGGTATGGATAAAGTTGCCACCTTGCGCTGGGACGGTGCTACCGCTCAATCACGCATGGACAACATTTTGAGCGCTTTCTACGGCGACAAACGAGTTGATGCAGTGCTGTCACCATACGACGGCATCAGCATCGGGATCATCTCATCGCTCAAAGGTGTTGGCTACGGCACCGCCGACAAACCAATGCCTGTGGTTTCAGGCCAAGATGCTGAAGTGCCCTCAGTCAAGTCAATTATCGCTGGCGAACAAAGCTCAACCATCTTCAAAGATACCCGCGAGCTTGCTAAATCAGTGGTAGGTATGGTCGAAGCTTCGTTGTCGGGCAAAGAAGTTGCCGTCAACGATACCAAAACCTATGACAATGGGGTCAAAGTTGTTCCTTCACAATTGCTGGTTCCGGTGGTCGTCGATGTAACCAACTGGGAAAAAGTGTTGATCGACAGTGGTTACTACAAAAAAGAAGACATAACCAAATAATTCTGGCAGCAAGGTCTGTGTGTGGGCAAGGCTCATGCACAGACCTGCTTGCATATGAACAACTTGGCCATCTTCTCAGCAAACGAGGCACAGGTTATGTCTGATGTACTACTTGAAATGCGCGGAATCACCAAAACCTTTCCTGGGGTTAAAGCGCTGAATGATGTCAACCTGCAAGTGCGCCAAGCCGAAATTCACGCCTTGGTCGGCGAAAATGGCGCAGGTAAATCGACCTTGATGAAGGTACTCAGCGGGGTGTATCCCCACGGAACCTACACGGGCGAGATTATTTTCGAGGGCCAAGAATGTCGTTTCAACGATATTAGCGCCAGCGAAAAACTTGGGATTGTGATTATTCACCAAGAATTGGCCTTGATTCCGTTTCTCTCAATTGCCGAAAATATCTTTCTCGGCCACGAAACTGCCTCACGCGGCGTGATCAATTGGAATACGGCGATTGCCAAAACCCAAACATTGCTCAAAAAAGTGGGGCTGAGTGAATCGCCCAATACCTTAATTACTGATATGGGCGTGGGCAAGCAGCAACTGGTGGAAATTGCCAAAGCCCTTGCCAAAGAAGTTAAACTGCTGATTCTTGATGAACCAACTGCAAGCTTAAACGAGAGCGATAGCGAAGCCTTGCTCGAATTGCTGCTGCAATTCAAACAACAAGGCATCTCATCAATTCTGATTTCGCACAAACTGAATGAGGTTTCTAAAGTTGCCGATGCGATCACGGTGCTCCGTGATGGCGCAACGATCGAAACCCTCGATTGTCACAAAGAACAAATTAGCGAAGACCGAATTATCCGCGGCATGGTTGGTCGCGATTTGAGCCATCGATTCCCGCCCCGCGAGGCCACAATCGGCGAAACGATGTTTGAAGTTCGCGATTGGAATGTCTATCATCCACTCCACGCCGAGCGCAAAGTTGTCGATAACGTCAGCTTTAATGTGCGCAAAGGCGAAATCGTCGGGATCGCAGGCCTGATGGGTTCGGGCCGCACCGAATTAGCAATGAGTATTTTTGGTCACGCTTATGGTAAGCATATCAGTGGCCATGTATATAAAAATGGCCGTGAGATCGACGTTCGCACGATCCAAAAGGCCATTCGCAATGGCATTGCCTATGTCACCGAAGATCGCAAAAGTTATGGTTTAGTGTTGATCGATGGGATCAAAAATAATATTACCCTCGCCAACCTACCAGCCGTTGCCCGCAATTCGGTGATCAACGAGCCAAAAGAGTTGCGCGTTACCAATCAATATCGTGATGATTTAGCAATTCGCAGCTCCAGCGTCTTGCAAAAAACCGTCAATCTTTCTGGTGGCAATCAGCAAAAAGTCGTTTTGAGCAAATGGCTGTTTGCCAACCCCGATATTCTGATTCTCGATGAGCCAACTCGTGGGATTGATGTAGGAGCTAAATACGAAATCTACACGATTATCAACCGCCTAGCGCAAGAAGGCAAAGCCGTCATTGTGATCTCTTCGGAATTACCCGAAATTCTCGGCATGTGTGATCGCATTTATGTGATGAATGAAGGCCAGATTGTGGGCGAAATGCCTGCTGCTGATGCCTCACAAGAGAAAATCATGAAATGCATTATGCAGCAGGAGGTTAACCAGCCATGAGCGCTGAACTGAAGCCAAACGAAGCCAGCAAAGCAGCTGGTTTCAATCTCGCCACCGTTGTCGATTTCGTCAAAAATAATATGCGCGAATATGGCATGCTGGTTGCCCTTGTAATCATTGTGCTATATTTTCAATTTCAAACCAACGGTGTGTTGCTGCAACCACTCAATATCACCAACGTGATTTTGCAAAATAGCTATATCGTGGTGATGGCGCTGGGCATGCTGCTAATCATCGTGGCAGGCCATATCGATCTTTCGGTTGGCTCGGTCGCGGCCTTTGTTGGGGCGGTCGCGGGCTATATGCTGGTCGAAAAAGATTATCCAGTCATCGTCGCCTTTGCTGCATGTATCGCCATCGGCGCAGCAATTGGCGCTTTTCAGGGCTATTGGGTAGCCTTCCGCAAAATTCCAGCCTTTATTGTGACCCTGGCGGGCATGTTGATTTTTCGCGGTTTGACCTTGGTTATGCTAGGTGGTACATCACTTGGCCCCTTCCCTTCAAGCTTCCGCGAAATGAGCACTGGCTTTATCAGCGACCCAATCGGCGGAGCTGAATCAGCTCTCCACATCACGACAATCATCGTAGGCTTGGCTTTTGCGGCAATCATCGTTTATTTAGATGTAGTTGGTCGCAAAAATAGCCGCTCGTTCAACTTCCCAGTCTTGTCAACTCCCTTGTTTATCGCCAAAAATGCCCTAATCGTTGGGATTATTCTAGCCTTCTGCTATATCTTGGCTTCCTATGAAGGCTTGCCCAATGTCTTGCTAGTGTTGATCGCCTTGATCGCGCTGTATATGTTTGTGACCAAAAAGACCGTGATTGGGCGACGAATTTATGCCTTGGGTGGCAACGAAAAAGCCGCCAAACTCTCTGGCGTACCAACCGACCGATTGACTTTCTATACCTTCATCAATATGGGGGTTTTGGCAGCCATCGGCGGCTTGATCTTCACCGCGCGTTTGAACTCGGCCACACCTAAAGCAGGTACAGGCTTTGAGCTTGATGTAATCGCCTCGGTCTTTATTGGCGGTGCATCAGCCTCAGGCGGCATCGGCACAGTCTTTGGCGTGGTAATCGGGGCGCTGGTGATGGGCGTGCTCAACAATGGTATGTCGATCGCTGGCGTAAGCGTCGATTGGCAACAAGTGATCAAAGGCGCTGTGCTATTGATCGCAGTCTACTTCGATGTCTCCAGCAAAAACAAAGGTTAATTGCAGGTAGCCAAGGCATTAGCCCACTAGTCTAGTGCCTTCTTCAGCCTAAAAGGAGTTGCCATGAGTCGGCAAACATACGCGATCGGTGTCGATTTCGGCACCGAGTCGGGCCGTGCTGTGCTCGTTGATGTGCGCAATGGTCAAGAAATCGCCACGGCAATCTATCCCTATGCCAATGGTGTGATCGACGAGAAGCTGCCAAACACCAATATTCGGCTAGAGCCAGATTGGGCACTACAAGACCCCAACGATTATCTCGATGTGTTCAAAATAACGATTCCCGCTATTCTCAAAGAAAGTGGCGTTGACCCGGCTAATGTAATTGGCATTGGGGTCGATTTCACCGCTTGTACGATGTTGCCAACCAAAGCCGACGGCACACCGTTGTGTATGCTGCCCGAGTGGCGCAACACGCCGCATGCTTGGGTCAAATTGTGGAAACATCATGCTGCACAGCCCGAAGCCAACCAACTCAACCACATCGCTCGTGAGCTTGGCTATAGCTTTCTTGATCGCTACGGCGGCAAGATTAGCTCAGAGTGGTTTTTCCCCAAGGCTTGGCAAATTCTCAATGAAGCCCCCGAAGTCTATGCCGCCGCCGATCGCTTGATCGAAGCAACCGACTGGGTGGTTTGGCAATTGACCGGAGTCGAAACCCGCAACGAATGCACCGCAGGCTACAAAGCCATGTGGTCAAAATCCGAGGGCTTTCCCCCTAACGAGTTTTTTAAGGCACTCGACGAACGCATGGAACATATCGTCGATCAAAAGATGTCGCGCACGCTCTTGCCGCTTGGGGCAAAAGCTGGCGGCCTCAGCCAACAAGCCGCCAAATGGACGGGCTTGCGGGCTGGCACAGCGGTTGCTGTCGCCAATGTTGATGCCCACGTCACCCTACCAGTTACCGGCAATACCGAAATCGGCACGATGGTGATGATTATGGGAACCAGCACCTGCGACGTGATGAACGGCGAACATCGGGCTGAATTGCCAATCGTCGAGGGCATGTGTGGGGTCGTCGATGGCGGGATCGTGCCAGGCATGCTGGGTTACGAAGCAGGCCAGAGCGGGGTTGGTGATATTTTCGCTTGGTTTATTGAGCATGGCGTGCCTGGCGACTATGTTGAGCAAGCCAAAGCCGAAGGCCTCAATATTCATAGCTTGCTCGAACGCGAAGCTACCAAACTTAAGCCTGGCGAGAGCGGTCTCTTGGCGCTCGATTGGTTCAATGGCAATCGCTCAACCTTGGTCGATGTTGAACTCAACGGCTTGGTCTTGGGCATGACCTTGGCCACCACTGCGCCCGAAATTTACCGCGCCTTGCTCGAAGCAACCGCCTATGGCAAACGCGAAATTATCGAAACCTTCAATCAATCGGGTGTGCCAATTCGCAAATTGATTGCGGCTGGCGGCCTGCCCGAGAAAAACCAGCTGCTGATGCAAATTTATGCTGATGTGACCAACTATGAAATTAGCGTGATCGCCAGCAAACAAGCGCCAGCACTCGGTTCGGCCATGCACGGCGCAGTTGCTGCCGGCGTTGAGGCAGGTGGTTACGCCGATATTGCCAGCGCCGCCAAACAGATGGGCCGGCTCAAAACCGAAACCTTCAAGCCCATTCCCGCCAATGTTGAAATTTACGACCAGCTCTATGCTGAATATAAAGTGCTGTACAACTACTTTGGTCGTGGCGAAAACGATGTGATGAAGCGGCTGCGAATGCTCCGTCACGCCGCGCTCACAGCCTAGTTGCAGCCAGATTGGAATTCAGACCATGTTAGAAACGATTAAACACGAACTCTGGAAACTGCACCTTGAATTGCCCAAAAATGGCTTGGTAACCTGGACTTCAGGCAATGTTAGTGCGCGTGATCCTGAAACCAATTTGGTGGTGATCAAGCCGAGCGGCGTGATGTTTGAAGATTTGCGGCCTGCCGATCATGTGGTGCTCGATTTAAATGGCAATGTGATCGAAGGCGACTTAAAACCTTCATCGGATACCGCCAGCCATTTGTATATTTATCGTCATCGCCCCGATGTCAATGGGATTGTGCATACCCACTCACCATTTGCTACGGCTTTTGCCGCCAACGGCAAATCAATTCCGGTTTATCTCACCGCGATGGCCGACGAATTTGGTGGACCGATTCCATGCGCTGGTTTTGCATTAATTGGTGGCGAAGAAATTGGCCAGCAGGTGGTTGAGCATATTGGCACATCGCCAGCGGTATTACTGCAAAATCATGGCGTTTTCACGATCGGCAAATCGGCCAAAGCTGCGGTTAAAGCCGCCGTAATGACCGAAGATGTAGCGCGAACAACTTGGTACGCCTTGCAAATCGGCCAGCCCCAAGAAATCGCCAGCGACGACGTTGCCAAATTGCACTATCGCTATACCAATGTGTATGGACAATAATCTGGGGATCGGTTGTTGGGGATCGGGTTATAGATAACGTGGTTCCCTCACCCCCTAGCCCCCTCTCCCGCTTACGAGCGAGGGGGAACCGCAAAACTAAAAGCCCCTCTCCCGCTCTGTGGGAGAGGGGTTGGGGTGAGGGAATAAACCGATCCCTGACCCCTCAACTATAGAAAGGCCAGTCAATGCTTGACTTGAAACAATATGAAGTTTGGTTTATTACGGGCAGCCAACATTTGTATGGCCCCGAAACTTTAGAGCAAGTTGCCAAACACTCACAAATTATCGCCGCTGGACTTGATCAAAGTAGCACAATTCCGGTGCGGGTGGTGTTCAAGCCTGTGCTCAAAACACCTGACGAAATTTACAATTTGGTGCTCGAAGCCAATGCCGCCAAAAACTGCATTGGCTTGGTTGCTTGGATGCATACCTTCTCGCCAGCCAAAATGTGGATTGCAGGCCTGCGCAGCTTGCAAAAACCATTGGCCCACTTGCACACCCAATTCAACAGCGAAATTCCATGGTCGGAAATCGACATGGATTTTATGAATCTCAATCAAGCCGCCCACGGCGACCGCGAATTTGGCTTTATTGTCAGCCGTATGCGCTTAGAACGCAAAGTGATTGTTGGTCACTGGCAAGATAGCGAAGTTCATGATCGAATTGCCGCTTGGACTCGCGCTGCCGCTGCTTGGCACGATGCCCAAGGCGCACGTTTTGCCCGCTTTGGCGACAACATGCGCGAAGTTGCCGTAACCGAAGGCGATAAAGTTAATGCTCAAATGCGGCTTGGCTATAGCGTCAGTGGCTATGGCGTGGGCGATCTGGTGCGCTTTGTCAACGAAGTTAGCGATGCCGATATCAACAGCACCTTGCAAGAATATGCCGAACAGTATGAATTGGCGGCAGGCTTGCAAGCTGGCGGCGAACAGCATCAATCGCTGCGTGAAGCCGCCCGCATCGAGCTAGGCTTGCGCTACTTCCTTGAGCAGGGCAATTTCAAAGGCTTTACAACTACCTTTGAAGATTTACATGGCTTGGTGCAATTACCAGGTTTAGGCCCACAACGCCTGATGGATCGCGGCTATGGCTTTGCTGGCGAAGGCGATTGGAAAACCGCTGCGCTGGTGCGGGCAATGAAAGTGATGAGTGCAGGGCTAAATGGCGGCACTTCGTTCATGGAAGATTACACCTATCATTTTGGTAGCAACGGCATGAAAGTGCTGGGCGCACATATGCTCGAAATCTGTCCATCAATCGCAGCCACCAAACCACGGCTCGAAGTCCATCCCTTGGGCATTGGTGGCAAGGCTGATCCAGTGCGCATGGTATTTGATGCCAAAACCGGACCTGCCGTTAATGCTTCAATCGTGGAAATGGGCAATCGTTTGCGCTTGATCAATAGTGTGGTTGATGCAGTTGAAACCGAGCAACCCTTGCCCAAGTTACCAGTTGCCCGGGCCTTGTGGCTACCCCAGCCCGATCTCAAAACCGCTGCAGCAGCCTGGATCTACGCAGGCGGAGCACATCACACTGGCTTTAGCTTTGATCTGACCAGCGAACATCTTGCCGACTTTGCTGAAATTGCTGGCATGGAATATTTACAAATTGATCGCAACACCAACGTTCATCAATTCAAACAAGAACTTCGTTGGAACGATCTGTACTATCACTTGGCCAAAGGTTTGTAAACCCACGGCAAGCAACCCAAGTCGCAACGCTGCGCAACCCTGGCAATGATCGCCAACTGTGGTGGATTGGCGATCCGCTAGCCTTGAGCAGCGGGGCAACTTGGCGTGAGCAACGCTGGGACAAAATCGGCTATACTACCGACTTGCGTCCCAGCGATCTGAAATGCACCATGCTATTGGGAGTTCGCCATGACCATTCATCGTCCACAAAAAGTCACGATCAAAGATATTGCCAAACTGTGTAATGTTTCGACCCAAACCGTTTCGCGGGTGCTCAACAATCGGCCTGATGTTTCGCCGCAAACTCGCGAGGCAGTTGAAAAAGCCATTGCTGATATGGGCTATCAGCCAAGCGCCTTAGCCCGTAGCCTCGTGCAACAGCAGAGCTTTACCTTGGGCGTGATTACCGCAGGCTTGCAATATATGGGCGTGTCGCTCACGTTGAATGGAATTGCCGAGGAAAGCGAAGCCTCGAACTATGCCTTGTTGCTCAAGGAATTACCGCGCTTTGATCTGACCAATATTGTACCAATTATTGAAGCTCTCATGGCCCGCCATGTCGATGGAATTATCTTTGCGGCGGCTGAACTCAACGAAAATGTCGAGCTTGTGCAGGCTCAACTTCCAGCAACTTGCCCACCGATTGTCTTTGTCAAAAGCCAACCTAATGAGCGCTTTACCACAATTGGTATCGATAATTATGGCGGTGCACGCCAAGCAGTCGAACATTTGCTCAGCATTGGGCGGCGCGAAATTGGCCTCATCTGCGGGCCAATCGAATGGCTCGAAACCCGTCAACGCCGTAGCGGCTGGTACGATGGGCTGGTAGCGGCAGGGATTACACCAACCCAGCAGCAAATTGGCATCGGCAATTGGTCGTCGGCCAGTGGTGAACAAGCCTGTGCCGAATTGTTCAAACGCTATCCCCAAATGGATGCCGTATTCGCTTGTAACGATCAAATGGCCTTGGGTGCGTTGCATTATGCCAGTAGCCATGGCATTCGGGTACCCGAAGCGTTGGCAGTTGTCGGCTTTGATGATTTAGCTGAGGCCGCCTATTTTTCACCAGCGCTCACCACAATTCGCCAACCATTGCGTGAATTAGGCCGCTTGGCCGTTCAAACCTTGTTGCAATTGATCAATCCGAATGAAGGCCAGATGCCGCCCGTTGTGACAATGCTGCCAACCCAATTAATCGTGCGCGACAGTAGCTTGAGCTAGGCAACTTCACGGCTAAGCTTTGCTAATTCCCACACATGGTTGTTGCCCAAACTGTAGGTTACGACATAATAATTGCCTTCGATAGCGAAATCACCATGCTCCATTTTTAATTGTTGGCTGCCAATCAGCTTAAAATCAGCATACAAACGGGTTTTTCGCTTGGTATGCACATAGCGCAGTTCGCGCAACTGATCAATCTGGACTTGTGCAATCCCACGCAGCCAATCGCGTATTCGATTGAGCCAATAGAAGCCCCCAACCACGATCATCAGGCCAAATATTGGCCAGATTAAACCAGATACAGCCTTCAGCGCAAAAAATAAGATCGTGGCGATACAAATCAGAAACCCAAGAGCAATGCTGAGGGTGATAATCTCGCTGCGCAAGGCTTGGCGGTGCTGGTTAGATAACGGTATTTGTTGGCTCATAATCAGTGGCTTGAGCTTGCGATTACATTTGGGGCATTGATTGACATCCGGTGCGACTTTTTGCTGACAATGTGGGCATTGCATGGCGATTTCCTCAAAATCAGAATTCGCCATGCAAAACGTTCAAGGTTAAACGTTGGTTGCCTTCAACACTTCCAGCACTTCGGCGGCCATTTCGTAGCGCCCAAACGAAGGCATGATATAAACCCCTTGGATACGATCGTAGGCGGCGGCTAGAATTTCTTGTGAAACTTGCACCCCAATTGCCCGACCATTGGCTCCCGCTTCTTTCATCCGCGCCAACACATCTTTGGGCAGAGTAATGCCTGGCACTTCGTTATGTAAAAATGAGGCATGGCGATAGCTCTGAACTGGCATCAAGCCCAAGATAATCGGAATTGGCAGCGAACCAAGTTTATCGAGGAAGCGATCAAGTTCGGTTGCATCATACGAAATTTGGGTCATGGCATAATGTGCGCCAGCTGCCACTTTTTGATGCAAACGATCAATTTCCCAATCAGGGTCTTCAGCATTGATATTCAGTGCCACGCCAATTAAGAAGTTAGTTGGCGTGCCAATATCGTTGCCAGCAGTATCAACCCCGCTGTTCATGCCCGCAATCACCTTAACCAAGCCAATGGTATCAACATCGAATACGCCTGAGGTACCAGGATAGGCTCCAAACGAGGGTGGATCGCCTTTCAAGGCCAAGATATTGCGCACCCCCAAGGCATGCGCCCCGAGCAAATCGCTTTGCAAACCCATCAATGAGCGATCGCGGGTGGTAAAGTGTAAAATCGTTTCCATACCCACTTGTTGTTGAATCAAGTTACACATGGGCAAGGCACTCATGCGCACCCGAGCCATCGGGCTATCGGCAACATTGATGAAATTGACTCCGGCTGCCTGCATTTGGCGAGCACCTTCGAGACAACGCCGTGGGTTATGGCCTTTGGGCGGATCGATTTCAACGCTGGTAACAAAGGCACCATCAGCCAACATCCGGCCAAGTTGGGTCGTTTCGGCGCTCTTGCTCGGCAATTGGACGCTTGGCGCTTCTTCATCAACAATCGTAATATTCAGCATGCTAGCTGGATTCAGATCCTGCAAGGCGCTGTGCATGCTGCTAATATGCTGCGGGGTAGTGCCACAACAGCCACCAACAATCTGCACATTCAATTCTTCGACCATGCGGCGGGCATAATCGGCCATATATTCAGGTGACGATGGATAAAATACGCGGTTATGGCGCTCGGTAGGCCAACCAGCATTTGGTTGCGCCGAAATCGGAATCGTGGCATTGACCGCCCGCATGCTTTGGACGACCCGAAAGACCCGTTGCGAACCGACCGAACAGTTTACCCCAACCACGGCCACGCCCAACTCAACCAGTTTGCGCACCACTTCCTCAGGCGTGTTGCCAAGCACGGTGCGGCCATCTTCAGCAAAGGTCATCTGCGCCACAATTGGCAAATCACCAACTTGCTTAGCGGCCTTAACCGCAATCAACATTTCGCGTAAATCGCTAAATGTCTCGAACATCAACAGATCAGCGCCCTGTTCAAGCAAGGTGCCAATTTGTTCGGCAAAGGCTTCGTGGGCTGCTTGCTCAGTCAACGGGCCATAGGGTTGCAATAAAACACCCAAGGGGCCAACTGCACCAGCAATCAAGGTGTTGGTACCAGCAATCTCGCGGGCTTCACGCGCCAACTTCATACCGCGATGATTAATTTGGCGGACTTTATCGGCCAAGCCAAAAGGCTCCAATTTGAAGCGATTTGCGCCGTAGGTATTGGTTTCAATAATATCGGCCCCAGCCTCAATATAACTTTGATGAATTTCACGCACGACATCTGGCTGGGTCAGATTCAAGGCATCGAAGCACTCGTCAAAATCGATGCCGCGACCATACAGTTGAGTGCCCATCGCGCCATCACACAGCAAGGCTCGTTGCCCTAGTTGTTCAAGAAATGGATTCGCCATAGCCTTAGTTCCTTGTCCATTGGTAAAGTTGTTGTCGCACGATCGCCGTTGATCGCCAGTAACTATAGCATACTGCTTAACATTTGCACGTTTCTGTGGATTGTTCGTTATTTTAGTAATCCTCACCCTTCGCACTCTTCGCGTCCTTCGTGGTTCCGCCTTGGCTGATCCCTGACCCCTAAGCCCCTGATCTTCGTTTCGCCTCCCTTCCGTCCCTCCGCCGGAGGGAAACGCCGGGGGTTTTCATCCCCCCATCACCCCTAAAATATCATTTTATGGCAAGCATTCATTACTTGATGAACTTAACAATTGGCATTCCCAACCCACATCATTCCCCCTTCGCGTTCTTCGTGTTCTTCACGATTTCATTTCCCTGCCCCCTAGTCCCTGACCCTTGATTCCTGATCATCGTTTCGCCTCCCTTCCGTCCCTCCGCCGGAGGGAAACGCCGGGGGTTTTCATCCCCCTGCACCCCCTAAATATCATTTTATGGCAAGCATTCATTACTTGATAAACTTAACAATTGGCATTCCCAACCCACATCATTCCCCCTTCGCGTTCTTCGCGGTTCCCTACTACCATATCTCTGATCCCTGATCCCTAGCCCCTGAACCCTCGTTTTGAGCTTGTGGCCGATTTTTTGCTATAGGCTTAGTAGCGTTTCGTATGGAGCAACAATCGGTTTATGACAGTTCAAACGACTACGTGCTGCTCAACCTGCAATTTTGCCGAAAACCCGCCAAGTGCGCGGTTTTGTGGCAATTGCGCTAGCCCCTTGCCGCTACACTGTTTTAGCTGTGGCGCGGCCAATCCACCTGGCTTTCGCTTTTGCGGCACATGCGCCACTGGCTTGATTGAGTATATTCCTGCGGCCACAACTCGGCGCGTAGTTACAATTCTGTTTGCCGATGTTTGCAACTACACCAATCTTACCAATCGGCTGGGTGCTGAGCATATGTATAGTTTGCTCGACCCATGTTTGCGGCGCTTGGGCGAAACGGTACGACGCTTCGAAGGCACAATCGATAAATTTACTGGCGATGGTTTGATGGCAGTTTTTGGGATGCCAGTCGCGCTCGAAGCGCACGCATCCCAAGCTGCTTATGCGGCTTTGGCCATGTTCGAAGAATTAGCCGCTTACAACGAAACAATCGCCCATGCTGGAGTGCAATTTCAGATTCGAGTCGGCTTGGCCAGCGGTGAAGTCATTGCTGGTTTGCTTGGCTCCGATCGCTACAGCGATTTAACCGTGATCGGCGGCCCAGTCAACTTAGCAGCACGGCTGCAACAAGTGACCGATCCTGGCACAATTATGGTCGATGGCGATTTAGCT
Source organism: Herpetosiphon gulosus (assembly GCF_039545135.1). Classification (NCBI taxonomy): domain Bacteria; kingdom Bacillati; phylum Chloroflexota; class Chloroflexia; order Herpetosiphonales; family Herpetosiphonaceae; genus Herpetosiphon; species Herpetosiphon gulosus. The sequence continues at coordinate 199,926 of NZ_BAABRU010000001.1, read as the reverse complement.
CAATCACTGCAAACAAATTTTATGTTCAATGAACAACACACGGTTGCGCTCAAAGGCTTTGAGCAACCAATCGCCGCAGCTATTTTAGCGGGCAAACAATTGGCCCAAGCGGTAGTTGATGGTAGTTTTGGCTTGCCCTTGATTGGACGCGAAGCCGAATTGCAGAATCTGATCGGTGCAACGGAGTTATTGCACAATGGCATGGGCGGCGTAATTGGCCTAACTGGTCGGGCTGGCGTGGGCAAAACTCGCCTGACTGCCGAAATTATTCAGCATTTGCATAGCCGTGATGTCAAAGTATTGACCAACGATTGTAGCAGCGCCACTCGAATTGTGCCCTACAGCGCCTTTTTGGGCTTGATTCGCCAATTATTTCAAATCGATCATGCCGATTCTGCTGCCACAATTCATCATAAAATCCAGTTGATGATTCATAGTTTGGGCAATATGCCGCTCGATTTGCTGCCCTACGTTGAATATTTGCTCTCGCTCGATTTTATTGATCAAAGTTTGGTTGAGCGGGTTCAGCATCTTGATGCAGCCCAGTTGAAGCGTCATGTCTTTTTGGCAATTCGCGAATTATTAGTAGCCTGTACCCGTCAACAATCGATGGCAATCGTGATTGACGATGTGCAATGGGCTGATGATCTATCGTTGGAATTACTCGAATTTATTGCCGAAACCTTTGATGCTTCATCATTGCTGCTCTATTTGGTGGCGCGTGATGATGAAACGCCGCAGATTCGCCAAACCTTCAATCGGATTTTGGCCCAAGCTCGCCAACGTGGTTTGGTGCTTGAGCTTAATTCACTTAGCCCTGAATCAGCCGAAGCCTTGATTAAACAAATTCTGCCGCAAGCCTCAGCCGTGATGATCGATCATTTGGTGCGCCAAGCCGATGGTGTGCCATTTTATTTGGAAGAATTAGCCCGCCATGCGCTGCATGCTGGCCTCGATATTCAGGCTCAAAGCAGCGATAGCCTACAAATGCCGTCGATGCCACTTTCGTTGCAGGCTCTAATGCGTTCGCGCTACGATCGTCTGCCTAATGATTTGGCGCATAGTTTGGCGCTTGCGGCAGTAATTGGCCGCCGTTTTAGCCAGCAACTACTCTGCCAGCTACGGCCTGAGCAGCCGATCAATCAGCAACTCCAACAATTGCAGCAACGGGGTTTTGTCCAGCCAATTGCCAACCATCACGATGATTGGGCCTTTAGCCATTTGCTGTTGCAAGAAACAATTTATGCCAGCCTATTGCAACAACAACGCTATAGCTTGCACGGCGAGGTCGCGCTGGCACTCGAAACCCACGATGAGCAACGGCCTGAATTATATATCGATGCCTTGGCCTACCACTTCAGTCGCTCGCAGCTTACCCACAAAGCCTTGGATTATTTGTTGTTAGCGGCGCAACGGGCGGCCAGTCGTTTTGCTAATGATGATGCGCTGCGCTTATATGATCAAGCTATGCCCTTGCTCAGTGAGATGGATCACCCAGCAACTGAACAAACCGTCAGTTTGTTTCATGGACGTGGCGATGTACTCAGCTTTGTTGGGCGCTACGATGAAGCTCGCATGGCCTATCAACAAGCGATTAGCCTAATTCAGCCAAACCCAGAAACCCAAGCAACCCATGCCACGATTTTGCGCCAACTAGCGGCCACCTATGAGAAACAGGGCAATTATGATGAAGCCATGCTGCATTTGGATCAAGCCCGCTTGGTTTTGGCCGATGGAGCCTTGTTTGATCATGCGCGAATCGATTGTGATGCCGGCTGGATCGCCTTCCATCGCGGCAATTTGACCCAAGCTGAGCGGTTGCTCAACAACGCCTTGACCATCAGCGAACTCAATCAACACCATGGTTTACAAGCGCTGGCCGCCAATCGTTTGGCGGGAGTGTATTGGCAACGTGGTAGCCTCAAAGCCGCCCAAGCCTTGGTCAACCAAAGTCTGGCGGTCAGTCGCTATTTGGGCGATTTACCAGCGATGAGTCGGGCACTCAACAATCTTGGGGTGATTGCGATGGAGCTAGCCGATTGGCATGCTGCCGCCAATTACTACGAGCAAAGTCTAGAAACCACCCAAGCAATCGGCGATTTGAATGGCCAGATTTTGGCAATCAACAATCGTTCGCATTGTATGTTGATGCTTGGCTTGCTCAACGATGCGCTACGGTTCTCGCAGATGGCCTTGCGTTTGGCTCGCCAAATTGGCGCAAAATTACATATGGCCACAGCCTTAATTCAACAAGGCACAATTTCATTTTATGTCCAAGATTATCAACGTGCTCGGCGCTACTATCTCCAAGCCGAGCAACTCTTTCGTGAGCTAGGCCACTACGACCCCAAGCGGGTGATTTTGGCCGAAATGCTTGGGCGCATCGGCTTTGTTGAAGGACGACGGAATTGTGCCAATCGGATGGCAGCCCGTGCTTTACGGCTGGCTCAACAACTCAATGAACCGCAATCACTGTTTCGCAGCCAAGCCCTACAGATCTATTTACAAGCCTATAACGGCCAACGCCACCAAGCTAGCGAAGCGATCGATCAACTGCTGCAATTATCGGTCAACAATAATTATTTATTGGCATTGGGCTTAACCATTGGCGCAACGATTAAACGCCTGAATGGCGATTACACGATTGCTCTAGCCCATCAAGAACGCGCCGATATTTTATTTGAGCAGATGAATACCCCAGCTATGCTGCGTGAATATGTTTAAAAACCCCCTGCTTCAAGGGTGAAGCAAGGGGTTTTTGCCAACCTAAATCGAGCTTATTGAGGAATTGCTTGTTTAAGGTTTTGCAATTCGGTAAATAATTTCACCAAAATTTCGGGATACTCGGCACCATCAATCGTGGCGATCGATTTGTTGCCAGTAGTCAGGGTATAGCTAAACATATCGCAGCAACTGCCCAAATCACCATAGCTTGAGGCAAGACGCGCAAAGGCCGGATCATTCAAAATCGCTTGGAGCGCGGTCAATTGTTCGGGCGTAGCATCACCAACACGCAATGTGCTTGCGGCGCTCACGCTGGCTAACTCCAATTTGCCATCACTCCAAATCGTCAGGGTTTCATTAATTCCGGCAATTCCACCAGTTTGGGCGAACGTCAGCAGCACCTCAGGATTGGCTGCACTAGTTGCGGTTGGAGCAATTGTGGCGGTAGCTGGCACGCTAGTTGGAGTTGCTCCGCCACAGCTTGCTAAAAGCAACAACAGCAACCCAAGCCATAATCGTTTCATTCAGTCGTTCCTCGGACATAAGTCTCATAACGGGTAATTTTATATTGGTTAGGATTGAATAAGATGCTGCCTTCAAAACGGGCAGTGGCATCTGGCGATAAGGTGCTATTGCCAGGTGTAATCGTATCGACCCCAATAATTTCATCTTTTTCGTTGTAGGTCACCAAATAGATAATAATTGTGCGGGTACGTTTCTTGCCAGTATTAGTGATCTTGCCTGTTACCTCGTAGAAAATCCCATCAGGGCTAATCTCTAACTCATCAATTTTGAGATCAGGATATTCAAAGGCACTGCCCAAAGTGTTATCCATCCCAAACACTTCATATTCGATTGTTTGATATTCAGGCGCTTCGCTGAGCACCAAAATCCATGGGGCACGCTCACCTGGATTGACCACCGCCAACACCCCATAACCTGTCTCAAACTCCACTTCTTTACCATCAACCAAAAAGGTAGCTTCAATTTTAATCGCACTTTTGGGCTTATTAGTATTATTAGTCACCATGCCATACATCAACAGGGTTGTGCCAGCCTTACGTGAGCCAATATTCGAAAGCGTAAACTCGTTTTCCGGGTTAGGATCAGCAGCCTGCGGCGTTTTCTCAGATGGTTCAACTGCTACAACCTCAGGCGTTGGAGTCTTTTTATTAGCAACGGCGGTTGCAGCGGTGCCAATTGTTGGGCGTGGGCGCTGGGTTGCCAGATCAGGAATTTGCACAAAAATATCAGGATCTTTGGGCGGTAGCTTTTCATCAAAAGCCGAATTGATCGTATAAACTCCCAAGCCACCAATGATCACAATCGAAAGCAAGGCCAACCAAAACCACGGCGAAATGCCGCGTCGTGGTGGCTGACCAATTAGCACTGGATTCGTTTGGGGGATTGAGCCATATTGCGGTTGGGTTGGCCCTAAATTGCCAGTGTTTGGCATCGCGCCATATTGCGGCTGGCTTGGATGCCCAGCATAATTGGACTGACTGGGATGCCCGCCATATTGCGGTTGGCTCGGATGGGCTGCGCCATAACTTTGTTGGCTTGGAAAAGCAGCATAATTAGCAGGCATGGGCTGCTGTGGACGTACAACGGTTGGCCCTGAATAATGTTCATAGCCAACTGGCGTTGCCGCGTTATTCATAATCGAACGCAGCACACGAGCAATTTCGCCCATGCTTTGTGGGCGATTTTGTGGCGCTTTAGCCATCATGGCCATAATTAAGCCATCAAGCGCTGGCGGCAACAAGGCTCCGGTGGTGCTTGGCGCTGGCGGTTGAGTATAAACATGGCCAAACATAATTTGAGCGGTATCGCCCTCAAACGGCAAACGCCCAGTCACCATTTGAAACAACAGCACACCTAAGGCATAAATATCAGTGCGGGCATCAAGTGGTTGAGCCTGAATTTGCTCAGGAGCCATATACGAAAGCGTGCCAATAATCATGCCGCTTTGGGTTAATTGATGTTCTTTCGATTCGCTATCGGCCAAACGTGCCAAACCCAAATCGACCAATACAGCGCTGCCATTGGGGCGAATCAAAACATTGGCAGGTTTAATATCGCGGTGCAAGATTCCTTGACTATGGGCATATTCCAAGGCATCGGCTAATTCGGCAGTAATTTTCAGCACTTTTTCCAAGGGCATGCGACCTTGGCGCAACTCATCGCTTAGGCTTGGGCCTTCGATCATTTCCATAACAATAAAGGGCATGCCTTTATCTTCATCAACATCGAATACTCGCACAATATTGGAGTGCGATAGCTGCACCGCCACCTGGGCCTCGCGCAAAAAGCGCTGGCGAGCATCCTCAGTAGCATTGCCCAAAATAATTTTAATTGCCACAGAACGCCCAAGTTGTGGATGGATCGAGCGATACACAGCGCCCATACCACCAGCCCCCAAGGGTTGGCCCAGCGTATATTTGCCTAAGGTTGTGTTGGTTAAATCTGTCATGATCGCCTCTTGTTGCATGCACCACGCCGATCCATCTTAGCACACCATAGCAAGATTGTATGTACAAACGATGAATGTTGCTTAAACGTTCCTTCATAATTGACGTTTGGATGCACAGTTATGTTTCCGTTAAAAAGCAAATGCCCGCTACGCACTCAGCGAGCAGGCATTTGACCAATTGGATCGCTATTGTTATTGAGCCGCAATCCGGATGGTAGCTTGTTCAAGCACACCGTACAACCAAGTTGGAACAATCCCCAACCCAAAGATCAACAGGGTAATGGCGGTCATTACGATGCCAGGCCCAAAGCCAACCTTGATTGGTTCATCGGTTTCCGCAGGCGCAAAATAGACAGCCTTGAGGAAGCGCAGGTAGTAGTACAAGCTGATCACGGTGTTGCTGACTGCGAAGATCACCAACCACTTTGCGCCTTCTTGCCAAGCAGCAATAAAGACGTAGAACTTCACAAAGAAGCCTGAGAGTGGTGGAATCCCCGCCAATGACAAGACTGCAACTGTTAAGAGCAAAGCCAAGCCAGGCGCTCGGCGGCCCAAGCCATTCAAGTTGCTAAAGTCGGTGCCGCCAACTGCATCTTCGACCAAAGCCAAGATGCCGAAGGCGCTCAAGTTGGTAACGGTATAGGCAATCAAATACATCAAGAGCGAGATACCGCTATCGCGTTGGGTGCCAACCAAGCCCAACATCAAGAAGCCTGCTTGGGCAATTGATGAATAGGCCAACATGCGCTTGGCATTGGTTTGGGGCAAAGCCGCCAAGTTGCCAACCAGCATGGTCAAGGCTGCCAAAATCGCGATCAGGCTTGTCCAGCCGCCAAAGCTGGTGCTCGTGCCAATTGCTGCCGTACCAAGAATGCTCGGTGCGCCGAAGCCGGTCACCAATACGCGATACAGCAAGAAGAAGCCAGCGGTTTTTGAGGCGGTCGAGATAAAGGCCGTCATCGAGGTTGGCGCACCTTGGTACACGTCAGGCGACCAAGCGTGGAACGGCACAATCGCAACTTTGTAGGCCATCCCCGCAAGGATGAACAACAGCGCTAAGATTGCAACACCTTGACTTGGACCTTCGGGGTTAGCAAAAGCCAATTCAACTGCCGTTGCCACTGAGCGCAAGCTGGTTGGAGTGGTGGTCATGGTCTGACCATTCATCAAGGTCAAGCCCAAGAGCAAGCTCATGCCAAACAGCAAGATTGCCGATGAAAGCGCCCCGAAAATGTAGTATTTGGCCCCAGCCTCGGTGCTGACAGGGTTGCGGCGGAAGTAGCCAGCCAACACATACAGCGGAATACTGGTCAATTCAATGCCCAAGTAAATCATAATCAATTCGCCGCCAGCGGTCATGAAAATCATGCCAAGGGTGGCAAATAAGATCAGGGCATAAAATTCAGCTGGGTTGTTCGAAGGCTTGGCTTTGCTGGTCAAAATCACGGTCACAAAGGCTGCGCCGATAAACACCAAGCGCCCAATGTGGGTCAGTGGGTCAACCACAAACGCCCCACCCAGAATACTGCCATCAAGGCCACTGCTGCGCAGATTTTGGAAAATACTGAAGTCGTAGAACTTCCAATCGCCAAACTGCACCCAGGTGAAGAAACCACCTTGGATCAGCACCATCACAAATGCCAAACCCAAGCCCATCAAGGTCATGCTGATAGCTTCTTCGGTACGATCGTTTAATGCTTCCTTGCCCTTCGACCAACGCGTCAGGACATCGCCAAGCAGCACCATGGCCGCAATCGCCAGTAGCAAAAACTCAGGGATGAGCCGCGTAAAATCAGCTATTTGAAAATTCACGTCATTCCTCCCTAACGTCCTGCTAGATCAATCATGCGCTGGGCAATCGGCTGGACACCAGTGGCGATGTAGTCCATGATGATGCTGGGGAATAAGCCAACCCCAACTACCACGATTGCCAAGACTGTGCCTGAGAATTTTTCTTGCCAGGTCAGCGGTGGCAAATCATGGTAGTGCGGGTCTTTGACCTCGCCCATGAACGCCATATAGCCAACCCGCAAAACATAGGCCGCAGTAATTGGAATCGACAAGGCTGCGACTACCGCAACCAAGGGATATTGGTTCATCACGCCAGTGAAGATCGTAAACTCAGCCATAAAGCCTGCCGTGCCTGGCATCCCCATCGACGAGAGACTCGCGATGATAAAGACCACAAAGGCAAATGGCATAACTTTCATCAAACCACCCAGTTCGGGCAATTGGCGGGTGTGGGTCCGTTCATAGACCATCCGACCAACCACTGCAAAGAACAAGGCGGTCATTACGCCGTGAGCAAACATTTGCATCACTGCGCCGTTGAGCGCGGTTTCGTTCATCGAGGCCAGCGCCAACATCACCAAGCCCATGTGGCTGACTGATGAGTAGCCGATCACATACTTGAAGTCTTTCTGAACCATCGCAATCGATGCTCCATACACGACGTTCATCAAGGTCATCACGGCAATACCTGGCAACCAGAATTGTGCGCCATTTGGCATCAGCCACAGCGCAGCCCGTAATGCACCGTAAGCTCCCAGCTTCATCAACACCCCAGCGTGGAGCATCGAAACCGCTGTGGGAGCAGCCACGTGACCTGTCGGCGACCAGGTATGGAAGGGGAACATCCCTGCCAACACGGCAAACCCGACAAAAACTGGCAAGAAGAAGATTTTTTGGAATTCAAGGCTGAATACTCTTTGTGAAAGCTCGACCATATTAAAGGTACCGCCCACAACGTAAATCGCCACCATCCCAATCATCAAAGCTGCCGAACCAACCATCAAGTAAATGGTAAGTTTCATCGCGCCATATTCTTTGCGCGTCGAACCCCAAATCCCGATCAGCAGGTACATTGGCAACACAGCCAATTCATAGAACACGAACATCAGGAACAAGTCCAGCGCCATAAACACGCCGTACACGCCCACCACCAACAAGAGTAGCAGAACGAAATATTCCTTGACCCGATCTTCAATATTCCATGAGATGAATGTGCCAGTGAAAATCACCAAACCATTCAAAACAATCAAGGGCAAGCTGATCCCATCAGCGCCGACCAAATAGGCCATGCCGAGCTGTGGAACCCAATCTAGCTTTTCGACAAACTGCATCTTGGTGCCCATATAGCCCGTTGCATTGGGATCATAGGCAAAAAAGACCAGCAAGGCGATGCCAAACGAGATTGTCGCAACCACTGCCGAGATAATCCGCATGGCTTGTTTTTGCTCTTTGGGCAAAAACATAATCACCAAAGCCCCAAGTAAGGGAATCAACCAGATGAGGCTCAGGTACGGAATGCCCGCTGGCAAACTTTCGATCAAATGCATCGTTTAACTCCGTCCACGTTACAGGTTTGTAAATACCTGAGCCATCACCGTGGCTGCGTAGTTTGATAAATCCATCAGTGGCTTGGGGAAAATCCCAAACACCAACAGTACAATAATCAACGGTAGGGTTACGTTGAAGGCCCAATCACCAACTTTAATGTCTGGCAAATTGGTCAGCTTGTGGTTAACTGGCCCGTAGAAGATCTTTTGATACATCCGGATCAGCACCAAAGCAGTCACAATCAAGCCCAACACGGCTATTGTGGTGATCACTGGCTGCGTACCCCACGCGCCACGGAAAATAAAGAATTCGCCAACGAAGCCTGCCATCCCGGGTAAACCAAGGTTGGCAAACATCGCCACGCCCATAATCCCAGCGAAAATTGGCATAACTTTACGCAAGCCGCCAAATTGATCAAGCTGGTAGGTGCCAGTCCGTTCGTAGAGTTCGCCCGCGAGGAAGAACAATGCGGCGGTGCTGAAACCGTGGGCAACCATCTGTGCTTGCACCCCATTCATTGCTGAGGCGCGAATATTCACGGCTAAGTCGCCAAGGCTTTCGGGCGCAGCCGAAGCTACTGCCGCCAAGCCAAGCAAAACATAGCCCATGTGGTTAATCGAAGCATAGGCGATCAAACGCTTGAGGTTGGTTTGAGCCAAGCCAGCGTATGCGCCAAACAAAATGCTGGCCAAGGCCAAAATTGCCAACACTGGAGCGAAGAATTTGGTTTGTTGCGGGAAGAGCATGATCATAATGCGGATCATGCCATATGCACCCATCTTCGACATCACTGCTGAGACAATCATCGAGCCACTGGTTGGGGCATTTTCGTAGGTGTCGGGCTGCCAAGTGTGCAATGGCCAAACTGCCAATTTCACCGCAAAGGCCACAAAGATGCTCCAGAAGACAATTGCTGCTGGAGTACCGTTGCTCGTACCCAAAACGCTAGTCAAGCCAATATCTTCGACGGCGCTGAACAACATTGATTGCAACGTTGCGCCGCTGGTATAGCCCGCCCCCAATTTTGGTGCGAGCAAGGCAGGATCAACCGGCAAGCCCTGACCCAAACGTGAGAGCACCACCAAATCGAAGGTACCAGTTGCTAGATAGATAAATTCGAAAATAATCAACATCCCGACCGAACCAGCCATCGTATACACGAAGAACTTGAAGGCGGCATAGCGGCGGTTTTCACCACCCCAGTTGTTGATAATAAAGAACATTGGCACCAAGCTGAATTCCCAGAACAGGAACAACAGCAAGAAGTTGAGCGATACAAAATAGCCCAACATCGCCGATTCCAACAACAACATCAAAGCCAAATAGACGTTTTGGCGTTGTTTGATGCGGAAGGCGGCCAAGATACAGACTGGCGTTAAGGCCGTAGTCAAAAACACCAGCGGAAAGTTTAGGCCATCAAGGCCAACAAAATAGTCAGCGTTGAAAAATGGAACCCAGCGCACCCGATCCACTTGCTGGATCATGGCTTGATCGCCAGCGACAGAAGCGAGGGCTGGATTAAACCCACCGCTAAGCCACAAGAAGAGCGTGAGTCCGAGTGGCACCAAGCTCCACGCAAACACCCCCCAAGCAATCGTGCGGCTGTTTTCGGCTGGCTTGGGGAATACCAAGGCCAGCAACATCCCCACCAATGGCGAAAGGGCAATTAGCGTGGTGATGCTCCAATCACTGAATTTGATAAATTCGTTCAGCATTCGCTCACGCTCCTAGAAGGCATACATATAAATCAAGGCCAACAGCACCACGCCACCAAAGATGTAGGCACCGTAGTCTTGAATCTTGCCCGTGGCCGATTGACGCACACCATCGCCGACCATAATCGTGCCTTCGCCAATATCGTCGGTGACGGTATTCAACGAGAAGTCGTCGATGATGAAGTTGACGCGGCCAATAAACAGCGTTACCAAGCCCGTCAAGTTAACCACCCGATCAACCACATGGCGGTCGATCCAGTTCATGACGTGGCCAGCGCCGTAGGTCAGGGCAATAAAGGTCTTGTCGTAAATCTGGTCGATGTAGAAGCGATTTTCCAACAGCGTCCAGATTGGCCCCAAAGCTCCCGCCAAGGGGTCACGATCATTGGCACTCTTGAAGGCGTTGCGATAGGTCAAATAGCCTAAACCAGCACCTGCCAAAGCTACCGCCGTGGCAATCCCTGCAATCACTGGATCTGGAGTAGGAATAACGCCCTTTGGATTCACGTAATCGCTGAACCAGTGAATACCCAAGAAGCCAGCGTTGACAAAACCAGCAAACACGGCAAACAAGCTCAGGATGATTAACGGAATCGTCATCGAGCGTGGCGATTCGTGTGGATCGTGAGCTTCGTGATGATGATGGTCGTCGTGGTCGCCATGGCCGTGATCATCGTGACCATGAGCCGCAGCGTGGGCAGCTTTACGTGGTTCGTAGCCACGGAATTTGCCAAAGAACACCACCATAATTTGGCGAGTCATATAGAACGCTGTCAAAAAGGCCGCAGCGGTCAGCACACCGTAAATCACATAATGATGATGGATAAACGAGTCAAGGATAATTTCATCCTTCGACCAGAATCCAGCAAACGGTGGAATCCCAATCAAGGCCAAATAGCCAGCGCTATAGGTCAAGAAGGTTACTGGCATGAATTTGCGCAGCGTACCCATGTTACGAATATCTTGAGCTTTATCAGGATCATGGCCAACAGTCGCTTCCATCCCGTGGATGACCGAACCAGAGCCAAGGAACAAGAGTGCTTTGAAGAACGCGTGGGTCAGCAAGTGGAATAAGGCTGCAACCCAAGCGCCAATCCCCAGCGCCGCCACCATGAAACCAAGCTGCGATAAGGTCGAGAAGGCCAGAATACGCTTGATGTCATATTGCGCCACTGCAATCAGGGCTGCGAACAAGGCTGTGAATGCACCAATAAAGGCGACCACTGGCAGCACTTCGCTCACCGCAAAGATTGGGAACGTACGAATGACCAAGAACACCCCAGCCGCAACCATGGTCGCAGCGTGAATCAGCGCTGAAACAGGCGTTGGGCCTTCCATTGCATCGGGCAACCAAACGTGCAGCGGAAACTGCGCCGATTTGCCAACCGTGCCAAGGAACACTAAGCCCGCCATCAATGAAGCAGCGCTAATTCCAGGAATCAAACTAGTAGCAGTTTTGATGCTTTCGAGAAATTCGCCATTGTAGATTTGGCCTGATTCATGGCCGAAGGTCAACGAGCCAGCCTTGTTGTAGATGTACATCATCCCCAACATCATGCCCACATCACCAATCCGGGTGGTGATAAAGGCTTTTTTGGCAGCTTCGCGAGCCGAAGGCTTGAAGAACCAGAAACCAATCAACAAGAACGAACACAGACCCATCAACTCCCAGCAGATAAAGAACAGCAATAAGTTATCTGCCAGCGTCATTCCCAACATCGAAGCGGTAAATAACGCAATATAGGAGAAGAAGCGCGATTGGCGTTGGTGGCCTGCGGGGAATTCATCGTGAGCCATATAACCCACTGAGAAGAGGTGAATACACCATGCAGCCAGCGTTACCATCGCCAACATCAGCACCGTTGCACCATCTAAGCGATAACCAAAGTTAAAAAACCCTGAGCCATCTGGTGCCCATGCAAACGATTTAGCATAGAAATTCCCAAATGTTGGAATTGCGGTTTCCGCATGGCCACCTTCAGCGGCAGCTTCGCTGGCCGGTTCTTGGCTAGCAGCGGCAACCAAGGGAGCATTAGGGAATCCTTCGCTGATCGATTGTGCTAAAACACCCCAGGCGATCACCGTAGCCAGCCCAAGCAAGACTAACGCCGTGGTATACGACGCTTTGCGCGAGCGCCCAATCGGTGGCACGAGGGTGATCAACACAAATGCTGCCAATGGCAGCAGCGGAATCAACCACGCAAGATCAAAAAACGGCATTGATCAGTCCCCTACTTCGAGACGAATTACAAAGGGTGGTCAAAGTGGTTTCCACTCTCGCCGGCCTTTGCAATGCGTCACTATCCTTTAAGTGTATCTATTTCGTCAGCATTAATCGTCAGGCGAGCACGATAGATTGCAATCACCATTGCCAAACCAACCGCCACTTCAGCAGCGGCAACTGCGATGGTAAAAATTGCAAAGACCAAACCCGCTGTGCCTGTTGGTTGTAGGTAGCGCCAGAAAGCAACCAAGTTAATGTTGACTGAATTCAACATCAACTCAATCCCCATCAGCATCCCCACGATGTTGCGCCGCGAGAGCGCCCCAAACAGGCCGATGCAGAACAATCCGGCAGCGAGGGTAAGCACCCACACTAATGGGACAGAACCAACCATCGTTTTCTCCTTATGCCTGTTCGGAATCGAGCAGAATAACCGCGCCTTCAGCCTCACGCGGCACAACCGCGCCTTCAGCATCGCGAGGCTCGACAATCCCACGTTTTTTCAACGCAAGCTCTTCAGCCAAGGTCAGCACACGGCGGCGGCGGGTACGTTCTTCATAGGCAATTACAATCGCCCCAATCAAAGCCATCAACAACAAAATTGAAATAACTTCAAATGGCAAGAGGTATTCGCCCATAAACGAGCGCCCAATCTCGGTAGCAGTCGCAACTTGCAAGCCTGCGGCAACTCCTTCAACCGGAGCTGGGCCAACTTGAGCCAGTTTCGAAGCTTCTTCCCAGGTTGAGCCATGCTGCCAGAGTGTTGGCACAATCACTCCGAATAGCCCCAAGGCAATCAACAAGGCTACCCACCAGCGCTCAAACACCACGCGCACACCTTCACCAGTAACTTGGCGTGTGAGCATGATAGCAAACAAAACGAGGATTGAAACAGCCCCCGCATAGACCAAAATCTGGACAACTGCTAAAAATTCAGCTTCCATCAGCAAATAGAGCGCTGCCACCCCGATAAACGAGGCAATCAGCCATAATGCTGAGTGGATGATGTTTCTGACTGTCACGACCATAATGCCCGAACCGAGCGTCAGTAGCGCGATGACAATAAAAACACCTATCGCAATCGGGTTCATCAAGCTAGTCCTTCCGTATGAAGGATGGAGCAATCGCCCCATCCTTCACGCTTGCGCTTTTACGATAATCCAAGAGCAAGTTCTTCGTCGGTTGTGTATAAGTGTTTCTGGACGTTGCGGTTGGTCAGGCGCATAATCAGCGCGACAGCCCCAGCATTGATCAATAAGGTCAGCCCCACGGCAATTGCCAAACGCCCCCAATTGGTGGCATCAGCAGTGCTTGGTGCACCAAACCACTCGGTCAATTGCGGCCATTGTTGATCCCAGCGCAGCAGCGCTACCCAGAACGAGGCGCTGAGAATGTTGACCAAAACCAAGGGCAGCAAGAACTTCCATGCAAAGCTCATCAGTTGGTCAACCCGCAAACGTGGTACGGTCGCCCGGATCAACACCATCACAAAGAACAGCGCGAAGGACTTGAGCAGGAAGTAGATCAGTGAAAGCAAACCACCAGCAAAGCCACCCAGTGCATCAACCCCAGGCCCGTTGCCACCACCAAGGTAGAGGGTCGCGGTGATAAAACAGACGGCCAAATTACTCATGTAGTTTGAGAGATAGAAAACCGCAAACTTCATGCCGCTATATTCAGTCATATAGCCTGCAATAATTTCTGAGTCGGCTTCGGGAATATCGAAGGGTGTGCGTTCGCCTTCAGCCAAACTGGCCGTAAAGAACAAAGCAAATCCCAACAAACCTACTGGTGAGAAGACATACCAGCCCAAGCCGCCGAAGTCATTTTGGGCTTCGACAATCTTTTGCAGCGACATCGAGCCAGTCATCAACACCACGGGGATAATCGCCATAACTTGGGGAATTTCATAGCTGATCAATTGCGCAACCCCGCGCATCCCCCCTAGCAAGGCAAATTTATTATTGGAACCCCAACCAGCCATCATCATGCCAATGCTGTGCAAACCGCCAGTGGCGATCACAAACAACACCGCTGCGTTTAAATCCACAGGGAACATGCGCCCCCACGGAATAACTGCAAACGAAAGCACGGTTGCCCCCAGCATCACGACCGGAGCCAAAAAGTGCACAATTTTATCTGCTTCACGGGGCGTTGCATCTTCCTTAGTCATCGTTTTGATCGCTTCGGAAATTGGCTGCAACAGTCCTTGAGGACCAACACGGTTGGGGCCGCGGCGGTCTTGCATATACGAAATAGAGCGGCGTTCATACCACGTCAGGAACATCATGCCAACCGAACCGCCCACGAGAATGAGGGTTACTTTAATGCTGCTGGCAATCAGAACACTCAGCCATGATGCAAAGCCTAGTTGTGTTAGTGCATCAGCCATCGATTATTCTCCTCGTTGGGCACGTTTCGCAGCGCGAATTGCCTCAAGTTTGGCACGTTTGTCTTCCGACATGTTCTGACCAATTGCCGCAACTGGGCCACTTGGCGCGGCGCTGGCTGCTGCTGGCGTATCGACAACTGTTTCGACAATTGGCGCAGCTTCAGCAACTGGCGCAGCGCCTGCATCGCCACCACCACGCTTAGCAGCATTGGCAGCGCGAATTGAAATCAGCTTGGCAACTTTTTCTTCTGGCATATTTTTGCCAATTGCTGCCACAGGACCACGTGGCTTGGCAGCGGCGGCTGGCGCTGCGCCTGCTGCTGGAGTTGCTGCGACGGCAACCGCCGCACCACCCTTGATCTTTTGGCCATGGTCGCGGCCAATCGCACCTGGGCGGCGTTTGATGTTGTTTTGCAACTTCTTCATGGCTTGTTCTTTGACATCCGACCACATGGTTGGCGCAATCGCTTCGTAGTACGAGATTGGGCGCAACAAACGGTCGTAGTTCACATCAAGCTCAGGGTGGTTGCCCGTCGATAATTCAAAATCATGATCCATTTTGATTGCATCAAATGGACAGACTTCAGCACAGTAGCCACACGACATACAGGTGTCATATTCCAACACAAAGTTGGCGGCGGCTGGGACTGGCTTGCCAGTTGCTGGATCTTTCGCTTGGGTAATATGAATCACCTGCGGCGGGCAGATCCGCTCACATTGAAAACATGAAGTACACAATTCATGGCCAGTTGCATCATCGTAGAGCAAAATTGGCATATTGCGATAGGCCTCAGGCAGCACCAGCCGCTCTTCGGGATATTGCACATTGAATTGGCCTTCGGTATCGGCGCGGTCGCTATTGGGCTTGCCAAACAAAGCTTTGCGGAATTTGCGAAACACAATTCCCAAGCCCTTGGTCATGCCCTGACCAGCCCGAAAATCCGCGTCATTGCGTTCAACAACGAACACGTCTTCAGTTGCTAAATGGCTCAACGTCATCGGTCTACCTCGCCCATCACGATATCGATACTACCCAAGATAACCACAACGTCGGCAATTGTGTAGCCTTTGCACATATCGGCCAGCGATGAAAGGTTGATGAACGATGGAGCACGCACTTTATAGCGATACGCGCTACCTGAGCCATCGCTCACAAGGTAGAAACCAAGTTCGCCTTTGGGCGATTCAACCCGCGCATAGGCTTCGCCAGCAGGAGCTTTGAGGCTTTGTTGCTTGACTTTGGGGTTGATAAAGCCACCAGTTGCGTCGGGCAATTGTTCAATCGCTTGCTCTAAAATTTTGTACGATTCGCGCATTTCGGCGATCCGTACCAAGAAGCGGTCGTACACATCGCCAACTGTGCCAACTGGCACTTTAAATTTGAAGCGATCATAGACAGCATAGGGTTCGGCTTTGCGAATATCATAGGCAACGCCTGAACCACGCAGCACTGGGCCAGTCACGCTATAGGCCAGCGCCAACTCTTTGGGCAACACACCGATGTTACGGGCACGCGCCAAAAGAATTTCACTGTTGAGCAACAAGCCTTCAAAATCGTCGAAGTAGTGCGGTAACCCCTGCATCAACTTCTTCAATTCGGTGATGAACCAATCGTCGATATCGCGCACCACTCCGCCAAAGCGGCAGTAGTTACACATCATACGAGCGCCCGACACATACTCAAACATGTCGAGGATTTTTTCCCGTTCGCGCATACCCCAGAGCAATGCCGTTTGCCACGCGCCCATGTCGCCGAGCATAAAGCCCATTGCGGTGGCGTGGTTCAAAATTCGCGAAAGCTCATCCATAATCACGCGAATGTATTGGGCTCGTTCAGGCACTTCAACGCCGGCAAGCGTCTCGACAGCTCGGGCATAAGCATGATTGTTGACCATCGAATTAAAGTAATCGAGGCGGTCGGTGAAGGGCATATTTTGCAAATAGGTATTGACTTCACCAAGCTGCTCGTGATTACGATGCAAATAGCCAAACACTGGTTTGAGGTCAACCAAGGTCTCGCCATCGACAGTCACCAACATCCGAAACACACCGTGAGTCGAAGGGTGCTGAGGACCAATATTAATTTGCAGTTCTTCAGTCTTTAGCATTGACTATTCTCCCGTGACGTGGGTATATTTATCGCCCGTCTTGGGGAAGTCTTTCCGCATTGGAAAGCCCTTAAACTCATCCCACATATAGATCCGTGCCAGATTTGGATGGCCAGGGAACACCACGCCATACATATCGTAAGCTTCGCGTTCTTGTAAATCGGCACCAGGCCATGTGGGAGTTAGCGATGGAACAATACACTCTTCTGGGCTACGACCAATTCGTACCCGTACCCGTAGGTCGGGGCCACCATCAGCAGCGTTATAGAATTGATAAACCAATTCGATTAACCCCTGTTTGAGGTAATCGACCGCTGTGATGTTAGAAAGCAAATCATAGCCAAATTTATCACGGATGAAGTGGGCAACTTCGACGATTGCCTCTGCCTTAACCACTGCATCGAAATCGAGCAATACGGTTTGGCCTTCGCCATGAGCTTCGGGTTGGTCGGTTGCTTGGGTATCCCAACGGGTATCAAGGGCGTTGGGCAATTCGGTTTGCAGGATCGAGCGCAGTTCGCCTCTAGCCAGCAATGCCATGGGCTACCTCCTCGATCGTTACCGTGCCAGCCCGCAACATTGGCTTAGGCTGATTGCCTTCCAAAGCTTTAATTGATGCATCGCGCTCGCCTTTGCCCCCCAAGGCTGGGCTAACAAATGGCGGCATTTTGGGCGTGCCACCCACAGGGTCGGCAGTCCCAGGGATTCCAGGCACTTCCAAGCCTTCAGCGCCAAAAATTGGCACTGGAAACTCATTGACCACGCCTTCATCATCGCCATACCAGCGCACTTGTTGCAGCGATTGCACATCAATTTGCGCTTGCAAGGTCATCAAGGCATGCAATAAGGCTTCAGGCCGTGGTGGGCAACCTGGAATATACACATCAACCGGAACATATAAATCAACGCCGCGTACCACATTGTAACCATCGCGGAAGGGGCCACCAGAGGTCGCACAAGCTCCCATCGAAATCACATAACGTGGCTCAGGCATTTGGTTAAACAAACGAACAACCTGTGGAACCATTTTCTTGGTCACAGTACCAGCAACGATCATCACGTCAGCTTGGCGGGGCGAGGCGCGAAAGAGTTCCGAGCCAAAGCGCGAAATATCATAACGCGAAGCTGCTGCGGCAATCATCTCAATCGCGCAGCAAGCTAACCCGAACTGCATCGGCCACACCGAAGAGCGGCGACCCCAGTTGTACAGCTTATTGATGGTCGTAAACAGCACCCCCTGCTGCTCAAGATCCATTTGCGTTTGTAGATCAGACATACGCCCTCCGGGCAAAATGGTGAATTGAATTAGGCCAAGGCCCAGCGCAGCCGCGCCGCCTCCGCGCCGTCACTCCCCTATTCGTAACTTAAATCCACTCAAGTGCGCCTTTTTTCCAGGCATACACCAAACCGATGGTCAGAATTGCTAAAAAGACCACCATTTCAAAGAGGGCAAACAAGCCCAGTTGCCCATAGGCCACTGCCCATGGATACAAAAAGACCGTTTCGATATCGAAAATCACAAAGGCCAAAGCATACAAGTAGTATTGAACTTTGAATTGGACCCAGATATCGCCAATTGCCTCTAGACCACACTCGTAGGTCGAAAGCTTGACTGGTGTGGGTCGGTTGGGCCGTAAAAAGGCCGACAGCACCAGCGGCAAGAGCGGAAAGGTGATCGCGGCAAGCGCGAAGATCCCGATAAACGCATAGTTTGTAAGCATAGGTCGGTCTCCTAGTGATGCCTGTTACAAACACACAAAGAGCGAGACGGGTAAGCCCCAGTACTCGCTGTACATAATTGCACTAACATCGTGCAGCCATTGCGAAGTATATCACAGGCAGATTAAACTGACAAATAACTTTTACCCCCCAACAGGTGGTTTTTAGCCCTTTATAATCAGCTATTTTGAAAAATAATAATTATGTCAAGTTCTCATCTGAGCTTAGGTCAAACGCCACAACCGAGGGTTTTGGGGGCAAAAAAAGGGGCAGCAGCATCAAGCTATTGTCAATGCTGCTGAAACTATTTTAACGTGAAAGTTTTAGCTCAATCCGCCCAATCCGAATAATATCGCCATAGACAATTGGGGTTGGATCAGCCACTTCAATATCATTAATAAAGGTGCCGTTGGTCGAACGCTGATCTTCGAGCCACCAGCTATCACCACGCCACTCCAACAGCGCATGCTCCGAAGATAAAAATGAGTCGTTCAGAGCTACATCACTATCAGGCCGCCGCCCAATCATATTGACCGCGCCAAGCTCGAAGGCATAGCCACGCTGCAAACCAGTATCGCCACTCGACATGACAATCAGCTTGCCATATAAATTTTGTGCCGCTCCCGCTAACACGCCCACACCACCAGTTCCTGTGCCAACCACCTGCAATTCGCGCCGAATAACCCGCACTACCTGATACAAAAAGAAGTACAAGAAAAAGATCACGCTAATTCGTAAGAGCAAAATTACAAAATCGAGCGTAGCACTGGTGATGCTCTGACCCATTTAAGCCTCCTCAAAACGCAATTCCAAGCCGCCGAGCGACACAATATCGCCGTTGCGCAGTTCCCGTTCTTGCACCGGATCACCGTTGACAAAGGTTCCGTTGGTCGAACGCACATCGCTGACCCAAAAACGTCGTGCCCGATAGCGCAGTTGGGCATGCTCACGCGAAACCCGACTATCTTCTAAAATCAAGTCATTGTTCAGACCACGACCCAAATTGGTCACCGATTTTTTTACTGGAATCCGGTGTTCGCCTTGGTCAGTATACAAGATTAAGTTGGCTTTCGGCGTAGCTGGCTGGCCATTCATCGCCGCACCATTTGGCCCGATCATCTGGGTATTGCCGCCCAAGTGGGCTGGGGCTTCGCTGATTTGGCCATCGATCATAATCGAGCGTTGCTTAACCGCCGGATCAGCTACCAACTCCACATTTGGATGGTTGATCATGGTAAAACCACGCTCACGGGCGAGTTCAGCCAAATAGCGAGCCATCTCGTGCTGCAAATTGGTTTTAACTGGCTCAAACGCCTTATAATCATCGGGGTGCAAGTGCGCTTTATAGGCATTCGGCACCAAAATCCGATCCATGCTAATGGTTTGTTGGCTTTCCATGGCTCGCTCAAGGCGCTTGCCAATTTCGGCTGGCTGAATTGGGCTGCGGAACAAACGTGCCACATTGCCTTCAACCATCCCTTCCATAAATTGTTCAAAGCGTGATAATGCACTCATCGCTATTCCTCCGTGCGCAGGAGTTGACTAGGCAGCAATCTGCGATAGATCATCCAGGAATTGTTCAATCGCCGCATCGCCGCGTAGATGAAAAACCAGTTTGGGCGGTTTGGCCTCAGCTAGGCGTTTCAACATCGTTGGCCGCCGCTTTTTTGGGTACGTCCAGACAAATTCAAAAGCTACTCGATCGAGCTTTTCAGGGCAATCTGGCGCTAAATCAGGCCGCGAACGCCCATGATACATCATTCGGCGTTTGACTACTCGCCATAAACACAATAACCGTGGCTGATCAACAAAAATCACCGTGTCAGCGTAGGGCCAACGTTCATCGAGCGTCGCTGAATAGTTGCCATCCATAATCCACTCTGACGCTTGCACCAATTCGCGTTGTTGCGCTCGCCATGTCTCGCGATCTGGCTCAACCCAGTTTGGCCGCCAAAAATGGCTATCAAGATGGATAACTGGCAAATTCAAAACCGCCCCAAGTCGCTTGGCCAGTGTGCTTTTGCCCGAACCCATAGAGCCAAAGATCAAAACTCGCCGCATCGCTTTCACTTGGCAGGCTCCTTGACCGCCGCACCCAAATACGAAGGCTCTAAGCTGGTCAAATCGTCGCGCTCGCCCGCTTGCAGCCGATTCCAAGCGATCTCGGCCAAAAAACCAGCACGGCGCAAACCAACCGCTGGCGATGGAATCACGACCCCAGCCCCCCGTGCTTTGTTAATTGACAACGCTAAACGAGGGTCAACATCACCGCAAACTAAAGCCAATTCCGGGATTGCCGCCAACAACTCTTCGCGCGAAACATTGCGTTCAACCCCGATTCGCGTCCAAGCTCGGCGCAAGCGATATTCAGCCATGGCATAACGATCGCGGCCAAGTTTGATCACCGCAATCACGCTGCGCCCGATCCGCTGATGGGGATAGGCCAAGGTTTCAAGGCTGCTAATGCCAAGCAAAGGCAAATCGTGGGCCAAGGCTAGGCCTTTAGCACTGCTCATACCAACCCGAATGCCGCTCCACGAGCCAGGCCCGACCGAAACGGCAACCCCAGTTAATTCAGCTGGGGTCAGATCAAGGTTGCTGAGTAATTGCTGGGCCATGGGCAACAATTGGCTGGAATGGCCGCGCCCAGCAAACCAATTGGCCTCAGCGCGTAATCCAGCGGCATCATACACGGCAACTCCAGCGGTGTCGGTGGCAGTATCAAAGGCAAGTAACATAACAATCTCAATCTAACAACACAGGCAGAACGCCCATTTATTTACCACGTAAGCGCTGGATCAATTGCTTATAGCGCTCACCATGCGGCTTGAGTCGCATCATCCGTTTGGTTTCAGCCAAGTGATCGATCCGAATTTCCAGATATTCGCTGGGCAACGAATCGGCAACCCGTTCAGCCCATTCGATCACACAAATAGCGCTATCGTCCCACAACTCTTCCAAACCAATCGAATCGAAATCCTTGGCATTGCCCTCAAGTCGATACAAATCGATATGGTGAATGCGGGTGCGACCATGGGTTTTATCGGCAGTATAGTTATTGACTAAAACAAAAGTTGGGCTGGTAACGTCTGCTTCAGGGATACCAAATGCGCTAGCAATGCCCTTGGTAAGGTGGGTTTTGCCCACGCCAAACGTCCCAAACAACAGCACTAAATCGCCAGCGGTTAAGGCTGCGCCGATCTGCTGACCAATTCGCACCGTGTGGGATGGCCCATGGCTCACCACATCGATGCTATCAGGCTCTAAAATGGCAGGAATACGTGCTTTCATAGGCTCAATTGTAGCATATGCTGGCTGAAAACGGGCATCATCCCAATTGCCATGGCTACTATGCTCAACGCTACTTATCAAGCCGATCAAGGCCGCTTTAGCATAGCGCCTAAATCAGCAAACAACGATGATATTTTGCTGAAATCATTATGTTCAGACAATCTTCTAACATTGGCCTACTATGTTTTTAACAAGGCTCTGCTATGCTAACTGCAACGACAACTGAATAGGGAGGTTTCGCACAGATGAATTTGAATATTTACACCGAAAAATCACGTGCAGCCATTTTTGATGCCCAAAGCATCGCTTCTCGCAACGGCCAAAGCGAAATCACACCAGAACACGTGCTCGTGGCCTTGCTCGAACAAGCTGATGGCGTGGTTCCCCAAATTATCGCCAAAATGGATCGCGATCCGCAGGCTTTAGTCGCGGCGGTTAATGATGAAATTCGGCGTTTGCCACGAGTGAGTGGCACGCAAATGCAGCCTGGCATTGGCCAACGCTTAGATCAAGTATCGCAAACTGCTGAAAATGAAGCCAAAAGTATGGGCGATGAGTATGTTTCCACCGAACATCTCTTGCTTGGCCTTGCTAGCGAACGCGCCAAAGGCCCATCGCAACGCTTGTTGACCTCGTTTGGCATTACCAAAGATGCAATTCTCAAAACATTAACTGCCATCCGTGGCAATCAACGGGTCACCGACCAAAATCCTGAGGGCAAATATCAAGCGCTCGAAAAATATGGCCGCGATTTAACGACGTTGGCGCAACGCGGCAAGCTTGATCCAGTCATTGGTCGCGATGAAGAAATTCGCCGCACGATTCAGGTGCTTTCACGCCGTACCAAAAATAATCCAGTCTTAATTGGCGAGCCAGGTGTTGGTAAAACCGCGATCGTCGAGGGCTTGGCGGCGCGGATTGTGCGCGGCGATGTGCCCGAAGCGCTGCGTAACAAACGCCTAATTGCGCTTGATTTGGGTGCGTTGGTGGCTGGTGCCAAGTTTCGCGGTGAGTTTGAAGAACGACTCAAAGCTGTGCTTAGCGAAGTTACCTCGGCTGAAGGTCGAGTGATTTTGTTTATCGACGAGTTGCATACCGTGGTTGGCGCTGGGGCTGCCGAAGGCTCAATGGATGCCTCGAATATGCTCAAGCCGGCCTTGGCTCGCGGCGAATTGCACACAATTGGCGCAACCACACTTGATGAATATCGCAAATATATTGAAAAAGATCCAGCGTTGGAACGCCGCTTCCAGCCGGTTTTGGTTGGCGAGCCAAGTGTGGAAGATACCATCTCGATTTTGCGCGGCTTGAAAGAACGCTACGAAACTCATCACAATGTGCGAATTACCGATGCAGCGATTGTCGCCGCCGCCACCTTATCCAACCGTTATATCGCCGATCGCTTCTTGCCCGACAAAGCAATCGACTTGATCGACGAAGCTGCTGCTAAATTACGCATGGAAATCACCAGCGATCCGGTTGAACTTGACGAGATCAAGCGCAAACGCATGCAATGGGAAATTGAACGCGAAGCTTTGAAACGCGAAAAAGATCCTGCATCCAAGGAGCGCTTGGAGCGGCTTGAACGTGATCTGGCCAACTTGCGCGAACAACAAGCCGTGCTTGATACCAAACTTTCCAGCGAACGTGGAGCAATTAATGCCATCGCTCAACTCAAGGAAAAAATCGATCAAACCAAGGTACAAATCGAGCAAGCCCAACGCCAATACGATTACAACCGGGCTGCCGAGTTGCAATATGGCACGCTCAACAGCTTAGAGCAACAGCTCGGCGAGGCCGAAGCCAAAGTTCGCGATATGCAAGAACATGGTATGTTGCTCAACGAAGAAGTCTCCGAAGAAGATATTGCCCAAGTTGTCGCCAAATGGACGGGCATTCCAGTTTCCAAGCTGTTGGAAGGCGAATTACAAAAATTGGTCAAGATGGAAGAACGTTTGCATGCTCGCGTGATCGGCCAACATGAAGCGGTCAAAGCGGTTTCCGATGCAGTGCGACGTTCGCGGGCAGGCTTGCAAGATCCCAATCGGCCACTAGGTTCGTTCTTGTTCCTAGGGCCAACTGGGGTTGGTAAAACCGAGTTAGCACGCGCGTTGGCTGAATTTTTGTTCGACGACGAAGCAGCTATGGTGCGAATCGATATGTCGGAATATATGGAGCGTCATGCAGTAGCGCGGCTGATTGGCGCACCTCCAGGTTATGTTGGCTACGAAGAAGGCGGCCAATTAACTGAGGCCGTGCGCCGTCGCCCCTATAGCGTAGTGCTGTTTGATGAAATTGAAAAAGCCCATCCCGATGTGTTCAACACGCTGTTGCAATTGCTCGATGATGGTCGATTAACCGATGGCCAAGGTCGTTTGGTCGATTTCACCAATTCTGTGGTGATTATGACCTCGAACATCGGCAGTAATCGGATTCAAAGTTTGGTTGATGATGAAGAAGCTATGCGCGAAGCCGTGCTGGAAGAATTACACGACGAGCTACGACCTGAATTCCTCAACCGGATTGATGATGTGATTATTTTCAAGCCATTGACCCAAGCTGAAATCAAACATATCGTCGATATTCAGGTTGATCGGCTAAGCAAACGCTTGAGCGAACGCAAACTTAAATTGGTATTGAACGAAGCGGCGCGACAGCACTTAGCTCAAGTTGGTTACGATCCAGTGTTCGGCGCACGGCCACTCAAACGCGCCATCCAAAGCGAGTTGCTCAATCCGCTGGCCCTGGAAGTACTCAAAGGTAAATTCCCAGGTGGCACAACCGTCAATGTTGATGTTGAGAATGGCAAACTCAGTTTTAACTAAGTGCTAGCAATCGCAGCCCCCATCCGTAGCTTGATGGGGGCTTTTGTTGGTGCGAAAAATGCCCTATACTAACCGCATTCAGCCAATTGTCGATGGAGCAGTATATGCCCTTTCGTCGTCCACGTCGCGGGCGCATCAGCCCAATTCGACGTAAACAAGGAGTTTCTGTGGCCGAAACAAGCGTAGAAAAAATTACCGCCGCCGCCAATGGCTTGCTGATGATGAGCGAAACCGATGCGCCCTTCACGCCGTTTGCCTGGGATGCTGCTACTCCGTTCAGCCCCGAAGCCCTCACCAATGGTCAGCCCATCCAAACGATTAGCCTTGAGCAATTCTTGGGCAATGCCACAACCATGCAAGATTGGCATGGCGAGGCTGAAAAAGCAACAGTGAGCCAATTTCAGCAGTTGGTCGAAGTACTCAAGGCCGAATTAACCGACATCCAAGTCTATCGCGTGGGCGAGATTAACATCGATGCCTATATTTTGGGCAAGGATAGCGCAGGCAACTTGATTGGCTTAAAAACCCAGTTGGTCGAAACCTAGACTAAAAACCATTGCACCAAAAAAGGTTTACAACGCCGCCGCAGCCGATCACGCAAATTGTAGAGATCATTGGCCTGCAAGCCGAGCTGTTTAGCCAAAGCTGTAATATTGTTATCCTCGCACAACAAAGCATACCAATATTGCTGGGCAATTGGATACAGCGGGTCATCGACCATCGCGTGAACTTCAGCCGCCATGTGCCGTTGAAGTTCACAGCGCTCAACATGCTCATCGGGTGAAAGATCGGGCGAGGCAATCGTATCACCTAATTCACGTTGATGATCGGGCCCGTGGCTTTGGCTAAGATAATAGGTTTGATCTTGGGGTCTGGGCGTATAAACATTGCTACTTTCGTGAATTCTGCGTCCGCCACTGCCACCATGTTTTTTGGCATCCTTGGCTCGCCACCAATGAATAATCGCGCGATCAGCGATCGTGTGAATATAGCTGCGCAAACGGGCTTCAAAGCGAAATTGAGGCAGCGAACGCTTAACATTTTCGTAGGCCACTAAATCGGGTGAATGCTCACACAATTGCGAGCCGTTGCCCAGCGAAAAGCGCTTGCAGCGATACCAGCTCAAAATCTCATCCATAATCGAAACCCAAATTAGCTCATGGCTGGGATGTTGTGGATCACAGGCGGCGGCGACCGTGGCATAATCGTGATAGACATTAACCACCACATCAGCATATTTGGCAGGGTTGGGGATTGGGTTGCGTCGTAAGATTTCACAACTGCGCTGGCAAAGAAGCTGGCATTCCGCCCCATCCAAATTCCAGTACTGTTGTTGATTCAAATCAGCTACTATATCGGTTAAGTCGTCGGGCTTAGTCATATGCTGCCTCATTCTAAACATAATTCAATCACTACAATCGGCTGTACTGCATAACAAATGGTAATGCTAGGATGATTTGCAGAACATGGCGGGACACGCGAATTATTCTCTCGTAAACTTGGGATAAAGTAGGCTCCTTATTTCAATCATTTTAATAAGCCAGCAGACAATTGGTGAACAAAATGACGGTAACAATTGATAACAGTTGTTAGGAATAGAGCTATTAAAACACGATCTATTTATATATCACAACAGTTCTTAAGGGCTTATTGTGGATAGGACTAAGTGCTAGGCATGGCCTATATCCAACCAGCTTTGTGCCAATTGCAACTAGGACTAGATCGAAGTAGGCTAAATGAACCCTTAAAAAGTGTTAGAAACCCAGATTGGCCAAACCCTTAGCAACCACTCAAGCCCATTTCAAGAAAGCAAGCCTATGCCAGAGCAATCAATCGGCCCATGGAAAGTGCGTGCTTGGTACTGGATTAAGCAATGGTGGCAGGATATTGTCCATGGTGCTGATCCATTTGCAACCCTCACTGCAATTTTGGCCTTGTTTACGGCATTAATTGGAATTATGGGTGCGGTCAATTTAGATTATGGCGATGTGCCAACCGCAGTCATTCTGCTTGATTTTGGGGTAACATTCTGCTTGGGTGGCCTGGCATGGTGGATGTTTCGCCAGCCCAACGCCCTTTGGCCACGCTGGATTGTGGTTGCTGTGCTCACGCTCGCCTGTTTTTATGTGCTGGCGACTATTCCCTCGGATGCGGCGGTGGTAGTCTTGACGATGTTGCCAATTTTGATGGCGATGTTGGCCAGTCGGCGGTGGTGGCCGATTGCCTTTTATCCACTCTCAGTCACGATTGTTGCTTCGATTCATGCTGGCGGTTGGCGGGTGTTTACACCAGCAATCATCGCATTCAATATTTTGGAGTTTTTGATGCTCTGGGGGGTCACATCGCAGGCGGTGCAATTTGCCAAAGCACGGGTCAAAACTGAAGCTCAACTCAGCAAAGAGCAGCAAGTCCGCCAATTTATGCGCTTTTTTCAGCACGAATTGCGCTCCTATAGCAACAGCCTTGATGTATTGTTGCCAATGCTCAATCAACATCTCGCCAAACAGGCAGTGATCGATAACGATGCGATTCACCCGCAGGAGTTGGTGCGTGTATTACAAACCACCGCCGATTCAATTCGCCAACTAACGACCGAATTGCTGGTGCTCACCCGCGAAGGCCAATTGCTGCCGCAACAACGCATCCCCATCCAATTATTGCCCCTGCTGCAAACTGAACAAGCTGAATGCCAAACCGAGATGCAGCGCCATGGCCTTAATTCGAGCATTCAGATCGATTGCCCCACTGATTGTATTGTGGTTGGCGATGCGCTTTTTTTGCGCTTGGCGATTCATACCATTTTGCAAAACGCAATTGAGGCGCTGTTACGCTACCCTGGCGAAGGCCAAATCTTCATTCAGGTTGAACAAACGCCTCAATCGACGCAGATTGTGATCTACGACACGGGCAAGGGCTTTCCTGCCGATTTGCTTGATCATTTAAATCAGGCTCAATCGTTGAATCAAGCCTTGGGCTGGACGACCAAAATGGGCGGCAGCGGCTTGGGAATGCCCTTGATTCGCCATGTAGCGCTCTTGCATGGTGGCACTGCCCAGTTTAGTAATCGGCTAGAGGGTGGGGCGCAAATTCGGCTCAATTTGCCGCAGGTTTAGCAATCGTAAAGCGAAATAGCAATGGAGCACCAAAGGTCGTCCATACTCCAATAATCAAATAACGCAGGCCATCAGCAATCAGGGTTGCGGGCAAAACGCTTTTGAGCAGTGCCCGCAACACAAAGACAATGCTAATGCCCAGCACAATTTTGATTAATTGTCGCCACCAAACGGTTTGCACCTGAAATTGAGCATAGCGTTGCTGCAAACCCAACGTACCCAACGAGCCAGCCAAAAAGCCCAGCATCTTAACCCGATCAGCGCCAGGATCAACGAATAAGCCAATTAAGCTGAGCGCGGCAACCGCCAAGGCCAAGCGTTCTTGCTGTTTGCTTGGTAAATTGCTGATAATTGGCGTGCGATAGATGCTGGCGACCACAATTAAACTGCCAAAAAACCAGCCACCAAGCAGATCGATCGGCCAATGCACGCCCAAATAGAGCCGCGAAAAGCTAACGAGGAAAATCATAATGCCAGCAATTGCCCAAGCCCAGCGCTGGCGTAGCCACAAGCCAACAAACGCCCAAAAAACCAAGGTATGTTGAGCATGACCACTGGGAAATGAAGGACTCCACGAGCCATCTTCTTCGAGGGCAGTGGCTTTAGCGCCTTCGCTCAACACAAAACGCTCAGGATGGGCAGCCGCAGGTCGAACAGTATCAAACCAATCTTTGAGCCAAGCGTTGGTATAAAACGAGCCAAGCAACATCACCAACAATCGCACGCCTAAGTTGATCCCAACACACCAAAAAATCAGCGGCCCGAGCAACAGATAAAAATCCTCACCACCAATATTGGTAATCCACAAAAACAGCCGATCGAGCACGGGGTTATGCCATTGCTGCAAACGTTCAAGCAAATCGAGTTGCATCGCCAACCTCACTAGAATGATTGGCGCAATTATACGTTAACTAAAAACGGCTCCTTGGCAGCAACCAAGGAGCCGAAGCACTGGACGAATAAATGATTTTAGCGGCGTGGGCGAGCCAAGGTTGGGGTGATTTTCACACCGCGAATTTGGGTACGACCAAGCGCAGCCAAGACACGGTTGGCAGCCTCATCCGGCACATCAACAAAGGTGAAGTTATCGAAAATATCGATCGCTCCGATTGCGCGGCCTGGCAAGCCTGATTCGTTGGCAATTGCCCCAACAATATCAGCTGGGCGCACACCTTGTTCGCGGCCAATGTCCACAAACAAACGGGTCATGCCTTCTTCGCGGAACGAGCGGCCACCGCTGTTGCGATCACCACTGCGAGGCCCACGGGCAGCACGATCACCACCGCGATCGCCACCACGTTCACCAGCGCGACCATTATCGCGGCGATCGCCACGGCGACCATTATCGCGACTATCGCGGCGATCGCCACGGCGAGCATCGAAGGTTGCTTCGTCTTCAACCATTTCTAAAGGATCTTCGGCGGTCAAATCTGGCTCGCCAAGCATCATCTTGAAGGCAGCAGCGGCCAAATCGGTTGGTGAATATTGTTCGGCCAATTCTTCGGCCAAAACCAAATATTGTTCCAAACCACCTTGTTCGTTGTGTTGCTCGATCAATTCACGCAAGTTGTCTTTGAAGGCTTCGCGGCGGCGGGCGACCACATCGGCAATCGTTGGCAAGCGCAAGCGTTGAATTGGCGCACCAGTCATGCGTTCGATGGTGCGCAGTTGGCGACGTTCGCGTGGAGTTACCAAGGTTACGGCAACACCTGAACGGCCAGCCCGGCCAGTTCGGCCAATCCGGTGAACATAGGCTTCAGGATCAAGCGGAATATCATAGTTAATCACATGGCTGACATGTTCGATATCCAAGCCACGGGCAGCCACGTCGGTTGCGACCAAGATTTCGACTTGTTCTTCGCGGAAGCGCTTCATCACACGGTCGCGCATAGCTTGGCTCAAATCGCCGTGCAGCAATTCAGCGCCATAGCCACGAGCCAACAATTTTTCACCAAGCTCATCGACCATGGCCTTGGTGCGGCAGAAAATAATCGCCGAGGTTGGCATTTCAAGGTCAAGAATCCGTGTGAGCACTTCAAATTTATCGCGTGCGCCAATTTCATAATACACTTGGCGAATTTGCGGCACAGTCAATTGTTCGCGTTCGATCGTCACCATTTGGGGTGATTTCAAGTATTTGCGAGCCAAACGCGCGATTTCATCGGGCATGGTGGCTGAATATAAAGCAGTTTGGCGATCCTTAGGAGCGCGTTCCAAAATATATTCAATATCATCAACAAAGCCCATGTTGAGCATTTCGTCGGCTTCGTCGAGCACCACGGTGCGCACGGTCGAAAGATCAAGCGTGCCACGTTCCATATGGTCCATCAAACGGCCAGGTGTGCCGATGACGATATTGACCCCACGCTTCAAAGCGCGAAGTTGGCGATCAATTGGCTGACCACCATAGACTGGCAAGGCGCGAATGTTCAAATATTTGCCATACGCTGAAATAGCATCCGAGACTTGGACGGCTAATTCGCGCGTTGGGGTCAAGATCAAGGCTTGCACACCCATGGCTTTGGGATCAATCCGTTCGATCGTTGGCAACGAAAAAGCAGCGGTTTTGCCGGTACCTGTTTGAGCTTGGGCGATAATATCATTGCCACTGAGCATCAAACCAATACTTTGAGCCTGGATTGGAGTTGGTTCTTCATAGCCAAGTTCAGTAATTGCCCGCAACGTCGCTTCGCCTAGCCCAAGTTCCGTAAACGTAGTCATTAAAACGAGTATCCTTTCGGTGAATGTAGGGTTAACAGCCCGTTGCTGTTACCGTCCCGCAGCGTGCGGAGTCGCCCTAACCCCCCGAATGGCAAGCAAGCGACGCGCACGACACAAAAAACGCGGGGGCTACACCGCCCGCGTTTTCGTTCTCTGCTTAGCGTTAGATCCGATTATAGCATGCTTTTTTGATTATGCCAAAACGCAGATAGGTGCATCTTCTTAATTTTTGATTGAGCTGGCTCAGTTCAAATACTGTTCAATTTGCTGAAGCCATGGGGTTTGAATTGCCCGATCGGCGGCTTTTTCGAGCAATATTTGAGCATCGGGCTTGGCTTGTTGCCAACGCGAAACCGCATATAAATAGGCCAATTGCGGATCATCAGGGCTGGTTTGATACAGCGGCGAAATCATGTATTCAGCTTCAGCCGCCAACGAGCATTGCAACGCGGTAGTCGCCACAACCCGCCGTGCCAACTCGTCAACTGGCGTGTTCAGTGCTTGGCGAGCATACTGCAAGCCACTGCTACAGCGGCGCAACGGCGTATTGATATAAAAATTAGCCGCCTCTAAGCTCAATGTGCCACTCATTGGCCCCGTGGCAATCGCTTGATTATAGGCGGCGGCAGTCCCATTAAAATCGCCTTGACTCAGGCTAATCGTCGCAGCCACCAAATAATTTTCGCTGCTAGCTGGCTCCAAATTAACTGCTTGTTGCAATGCGGCAAGTGCCAAATCAAGCTGCTGGCTGCTAGCGGCAATTTTGGCTTGGGTGCGTGGCAGGGTCGCAACATTTGGCCATTGCTCTTGAGCAGTGGCGATTAACTCCAAAGCCGTAGCACTATCGCCAGCACTCCAATACAACAACGCTCGTTGGTTGGCAGCAAAACTCGCCATTTGATCGCTGGCAGGAATTTGGCTGAGCAGCAGATCGGCGGCTTGCCACAAACCCTGTTCACTCCATAAACTGGCTACGCCAAGCATACGCTGAGTTGGATCTTGCGGCACAAGTTGCTGCATGCGCTGAATTCGTTGTTGCCACTGCCATGGATTCGCCAAGCGTGGGCCGTTGGTTTGCGGTTGAATTTGGGCTAAAAACTGTTGCGCAAGGCTGGGATCATTGGGCAATGCCAGTTCAGCGCTGCGCAGCCAAGCCCAATTCTGCCATGGTTGGGACAAGGCTTGGGCCTGATTCAAGTGATTGGTTGCACTAATCAAATCGCCCACACGAAATGCCAATTCAGCTCGCAGTAGGTGGCTCCACAGATTGGAGTCGAAAGTACGGATTGTTGCTTGAACCGCAGCTTGATCGCCACGTTGCAAGCCAGCCCAGCCATACAATTGCCAGGCTTGTTGGTGTTGTTCAGGCTTGAGTGGTTGGCGAAACACCTCAATTAATTGATAATCAGCCGCTTGCCACTCGCCGCGCGTCAAATATAGCTCAGTCAAGGCTAATTGATTGGGCACACTTGGCTGGGTTTGGTTTAATTGTTGATACAAGCGGGTTGCTTGATGCCAGTTGCCAGCTAAACGAGCTTGGGCCGCTTGCAGCGCCAAACTTGGTGGCTGACGAATGAGCCATACCAACCCAATAATAATGATTAAACTGGCTCCAAGCCAACGCCAAATCCGTGCCACACGTGCCTCCCCAACCTGATTTAGGCTTATTATCCACGATTTTGATAAAGGGACTAGGGGTCAGGGATCAGGAGTTTTATCTACGATGAGCACGAAGAGCGTAGAAACCGCGAAGGACGCGAAGGCTGATCTTGCTATAGCCCGCATCCAATAACCTAAGCCTAATTCCTGAAGCCTAGTCCCTGATCTCTGACCCCTAGCGATCAATCCTAAAAAATCGTTATAATAACACAATTGTTCGATAATCAGTCGCAAGAACGACCATAAATAAGCATAAGCACAGTATAATTAATGACGTGATTTAGGAGGTCGTATGCCACCATTAAAAGTCCATGCACCCTACGAACCGCGTGGCGATCAACCACAGGCGATTGCCCAATTAGTCAATGGCTTAAATAGTGGGCTTGTCCACCAAACCTTATTGGGGGCAACAGGGACTGGCAAAACTCATACAATTGCGCGGGTGATCGAGCAAGTTCAACGGCCTACCTTGGTAATGGCACACAATAAAACCCTCGCCGCACAATTGTATGCCGAGTTTAAAGAATTTTTTCCTGAGAATGCCGTAGGCTATTTCGTCTCCTACTACGATGCCTATACCCCCGAAGCCTACGTGCCATCAAAGGATCTCTATATAGAAAAAGAAGCTCAAATCAATGAAGAAATAGATCGCTTGCGTCACGAAGCAACCCAAGCGCTGTTTACCCGCAGTGATGTGATTATCGTGGCCTCGGTCTCGGCGATCTATGGGCTTGGCTCGCCAACTGATTATGGTCAAGTAGCGCTCAAGCTTAAAACTGGCGAGATTCGCAATCGCGATAAAGTACTGCGAACCCTGATCGATCTGCAATTTGAGCGCAACGATCTTGATTTTCACCGTGGAACTTTCCGCGTGCGTGGCGATACGCTCGAAATCTTTCCGGCCAATGCTGAAAGTGCTTTTCGGATCGAGATGTGGGGCGATGAAATTGAGCGCATGGTCGAGGTTGATCCCTTGACTGGCGAGATTTTGACCCAAAAAGAGCAAATCGAAGTCTTTCCCGCCAAGCACTTTATTCCCAACGCCGACAAAATGCAGGCCGCAATTGGCGATATTCGGCTTGAGCTAGAGCAGCAATTAGCCCATCTCGAAGGCGAAGGCAAGGTGCTCGAAGCGGCGCGGCTTAAACAGCGCACACTCTACGATCTCGAAATTATGGAAGAATTGGGCTATTGCTCAGGGATTGAAAACTATAGTCGGCATATGGATCGGCGCAGCGAAGGCCAAACGCCATGGACATTGCTCGATTACTTCCCCGATGATTTTCTATTGGTGATTGATGAATCGCATATTTCAGTGCCGCAAATTCGTGGGATGTTCAATGGCGACCGTTCGCGCAAGCAAACCTTGGTCGATTTTGGCTTCCGTTTGCCCTCGGCGCTCGACAACCGCCCTTTGATGTTTGATGAATTTTCGAAGCATGTGCATCAAGCAATTTATGTCTCAGCTACGCCTGGGGTCTACGAATATCAACATCATGAACAGGTGGTTGAGCAAATTATTCGGCCAACTGGCTTGCTCGATCCGATGGTTGAAGTGCGGCGCACTCGTGGCCAAATCGACGATTTGCTGGGCGAAATCAAACAGCGGGTTGATACTGGCTCGCGGGTGTTGGTCACAACCCTGACCAAACGTATGGCCGAAGATCTGACCGATTATCTCAAAGAAATGGGCGTGCGCACTCAATATCTCCACTCCGATGTTGACACGATTGAGCGAATCGACATTCTGCGTGATTTACGTTTGGGTGTGTATGATGTGCTGGTGGGAATCAACCTCTTGCGCGAAGGCTTAGATTTGCCTGAAGTTTCATTAGTGGCTATTCTCGATGCTGATAAAGCGGGCTTCTTACGCTCCGAATCGTCGTTGGTACAAATTATTGGGCGGGCTGCTCGCCACATCGATGGCACGGTACTGATGTATGCCGATACGATTACGCCAGCCATGGATTATGCAATCAGCGAAACCCGTCGCCGTCGCCAAATTCAAGAGCGCTATAATCAACAACATGGCATCGAACCCAAGGGGATCGTTAAAGCAGTGCGCGATTTGACCCAAGGCATGAAGAAAGTTGCTGAAAAGCCAGCAGCCTACCAAACCGCCGCCAACCCCGACAGCATGACCAAAGAAGAACTCTTTAAAGTTATCAACGAGCTTGAAAAGCAGATGAAACAAGCTGCCAAAGATCTAGAGTTTGAAAAAGCGGCCTTATTGCGTGATCAACTGACCGAAATGCGCCAAACCTTAGCCTTGATCGACAACACGGCCTTGCTTGAGAGCGTCAATCACAAGCCACGAGCCAGAGCGGCAGTCGTTGCAGAGGATACTGGCAAACGCAAAGTCAAAGGCCGTTCACGCGGCAAGCTCTAAACGAGCGGCGCGGCTGGTTGATCAGGGCTAGCCGCGCACCACCACCCAAACTGCCACACCTAAAAAGAGTTGAACCACCGAGCTACCAATTAATAAGGCAAACGCCCCAGCCCGTGAAGTTCGATACACCAATGCCCCAAATCCAGCATTGATCAGCCAAGCGAGCAACCCAACCAAGGGCAAGGCTAACAGTTGTTCGCGGGCTTCGACTCCACTAACTGCACCTGTGGCATCAATCCGAATTGGTACTTCAAGCGGCAGTTGGTTATAGCGCCAAGCAATTAAGCCCCAAACTGCAAAATTGAGCAACAGCCCAACCACCAGCGCCCAGCGCACCGCATTATTCAACCAAAAATCATAGGCAATCCGCGTAGAGCGCACTACACCTTCGCTTTGAACTTGCACCACCCCCAAATTAAGCCGGCTTTCGACCTCTTGGATAAAGCTATCACGTTGGGCTGGAGTAATTACATAACTACCGCCCGTGGTGCGTAAAAGCAGGGCTTGTTCGGCAGGTTGGGTGCTAAAGAAATTCAAAACCTGCTCATCAACTGCCTGACCAACCCCGCTAGTATAACCAAAACGAGTGAGCAAACCAGGCTTTTGCTTCACAGCCACACTTGGCTCAACCGCTGTAATCAAGTTCATCGGCACAACCGCAGTATTCCCCAACCAGTGAATCGTCAAGGCATTGCGATCGACCCGATAGTGCAAAGTTAAGGCACTCCCAACCCGATACAGCATAATCACGCTAATCAAAAAGCCCGAAACTGCTGATGCAAACCAAGCAAATGTAGTTAAATCGATGCGCCATGTGGTGGCAGTACCAGCGATATCGGCAAGCAATTGCATGGTTGCCCAAATCGTTGCGCCAATGATCAGCACGGTAATTGCTAGGGCAACCCATACTCGCATCGTTCGTTTGGCCCACCATCGATTCATGGAAACTCCTCAGATTAAACAACAAGTGGCGGGTCGCCTTTGACCCGCCACTATTCTACCTGTTTTTGCTTATGGTGTTGGCGTTACTGCTTCGGTTGGCGCAACTGCACCAGTTGGAGTTGCGGTAACTGCCGCTGGATCAGTGGTTGGCTGTGGAATCGTGGTTGGAATTGGCTCGATCGTTGGTGGAACGGTCGTTGCGGTTGGTTCGGGGAAACGTTGTACAGCAGCAGCAGTACGTTTTTCCTCAACCCACTTAAGCACAGCCTCATCGCGCTTGGTGGCCAAATCGGTTTGGCTTGGGCGCAATTCACGCTGATGTACCAAAACAATATGCCAACCTTGGGTCGATTGATACGGCTTGCCAATTACCCCAACTTCTTGGGTTGAAATTGGCTGGGTAATGCCCAAGGCATCAAATTGAGTTAGTGGTCGCATGCCTGTGGCTGGATTATCGACTGCATTATCGTTAGTATTCAACACTTGCACATCAGTAAAGCTAGCCGTATCGGTCAACTGCGCAGCAATATCATCGATTTTGGCTTTGGCTTGCGCCCATTTGGTTACGGTTACGGGGTCGGTTGGGTCGGTAATATTTGCAGTTACGAAAATTTGCTGCGCATCAGCATAAATTTCCTTGGTTGCTTGATCTTCGGTGACCAATTTTTCGCCAAGTTTTGTACGCAACAACTGCAAGCGTTCTTGGTGCAACACAAAGGCCTTAAATGCTTCGCGATCAAATGGCAAGGTTGCCAAGCCATAGGTCGAAGTTTCTTCAATAAATTCGCGCAATGTACCAAAATAGGTGGTCACTGCCGAATCAACCCGATTGCTGGCCTCGCTGAGGGTTGGAGTTGAAGTTGGGGTTGGAGTCAACGAAGCAGTATCAGTTAAACCAGTGGTTGAGGTTACTGGGGCAACTGGGTTCATCACTTCGTTGGCGGGAGCAAACTTGGTTGCCAAGCTTTGTTGCAATTCTTCATCGCTGACCGTAATGCCTTCAGCGGTAGCATTGTTTTCAAGCACCTTATCATTGATCAGCTGATCAAGCACAGCATAATCAAGTGGAGCATTCTGATCTTTCAAGCCAGCAATATAATTGGTGACATCGGTAGCAAATTGCTCGGTGCCTTGCAATTGATATTGGGCATATTGCTGAATTTGTTGAGCCAAATTAATTGCTTGTTGGGCTTGCATAATTTGGCGATATTGTTGATATTCGGCGTTGGTAACTTCAACCCCGGCAACATTCGCGATGGTTTTGTTAGGGACAATCACCTTCTGAATGACCAGCCCAATCCCAATCAGGAGCACCGCCAAGCCAACCGCAGCAGCGGCGATTAGCAACACACGAGTGCTTTGCTTGCGTTCTTGATCCCAGCGAGCACGTTGCCGTTTGTTCAGTGGCTTCGAGTGCTGCACATTCTCAGTATGTTTTGCCATAATCCTTGCCTACTCCATTGGGGGAAACTAAAGTAAAGCAGGCACAGCGCGGATCTCGCGACTGTGCCTGTGCTTCGTTAACCAACGACGCAGAATTAACCGCGGGTATTTTCAGAAACGAATGGCAACAGCGCCAAGTGACGAGCGCGTTTGATTGCAACATTCAATTTACGTTGATATTTAGCACATGTGCCAGTGCGGCGGCGGGGCAAAATCTTGCCGCGATCCGAGACCATCCGTTGCAAGCGCTTGATATCTTTGTAATCGGGCACAATCCCCTCAGCCGTGAAGACACACACTTTGCGACGGGGTGTGTATTTGCGGCGACCTGCCGACTTACGGCGTTGATCTGACATGCGAACGGCTCCTTGTATGTTCTAGTAATTCAAATTCAGCAGTTTTTAGAATGGGATATCGTCATCGCCGATATCGGGCTCGTTGTAGCCAGCGCCACCGCCGTAGCTCCCACCACGATTATAATCATTGGCGGAGTTATCGCGGGCTGGGCGTTGATTGCCACCAGCTTGGTAGCCACCGCTGCGCGACTGGCCTTGGCCTTGCTGTTGGTCAGTACGATCAAGAATGATCATATCGCTGGCAACCACTTCGGTACGAAAGCGCTTTTGGCCGCTATCGTCATCCCACGAGCGGGTTTGTAGCCGACCCTCGATATAGACGCGGCTGCCTTTGGTCAGATACTGATTACAGATCTCGGCCAATTTGTTCCAGACCACGACCGAAAACCACTCGGTTTCATCGCGGGTCTCGCCATTGGGGTCTTTCCACTGACGACCAGCGGCGACAGTGAAGTTGGTCACGGGGGTTCCTTGCGGCGTAAAACGCATTTCAGGATCTTTGCCCAAGCGACCAATAATCATCACTTTATTTAAATCTTTCGCCACGGTTTCCTCCCCGTTGGTTTTAGCGCTTGGTTTCGTCGCGGATCAACAAATAGCGCAGGATTTGTGGAGCCAACTTCAAGTGACGTTCGACTTCAGTCACGCGATCAGCGTTCAAGCTGAAGTGGGTCAAGAAGTAGAAACCTTCAGTGTAGTCGTCGATAGGATACGCCAATTTGCGGCGGCCCCAAGGAGCGCCTTGTTCAGTGCTAGCTACTTCGCCGCCTTGAGCTTTGATATAGCCTTGGATGGTCTCGATGGTCGTGTTGAGTTCTTCCTCGCCACCCAAATCAGGGCGCAGGACGGTCATCATTTCGTATGCACGCACGATGTTTTCACCTACATGAAACATTAAATTGCCACCGTTTCATGGCACGGGGCCGCCAATATCCAATTGAGTTATATGCATGGAGTCAAGGGGTTGCGTTGCAACCAGCACCAAAATGATGCGAGGAGGGTTCAAAGCGAACCACTCGAAGACTCCTTCCTTCGGGTTTGCCCCGTTTTGCCGTGGGTTTGGTGGCCACAAGGCTACGGAGCAGAAAGGCCGCCGCAGTATAGCATAAAAGCCATCGTAGAGCAAAGAGCATAGAACATCGGGTTCAGAAGCCAGGGGCCAGACGTTAACACAGAGCA
Source organism: Herpetosiphon gulosus (assembly GCF_039545135.1). Lineage (NCBI taxonomy): Bacteria > Bacillati > Chloroflexota > Chloroflexia > Herpetosiphonales > Herpetosiphonaceae > Herpetosiphon > Herpetosiphon gulosus. Next base: position 161,314 of record NZ_BAABRU010000001.1, on the reverse strand, counting down.
TAGCGAAACAGGGGGCAAAGAACCTAACTTAAGCGATTATGGCAAGGAATCTGTAACAGGAAAACCTGCGATAATAGCCCCAATTATGCTGTTGTGGAGCAACCAGACCGATGCAAATCCAACAAATTGAAAGTGCCGCCGAGATTGCCAGCACCTTTGCCGTGATGCGTGAGCTGCGGCCAGGCTTAGTTGAAGCAGAGTATGTTGCAAGAATTCAAAGGATGATCCAGCGTGATGGCTATCAGATGGCCGCCGTCGTCGTTGAAGGTCAGGTTCAAGCTGTGGTGGGCTATCGCTTCATGGAAATGCTGTATGCTGGAATGTTGCTGTATGTTGATGATCTGATCACCTCCGCCAGCCAACGCTCTAGTGGCCATGGCAAGGCCTTGTTGGATTGGCTCAAAGCTGAAGCCAAAGCCCAAGGCTGCAACGAACTACATCTTGATAGCGGCGTGCAGCGCGAACAAGCCCATAAATTCTATTTTCGCGAAGGCTTGACGATCAGCGCCTACCATTTTCGAATTGCGCTTGATTAATGAACAAGCCCAGTGCTAAGCTCAAAACTCGGCACTGGGCATTAAATTCATCCCAACAACGGAATAACATCAAGTGGTGCATCGTTGCTATCATCCAAATAGCGTTGAATCATGGCTGGCCGATAAATCCCACGATCAGTCACGATACTACTAATCAGCTCTGGCGGGGTTATATCAAAGGCTGGATAATAGCCACGCACGCCTTCAGGAGCGATACGCTGGCCATTCATCATCAGCACTTCATCGCCATTGCGTTCTTCAATGGGAATCTCAGCGCCAGTTGGCGTGTTGAGATCGGGGCCATCATAGCCCAGCACATAAAACGGCACACCATGACGTTTTGCCAGCACGGCATTGGTATAGGTTCCAACTTTATTAGCGATCGAGCCATCGAGAGCAATTCGATCAGCGGCAGTCATATACACCGTGATCAGATCCCGGCTAAAACAAAAGCCCGACATATTATCGTTAATCACCGTCACTTGTGAGCCAATTTCCAAGGCTTGCGAGGCCGTCAGCCGAATACCTTGACCATAGGGTCGGGTTTCAGTGGGCATAACCGCCACGTGTTTGCCCTGTTTAACCACCGCCGTGTAGAGCATCCAATTAAAGGCCGCTCCAGGATAGCAAACCGTCAAAACCGTATCGCCATCGGTCAATAATTCGGCTGCTCGCACGCCACAACGCTCGGCTGAACGGTCGCCACGCTGAATTTCGCCCGCAACATAGCCATAAACCACTTCGTTTGGAGCTTGGTTTTGCTCAAGTGCCTGCAAGGCTAGGCGTTCGGCCTCGGCCAAAATTGTGTGTAAATCGTCAGCAGTTGGGCGAGTGCGGCGCAAGCGCTCCAAGGCTTGAGCTAAAACCATTTGCTGTTGGGCTAACGAATAGTCAGTAGCTTGATCGAGGGCTAAAGCCAAACCATAGCCAGCAGCATAGGCCAAGGGCGGGCCACCCTGAATCACCATCGTCTCGATGGCTTGAGCCACGGCTTCGAGATCAGCACAATCGACCCAAACAGTTTGGGCTGGATACAAACGGCGATTTAATATAGCAACAATGCCTTTTTCGCGGTCGTAGCGCAGGGTATCGCCACGGCGGGTTAGCAAAGGTAAACGTCCAGTCATCAGCAACCTCATACATTTTTTTGATGCTAAAATTGTAGCAGAGATTGCGCCGCAACTCGCTTGGGCGTGGTAGTATAGCGCACGAAGCAGCAAAATAGGGCAAAGGATCGCAATGCAATCACCAGCAAAACAATGGCTTCGCCGCAGCATCCGAGGGCTACTCGCCAGCTTATGTTTGGCAGCGGTAATGTTTATCAGCACGGGCTACATTGTATATCGCCAAGCCCAACGAGCTGAATTGCGCCCGGTTGATGCCTTGTTGGTGCTGGGTGCAGCCCAATGGGATGGTGAGCCATCGCCAGTTTTAGAAGCGCGGCTGACCGAAGCAATTCGTTTATACCGCTTGGGTTATGCCCGCCGAATCATCGTTTCGGGTGGTACGGGCCTTAACGATACTCGCTCAGAGGCCTCGGTTGCCTATGATTATTTGATCGAACACTCGATTGATCCAACCTTGATCATCAGCGTAGCGCAAGGCAGGGATACCCGTAGCACCTTGTTGGCAGTCCACGATGAAATGCAACGCCAGCAGATCGATAGTTTATTGATTGTGACCGACCCTCCACACCTGCTGCGAGCGCTCAAAATGGCCCACGACTATGGTATTACAAGCTTTGGAGCGCCCGTCAAAGCCAATAGCCCAACTACGAATTGGGCTAGTATCAAAGCTACCAGCCGAGAAGCCTTGGCCTACCTCGCCTATGTACTCTTAGATCAATAAGATCGTGACTTTTGGGATACCATAAACTGAGCATCTGTGCGTCAAAGTCAGCGTATGTGCTTTCAGAGGAGGCCGCGCGATGATGACAGTACACTCTTTGCCCACCGCCATTCATGCTGTCTACCACAGCTTGATCGACCACCCCCGTTGGCACAACTTTGGCAAACGCACCTTTGGCTCTTGGCGCGATCTGTTGCTGATCGAAGCCGTTGTTCGTTATCCACGTCAAACCCTGCATGGTTATGTCAATTACCTACATTACTACACCCCATTAATTGTAGCGAGTGTGTTAGAGAAGGCTTTACGCAAAGGCTGGTTAGTGCTTGAACGTGGCAAATACGAGCCTGGGCCACATTATTTAGCATATCTAATTGAACGAGCCGATTTGATTCAAGAATTATTTGATGTTTGGCCGGAAGCTGCAGCCCATGCCGTGGCTGAATATGGCGAGCGCTTATGCGAGGCGATTCCAACCCAAGCCTGCCTTGATCATTTGCTGTATGCCTATGGGCCACGGCCTAGCGCTCATAAAGCTGCAACCTTCGAAGAACGGGCCTTGATGGTTTGTACGGCACTGAGCAACTATCGCGCCGATGCTAAGGCGTTGGCATGGCATGCCTGTGGCATTAGTCCAGCTCAAGGCATGATTTTACGCTCGATTGTTAAACATCATAATCCGATCTCCCGCCCGGATTTATTAATCGCAGTTGATCCGTATTTGGGTATTTGCGCCGAAAGCACGATCGACGGATTATTGTCGCAACAATGGATCACCCGTGATGATCGTGGTTTGCGCCTAACTGCCACGGGTTGGGGCTATTGGCATGCAGCGCGGAGCGCCTTGCGCCAACGAATTGCCCAGCTGTATAGTGTGCTCGATTATCACGAAACCCAAGCGTTTATAATGGGCGCACAAACCCTCGTTAACACAACTAAATATGTCTTTGCCCAACATTTAGCCGCCGCTTGATCCACATTTAACCAAAACAGTGGTACAATGACCTGAATACCTCCCGCCAGACGGGACTCAAATATGCCATCTAAGGCACAAGCGATGATGCTTGTGCTTTTGTGCAACATAAGGAGGCCAAATGGCTTTACAACAAATTGATACCCTGCTGCTTAACGGCATCATCGTCACAATGGACGCAGCAGGCACGATCATTCGTGATGGTGGGGTGGCAATTCAGGCTGGTGCAATCGTCGAGGTCGGCCCAAGCAGCCAGTTGCGCGAACGCTATACCGCCAGCCAAACGATCGACTGTAACAATCATGCCATTGTGCCTGGATTAATCAATGGCCATGCTCACGTTCCAATGAGTTTGTTGCGCGGCATCGTCGCCGATCAGCAGCTGGATGTGTGGCTCTATGGCTATATGTTTCCAGTCGAGAGTCGCTTTGTTAACCCCGAATTTGTCTACCATGGCACACGCCTCTCGTGTGCCGAAATGATCAAGGGCGGCATTACAAGCTTCGTCGATATGTATTATTTCGAGGAAGAAGTTGCCCGCGCCGCCGATCAAGCAGGGATGCGGGCAATTTGTGGCCAAACCGTGATGAAATGGCCAACCCCCGATGCCGCCTCTTACGACGAAGGTTTGGAGCGCACTCGCCGCTTTTTCGAGCAATGGAAAGATCATGGTCGGGTGATTCCAGCGATTGCGCCGCACGCACCCTATACCTGTAACAGCACCATTTATCGCGCTGCCGCCGAATTGGCTCGCGAATTCGATGTACCGCTGGTAACTCACCTCAGCGAAACTGCCCGCGAAGTCGAAGAGGCTCGTCAACTGGTCGATAAATCGCCAATCGCCTATGTCGCCGATTTGGATGCCTTCACCGATAAAGGGATTGCGGCCCACTGTGTGCACATCGACAAACGCGATATGCAATTGCTCAAAAAGCATAACGCTGGAGCCGTGCCCTGCCCAACTAGCAACCTCAAACTGGCGAGCGGCGTGGCCAAATATGGCGAAATGTTGCAAGCTGGCGTGAATGTTGGGCTTGGCACCGATGGCCCTGCCTCCAACGACGACCAAGATTTGTGGTTAGAAGTGCACTTGGCGGCAATCTTGCCCAAAGGTGTTACTGGTGATCCAACGGTGGTCAATGCCAAACAAGCCTTTGCCATGGCCACCAGCATGGGTGCTAAAGCTGTGCACCTCGATCATTTGGTTGGCAGTGTCGAAGCTGGCAAACGCGCCGATATCACAATTGTGGATTTGGGTGGATTGCACGTCGTGCCAGCTCCAGCCTACAACTACAGCAATGACTCAATCTATAATCACTTGGTCTACTCAGCGCGTTCGGGCGATGTACGCCATGTGTTGATCGATGGGGCATTTGTGCTGCAAGATCGTCAATTGTTGACACTTGATGAACATGAAGTTCGGAGCAATGCCCTGCGGATCGCCGAAACGATCAATCAATTCCTCAGCCAACGTGAAGTCAATCTGTTGGATAAAATTCTGGCGATCGGCGGAGTCAAACAAGCCGAAATTTTTGAAGTTCAAGTCAAGGCGCGTTTGGAAGATGCTAGTAGCGTCGAAGCCTTCCTCGAATCTGAGGCGGTCGAAATTACTAAAGCTAGCGAACGCAAGCAATACGACACCTACTTCAGCTTCGATGATCCCAGTCGTGGGCGGATTCGCTACCGTGAAGATCATCGGGTTGATGGCTCGCGGCTCGAACCAAAATACAATTTGACTTTGACCATGCCCAATGAACGTGAAGATTTGCCCTCGGCAGTCTTACTTTCCCGGGCACGCTACACCGCGCCAGCTGATCGATCGTTGCGCTTCTATCGTGAATATTTCTCGCCTGATCATGTGATTGAAGTTGAGAAATATCGCCGCCGCTGGCGGATTATGTATGGCGAGGTTGATTTTGCAATCAATATCGATATGATCACCAGTGGTCCAGCCAAAGGCACCTATTTGGAAATCAAGAGCCGTACTTGGTCGGCGCGTGATGCTGAAAGCAAAACCCAAATTATCAGCGAATTGTTGCAGATGGCCGGAGTTAAGCCCGACCACATTATCAAGCAAGAATACGTTGAACTAGCCCAAGCCTAAACTCAAAATCCCGCAGTCATAAACTTCATGGCTGCGGGATTGGTTCGGTTGGCAAGGCAATGCTTACTTGATCGTGATACTTGAAGCCGAGCCTGAGAGATAAATATCTAAACGATACTCCTCTGGCGTAGCTTCCCAATCAGGGCTTCGATAGAGATCATCATCAACTTGCTGAATATTCAAATCGCGATTGAGATTAAAGGCCGTTGCGTTATCATCACGCTGAATTCGCACTGGAATATTGAGTGGCAAGCTTAATTCCAAGGTAGTGGCATCGATATTGAAATGATATTCACCACGCTCAGCCAAGCTAATAACCGCCGAGCCTGCATCTAATTCAGCATCAACTCTGCCAATTTGCAAGGTTGATAAATCAGCATTTAACGTTACATCGCGCAAATCCCAATCGAAATCAACTGGATGATTCATGGAAACCAAAATTGTTTGCGGGCCTTTATTACCACCAAATGGCTCATCTTGGCCCAAAACAATGCTGATATGTTCGCTATCTGGGTTCAGTTCACGCAAACCAATATTGGTTGCTTGCACAACTCCAGCAATCGAGGTTTGACCGTCGAGGATTTCAGGCTTGATTTCAAGCGTGCTGCCACGTTCATTGACAACAACTCTTGCCATTTGCGGTGCTGCGAAGGCTTCACTATAGATTTCATAGTTGGGTTCAGTATAGGTTAGGCTATAAGCACCCATGATCATTAAGACGATCATTGCCAAGCCAATACCAAAACGTGGTCGATTCCGCGCCACCAAAAGATCAAGGCCAGCCCCGATCAACAAGACTGGCCAGAACTCATCAAGCAGATCAAATAAACTGGCATCGAAAAGATTGATTGCTGATAGTGCCCCAAGCAAACCAAGGCCAATCAGCAAACAGGGCCAGAATAATGAGCGACGCTGCACCTGTTCTGTCGCAACTGTCATAATCAACTTCTCCCTCTCCTAGCCACGCCGCCGAAACAGCATCACCCCTAAGCCAATCAACAATAATGGCGTAATAAATTCGGCTGCCCCACCAAATTTATCGATAAAGGTAATCAAGCCAAATGCTAGCAGCAATAAGCCCAAAACCTTCTTGTTGTTGCGGGTTGAACGTGGCGCATGGGCTGGTTGCTGAGCCTGCGAATAGGGTGGAATATACTGATCAGGTCGGACTTGGACGGTTGTACCAGTATAGGCTTCTGGTTGCTCAGCAATTGGCTGGCCGGTAAATGGATCATAGCGATAGGGCGAGCTAGCATTACTGAATGGTTGCTGTGAGGGCGGCACAACGCCCGCCTGCTGCTGCGGCATAAAGGGCGGTGGCATAGCCCCAGGTTTTTCGCTTGGCATAATCAACCACAATACAGGATAAATCAAAAATGATAAGCCCGTAAAGATCAGTAAAATCATGACTAAACGCACCAGCGTTGAATCAATTTCAAAGTAAGCACCTAAGCCTCCACATACGCCAGCAAGTTTGCGGTCGTAATAGGAGCGCAATAACCGTGGTTGCATTGTTTGCCTCCGAACCTTGTGTAGTTTTGCTATCGATATGACGCGCTTTGTGGTGCAATTGTTGCAAGCAATCCTCGCACCAACAGGCTAAACGCTGAAACCTTTTTTTGCAGGGTTCGTATGTGCTAAGTTCAAGCCTTGGATGTGGACTTGCAAGCGATTGGCATTGTATGCAATCAAGCCAACTCTGTCGAGTTTTTGACGCAATGCGAAATTAACAAAGCACGATGGTATAATTACGCCTCAAATCCAAGCATGCGTGTTGCAGCGCCACTTACGGCCTGTTTGATAGTTTTTTAAGGAGTCGCTTCATGCCTTCTAACCGCGCTCGTGTTCGCCGTTCACTGCCGGGTATTGCCATCGAAGGCATGCCTTTCATCGGGGCCGGCTTGGGTTTGACCGCCCTGACAGCGTTATTTAGTCGCAAGGCAGCGATCTTACCCCTAGCGCTCACTGCGTTTACCAGCTATTTCTTCCGCGATCCCGACCGCGAATGCCCAGCCGATAGTTCAATTTTATATGCTGCCGCCGATGGTCACATTACGATGATCGATGAGGTCGATGAGCCACGCTTTATTGGCGGCAAGGCCACGCGAATCGTTACCTTCTTATCAGTGTTTGATGTGCATATCAATCGTACCCCTTGCGCTGGCACTGTCCAATATCGCGATTATGTTCAGGGCGAATTTCGCGCAGCTTGGGATGGCGAAGCTGATATCGTCAATGAACGGGCCTATCTTGGGCTAGAAACTGAACATGGCCCTGTTTTGATTAGCCAAATTGCCGGATTGGTAGCCCGTCGAATTATCACATGGCCAGTGGTTGGCGAAGAATTAGGCGCAGGCGAACGCTTTGGCTTAATTAAATTTGGCTCACGTACCGATATTCTGGTGCCAAGCGGCTCGATCAACATCTTTGTCAAGAAGGGTCAGGCCATCAAAGGCGGGTTGACCCAGATTGGAGCATGGCTGTGAAATTTCGCCGTTCATGGGTTCCCAATCTTGTTACGTCGGGCAACCTGTTTTGCGGCTTTTTAGCAGTTATCGCTGCTGTTGATGGTCAGGCCTTCAAAGCCGCTGTGCTCATTTGTTTGGCTGCAAGTTTTGATACACTCGATGGTCGCGCCGCGCGGATGTTGGGCGTAAGTGGCGAGTTTGGCAAGGAATTGGATTCGCTGGCCGATGTAGTTTCCTTCGGTACTGCTCCAGCCTTGCTGATTTACCAAATATCTTTGCGCGAGGTGGGCTGGATTGGCACAATTGCTGCGGGCATTTTTGTATGTTGTGGCGCTGGCCGTTTAGCTCGCTACAATTTGATTACCACCTCGGACAAGCGCTTTTTTGTAGGCATGCCAATTCCGATGGCGGGTATGACCGCAGCTTCGTTGGCACTCTACACTGGTGCACTCAACCCGTATGTGGCCACAGCATTAATTGGCTTTACCGGCTTCTTGATGATTAGTACCTTGCGTTTCCCAAGTGTTGAGCAAATTGCCTTTGAAACGTTCTTGCCAATTCGGATCGCTTTTATCGTGATCTTTGTGTTGGCACTTGCGCGACCAAGCCAATTTTTGTATGTTTTACCCCTCAGCTACATCTCCTATGGAATGATTGCTAACGTTGTTTGGGCAATTCGTGGGCGTGGTTCACGCAGTGCCGCTTAACGACAATTGGGCGTAGCAACCAACTACGCCCAATCAGCAAAAAGTTCAGCAATAATTTAACTTGGTGGAATAACTGAATCCTGAGGTAAGCCTTGGCGGCGCAACATTCCGCGCAAGATGCCAAAGCGCAAACGGGCTAATTGAGCTTGAGCCGCGATGCTGGTACGTAAGGCCGCCTCAACTTTACTACGCCGAGCTGGCTCGATTGGCGCTGCAACTGGTGCTAGTTGGTTTTGTTCGCTCAGGTAAGTTTTGGCACTTTGATAGCCCAAATCCATTAATTGGCTACTATAGCGAAAATCGCGCACATCAAGCCCACTGTAATGCAACATTTGAATATGATGCACTTTAACTCCAGCCTTAGCCGCCAAGCGAACTAATTCGCGTTCATGAGCCATTTGACGACGCATTAAGGCATCAAACGTGCGGGTCAACGAGCCACGCATGCCAAATGGCGGCACGGTTGCAGCTGCATCAAGCCCAATTTCCAAAGCCCAAATTTCGCTAGCCCCTTGTTGCAAGGCCACGCCAATTGGCAAATTCGAGACAAAACCACCATCAAGGTAGGTTTCACCGCGATAATGATAAGCAGGCAAATAGGGCGGCACGGCAGCGCTGGCCATCAAAGCATCAACCAAGCGCTCACGTGGATCATCGCCAAACAAATGCATATCACCAGTGCGATAGTTGGTAGCCGTGACAAAAAAGGGAATTGCTAAATCGCTGAAGCGGCGAATATTGGGGGGTAGCAACGAGAGAATAAAGCGCCGCAAGCCATGATTATGGTGCAGCGAGCCACGTCCCCGCACTACGCGCCAAGCCGAACGCAACGAGCCACCAGGAAAAATATCCTCACGCTTGACGCTTTTCCAGCGCTGGGCGATGCGTTGAATGCCAGCTAAACTGGGATGACAGGCTAAAACTGCCCCATTAATTGAACCAACTGAGGAACCAACGACTAAATCGGGGATAATGCCGGCTTCGAGCAGCGCAAGGGCTGCTCCGGCTTGGAGTGAGCCACGATTGGCTCCACCACTAAAAACAATTGCACGCATAGAGACAACCTTTCATGACCATTCTGCCACATCGTTGGGACAAACGTAGGTCTCAGGCGAGGCTCTACACGCTCGATCATCAAAGCTTACTCTGAGGTATCAAGCGGAGTTAGGGGATGCTGGAAATCGCCCCGTGCGCCGCCCGTTTTATTCCGAACAAAAACCTGCTCGATCACCATAGCACGATCAACAGCTTTGGCCATATCGTAAATGGTCAAGGCTGCGACTGATGCTGCCATCAGCGCCTCCATTTCTACGCCAGTGCGGCCTGTGCAACGCACCGTGCTGATGATACGAAGTAGCGATTGCTCAGGATGCGCCTCGATCTCAATCGCCACAGCACTTAGTGGGAGTGGATGACACAAAGGAATTAAATCGGCAGTGCGTTTGGCTGCCATAATTCCAGCGATGCGGGCGGTTGCCAAAACATCGCCTTTGGGCAATTCTCCGGCCAGCAAAAGCGTTAATGTCGTTGGCTGCATGCGCACATCGGCTTGGGCTTGGGCTTGGCGTTGGCTAACCGCTTTGTCACCAACGTCAACCATATGCGCTCGGCCTTGCTCATCAAGATGGGTCAACATGAATCGTTTGGTTTCCTCAAACCGCGAAATGAGCCAGCGTCCGTTCGAGTTGATCGACAACTTGGGGCACTAAGCCAGTTTCGCGCACATCGATTAATTGAGTAAAACGGCCTTGCTTGCTGCGTTGCTGCGCCCAAGTATGCACTTGAGGCCGAAAGCCATCTTCGATCCAAAAGATCGGGGTTTGCCAATCGGCTAGATGCTTGGCAACGCTGTTGAGCTTCCACAAAATCGCAGTCGGATTTTCGGGCAATGGCTCGATCAAGGGTAATTCTGGTAAACCAAGATCGCTATGTAAGCCAGTATTGGCGAGTTGCAGCCAGGTCGAACACCAGATTAATTGGCCGATTTTGGCCAAACGTGCGATCGAAGCATGAATTTGGGGCGGATATTGCACCGGAATCCCCGGCGGAATTTGCTGTTGTTCGCGCCCCAAACGCCCAAACATATTGATCACTCCATCAATATCCAGCAAAATTATTGGGCGTGGATCATGCCAATTGAGTTTAGCCACGCCGTTGCTCTTGCAATGGGCGAATGCCCAGCCCAACTTGTTCGAGCGCATATTCGATGCCATCTTGTAAATTGGCGCGAACCGACAATTGGCGTAAATCGATTTCGAGACCAACAATTGTTTGGGCAACTTCGGCGCTGATGCCGACCAAAATCACTTGTGCACCCAACAAACTAACGGCCTTGGTGGTTTGCACCAAATAATTGGCGATATTGGTATCAACAATTGGCACACCGGTAATATCCATAATCACAATATCCGATTGGCGTGCCACAATTTGCTCAAGCAAATCTTCGGTCAGCATTTGAGCGCGATTGGTATCGATCGAGCCAACCAATGGCAAGACCAAAATATTATCGTGAATTGGCGCGATTGGTGCTGCTAGTTCGCGCAAAGCCGCATTGGCTTGATCCAATTCGTTGGTCATTTGCTGCAAGGTTTCTTCGCGTTCGCGAATCCGTTCTTCGCGAATATCGACAAAGGCTTGGTAGCTATTTTTATTTGAGATAAAGGTCACTTCAGCAGCGGCGGCCAAGGCCATCGCATAATTCAATTCGTCATCAGCGAAACATTCGCGGGCAGCAACTTTGAGCGTGCTATAAATCGCCTCGCCAATTTGGGCCACAATGTCGCTGCTGGCGTTGGGATTATCGACGACAGGCTTGATCGATTGGCGAGAAAAATCGATCAACGCTTGTAAATCGCCGCGCAAAGCCGAAATTGTCGCTACAAACGGTTTTTGCATGCGGGGAATCAACTCTGCGTCCGAGAGCTTAGGATAGGGCGAATTGGGAATTTGGCGCAGCAACTCACCAGTGTGTTTGGCGAAGCGCCCAAGATTGGCTTCTAGAAAATCGGCTAATGCATGTTCGACGCTCATTGGTATCCTCGTTATTGACTAAATTGCTGATCGTCAGCGCCCGTTTGTCTCGTACAATGGTGATTATACCCGTTTCTGCGGTTGGCTTCTATGGTTCTCTTTATGGTTCTTAATAGTACTTTTGTGGAATGAGGAACACGATGACCCATACTACTCCCGATAACTTTTTGGGCTTAGATCAGCAGTATAGCACGCTGGAGACCAGCAAAGTGGTGGTTTTGCCTATCCCCTTTGAGGCTACTGTGAGTTATGGTGGTGGCACAGTCAATGGGCCAACGGCAATTATCGAGGCTTCGCAACAGGTCGAATTTTATGATCGTGAATTCGATACTGAGCCAGCCAAAAACTGGGGCGTGCATACCTTGCCCAGCGTTGAGGTCAACGATCAAGATCCTGATAGTGCCATGCAAAGCATCGCCAAAGCAGTTGAATCAACCGCGCGGTTGGGTAAATTGGTGTGTGTGCTGGGCGGCGAACATTCAGTTTCTGGCGCGGTCGCGCAAGGCCTCCACGCGGTCCATGGCGATTTCGTGACGGTGCAAATTGATGCTCACGCCGATTTGCGCGATCAATATGAGGGCAGCAAGCACTCCCACGCGTGTGCCATGCACCGAATTCTCGATGTTGGCGCTGGCGATTTGTTGCAATTGGGTATTCGATCATTGGATATCAGCGAAGCCCACATGATCAAAACTAACCCACGGATTACGACTTTTTATAGTGAAAATGTGCATGATGGGTTGCATTTACAAGCCTTGCGCGATTTTGTACGTGGCAAGCAAGTCTATTTCACAATTGATATTGATGGTTTGGATGTTGGCTTAGTCCCAGCGACTGGCACGCCCGAACCCGATGGCCTGACATGGCGTGAAGTGCTCGAAATTACCCGTATTCTAGTGCAAGAATCGGCTAAGGTCGTGGCCTTTGATATAATGGAATTAGCACCAATTGAAAATTTACATTCGCCAAATTTTGTTAGTGCCAAGCTCACCTACAAGGTTATGAGCATTATCATGGCCAAACAAGCTGATTTGTGGCAATAGTTTAAGCTAATTAATCATCACAACCAGGCCTAACATAAACCCAATTGATGATTAATCACTGGCATTGTCCGCAATCCTGAGCGCAGCACCACAACGAACACCAAGCATCAGCATTTGGTGTTCGTTGTTGCATGTTTGGTAATGTTCACCCAAGGCTAATTCCAACGATGTGTTTTGTGTGAGGTCGTCGATGCTGATGTTTGAGGTAGGCTTATGAAGCATGCATTTTCACTACGTTTTACTCGTTTGCTTTCATTAGGAATGGTCGGTTTATTGATTGTGACTGGGGCACTGCTCAATCGTCCGGTCGCTGCCCAACGGGCAGTATCACCAAATACCAAACAAGCGCTTGATCAAACAGTCATCCAACGGGCTGCGGCCTTAAATCAAGCTGCTGCCCAGCGCGAAATACCGCTAACTATTCAACGTTTGCGAGCCTTGAATTCGCCGCCAGCAGCGCCAAAACTTGTGGCGCAGCCTAAACCCTTTGTTCCAGCGGCAACTTTTGTGGTCAATACAGTTGCTGATACTGACGATGGCGCGTGTGATCCGCTTGGCACGGGAACGGGTAAGCAAGATTGTAGCTTGCGCGAGGCAATTAACGCGGCGAATGCTAATGCCGCTGCCGACACGATTAATTTTGCCATTCCAGGTGCGGGTGTTAAAACCATCGCCCTTACCAGCGAACTACCAGCCTTGCAAACTCAAATTCAAATCGACGGCTGTAGCCAGGCAGACAGCGATTGCAGCACATGGCCAATGAGTTTAATGGTTGAGATCGATGGTTCAGGCTTGAGCGATCCTGTGGGATTTACTGATACTGAAATTCTGCTGGCTGAAGCTGATGGCTCGGTCATTCGTGGCCTAGTTTTGAATGCTGCTCGTAGCCCAAGCTTTTTTACATGGATTGGGATTAACGTTAAAGGCAATAATGTTTGGCTGACCCAAAATATTATCGGTCTTGAACCTGATGGTCAAACCGCCAACGGCAACAATATGGGCATTTTGCTCTATCCAAACAGTAGCCAAGCGATCATTGGCACCAATGGCGATGGCAGCAATGATGCGCTCGAAGGCAATATCATTGCTGGCCAAACCTTCAATGGCATTTCATTCTCTGGTGGTGCAAATAGCCGGATCTCTGGTAACTATTTGGGGGTTGCTAGCGATGGCAATATTGCTCGCAGCAATCGCACTGGCATTGAATTTTTTGGGCCGACAATCGGCAATGTCACCATTGGTACCAACAGCGATGGCGTAAGTGATGCCTTCGAACGCAATATCATCAGTGGCAATACCTTAGGAATTTATATTGCTGGCTCATCAAATAATCAAATTAGTGGCAACTATATTGGCTTGAATGTAGCCGGAACCGCCGCCGCCGCCAACGAAACAGGCATCCAAATTAGCGCCAATACCAACGAAACGATCATTGGAACCGATGGTGATGGTGTGCGCGATGCAGTCGAAGGTAACGTGATCAGTGGCAATAGCGCTGAGGGCGTGCAAATCGCCGAATTTAGCGGTGGCTCTAGCGGCTTCCCAACCGATAATGTCATCGCTGGCAATATTATCGGGCTTGATCCAACTGGCTCAACCGCAATTGGCAATCAGCGCGGGGTGGTTTTACGCTTTGGCCCAAGTGGCACGCGCATCGGCACCAATGGCGATACGACAAGCGATAGCTTAGAACGCAACATCATTAGCGGCAATAGCGATTTGGGAATTGGCGTGGGTGGTGGTGATCAGCCAATCACCGATACGATCATCAGCGGTAACTATATTGGTACAAATATTACTGGTTTAGTAGCTCGGCCAAATGGGGCTGGGGTACAAATTCAAAATGAAGTTGCTGGCTTAGTGCTGGGCACTGATGGCGACGAAACTGCCGATGATGCCGAGGGTAACCTAATTAGTGGCAATAACGGCAATGGGGTGAATTTCGTTTTCGATCCTACTAACGTTGCAGTGCAAGGCAATCGCATCGGCGTAGCGCTCGACGATAGTCCGCTTGGCAACCAAGGCGACGGCATTGCGCTGCTCGAATTGAGCGCAATGGCTCCTAGCAACATCAAAATCGGCGGCGAAGGCTTATTTAGCGAAAATATCATTGCTTTCAATGCTGATTTAGGCATTGATATTAACAATGATGGGCCGACTGCTAACGATCTTGATGATCTCGATGCGGGGCCGAACAGCACCCAAAATTATCCTGTGGTAACCAGTGTCGTTGATAACGGCACAACGGTGACGATTCAAGCGACATTCAACAGCACAGCCAGCCAAGAATTTCGCATGGCCTTTTATAGCAATACCACCTGTGATGCTTCGGGCTATGGTGAGGGTCAACAATTCTTAGAAAGCGATTTTTTCACGACCGATGCTATTGGAAATAGCGTATTTACCAAGCTGTTTCCAAGTCCAGCCCCAAATATCACGATTTTAGCGACGAACGTCAATACCAACGAAACCTCGGAGTTTTCGCAATGTTGGGTTGCGCCCCCAGCAACAGCTACCCCGACCGCGACGAATACACCGACGAATACACCGACGAATACACCGACGAATACACCAAGCAATACGGCGACGAATACACCAAGCAATACACCGACGAATACAGCCACGGCCACGCCAAGTAATACGGCCTTGCCAGTTACACCAACAATTTCGCCGAGTGAATGTGTGCCGGGCAGCAATCTGCAAGTATTGTTCAGCGATAGCGTAAGCAGCACACCACTGTGGAATGTGAGCGGCACAGGCCCAACTTGGAGCTTGGATAGCAGTAGTTTCAATAGCCCAAGCCTTTCGTGGCATGCCGATAATCCTGAGACGATTAGTGATCAACGGCTAACAACCATGGCAGGTATCACAATTCCAGCAGGCGCAAGCGATATAACCCTATATTTCAACCATAACTATAGCTTTGAATTTGAGCCTGGTGGTGGCGGCGGCGAACCAACCCCAATGCCTGAACGCTCAACTAAACGCCACAACACGCCATTGGATATTTATTATGATGGTGGGGTGGTTGAGTATAGCACCGATGGTGTAACCTTTAACGATCTTGGTAGTTTCTTTACTAGCTCGGGCTACGATGGCATACTAACCGATGAAAGCGATAATCCTTTAGCAGGCCAATCCGCGTTCGTTGGATTAAGCGGCGATTACCCATTTTATATTGAAGAAACTGCCGATTTAACTGCGTTGGCAGGCCAAACCGTCTGGTTACGCTTCCGCATAGGTAGCGACAGTTTAGTGAGCGCTCCTGGTTGGAATGTTGATGATATTGTGGTGGCTGGCTGTCTGCCAAGTGCTGCAACCTCTACGCCAACCACCACCTCTACGCCAACAGCTACGAACACGGCGACAGCTACTCCAACAAATACACCAACCAGTACGGCAACGGCAACAACTACCAACACGGCGACAGCAACTGCAACCAGTACGGCGACAGCTACACCAAGCAACACGCCAACCAGTACAGCAACGGCAACCGTGAGCAATACGCCAACCGCGACTGGTACGCCATTTATTGGCACAAGCCAAAACTTCTTGCCGTTGGTGTTGGGCTATTGCTATGCCGATTTGCAGGTAAGCAGCATCACGGTTGACCAGCAATTGGTTGTGACAGTCACCAATCAAGGTAATTGTGCGTCGAGCGAAGCATTTTGGGTCGATTTGTATATCGCGCCTAATCCAGCGCCCAGCCATGTCAACCAACAATGGTGGGATGTTGCCAGCCAAGGCATTGTTTGGGGCGTGACTCAAACGCTGGAACCAGGCCAATCGATCACCCTTCGTCCCTATGATCAATATTATTCAGCGCGGCGCAGCGAGTGGGCTAATCGAATCGCGGCCCAAACCAAGTTGTATGTTCAGGCCGATGCCTACAATGCTGCGACTAGTTATGGCGCAGTCTTGGAGTTGCACGAAGCCTTCAATTTTGAATATAACAACATTGCCTCAATCACCACCAGCGCTAATTTCAGCCAACCAACTGGGTTACGCCAGCAATTAGCCACTGAAATAGGCTTGCCTATGCGGGCAATGCCAAGTAACGCAGCCCCAAATCAATTTCGGCCAATTCCTGCCCGCTAAAGGTTGGGCAATAATTGGTTTTGTCGATGCTGAATAATCTACATGTCCTCACCCCAACCCCTCTCCCACTACGGCGGGCGAGGGGAGTTCCACCCTTCAACCGTTCCCCCTCGCCTCGCTGGCGGGAGAGGGGGCTAGGGGGTGAGGGCATGCAATCAACCCAAAACGCCGATTAATCGGCGTTTTGGCATGCCAAAAATCGCTTGCTTATGGCTCTATAATTTAAGTATTCAGCCAATCCAATTTGACGATTAGCCTGCTTATCTCTACAATCGCCAAACTAATCCAGCTCGTGAGGGATTTTATGCTCAACCAACGTGTTATGCGCCATTGGCAATTGCCAACATCGGCCTCGCCCAGCCAACTTCGCAGCCTCGGCGAGTATCATCCATTGCTGGCAGCTATTTTATGGAATCGTGGTTGGCGCGATGCAGCAGCGGTTGAGCAATTTCTCAATATCGATTGGAAACAGCGCCACGATCCTTTTTTGCTGCGCGATATGGATCGAGCGGTCGAACGGATTAAGCATGCAGTTGAACAAAAGCAACGAGTCGTAGTCTATGGCGATTTCGATACCGACGGCGTGACTGGGGTTACCCTGTTGATGCAATTGTTCAAAGCCTTTGATTTACCAGTGCGTCCCTACATTCCCAAGCGTGAGGGTGAGGGCTATGGCCTGAATTTGGCTGCAATCGAAAAATTGCATCAAGAAGGGCTTGATCTGCTTGTGACGGTCGATTGTGGCATTAGCAATATTGCCGAGATTAGCCGAGCCAACGAGCTGGGCTTCGATACGATTGTGCTTGATCACCACCAACCGCCAGCCAATTTACCACCCGCTTATGCCGTGGTTGACCCTAAACGCAGCGATTGTGCCTATCCCTTCAAAGGGTTGTGCGGGGTTGGCGTGGCCTTTAAATTGTATGAAGCGCTGTGGCGGGCCGGCATTCAGCCTAACAATTTACGAGCACGCGACATTCTCGATGTGGTAGCGCTGGGCACAATCGCCGATATGATGCCCTTAACTGGCGAAAATCGAGTGTTGGTGCATTTTGGTTTGCAGGCCATGAACGAAAGCCAACGTCCAGGCTTGAAGGCTTTGTTGCGAGTGGCGGCGGTTGAGCAAGGCAAAATTGATGCGAGTAGCGTTGGGTTTCGGCTTTCGCCACGCATTAACGCCGCTGGCCGCTTGGTCGATGCGCGAATTGCCTATAGTTTGTTGCTGGCTCCCGATCAAGCCCAAGCTGATGGATTTGCCGACCAATTAAATAGCACCAATATTGAGCGTCAAGCCCTGACCCGTGATGTGCAGCAGGCCGCCCGCGAATTAGCCCAAAACAGCGGCCAGCTTGATCAGCGCATTTTGGTAATTGTGGGCGAGGATTTTCATCACGGGGTGGTGGGCTTGGCAGCAGGCAAATTGGCCGAAGAATTTGCGCGGCCTGTGCTGGTGATGGGCAAAGAAGAAGATCGTAGTCGGGGTAGCGCTCGTTCGATCCCAGGCTTTAATATTGTCAATGCCTTGGCTGAATGTGCCGATTTGTTTGAAAAATATGGTGGCCATGCCGCCGCCGCTGGCTTTACGATCGCCAATGAGCATATTCCAGAGCTAGAACAACGCTTGCAAGCAATCGCCAATCAACAGATTACTGATGCGATGATGGTTCCGCAATTGCCAATTGATGCTGAGGCAACATTTGATCAACTGAATCTTGAAATGCTGGCCGTGCTCGAAAAAATGGCTCCGTTTGGGCTGGAAAACCAACAGCCCCGCTTTTGCAGCCGCCGCGTGACGGTGATCGAGGCGCGTGGCGTTGGTGCTGAAAATCAACATTTGCGCTTGCGCCTACAACAAGGTCGCCATTATCAAACCGCAATTGGCTTTAACCTTGGTGATTGGTTGGCTGAATTACATAATGGCTCGCAAATCGATATCGTTTATACTGTGGGCATCAATGAATGGAATGGACGCAGTTCGGTGCAACTTACGTTGGTCGATTTGCGCTTGAGTGAAGGGCAACGATGAGCTTAGTTTTAGCCTCAGCTTGGCAGCCACGCGGCGAATTAGCCCGTTTTGAGCGGCTCTTGCCCCAATTAAACCAATTGTATCGAGCAATTGTGATCACCACGCCGCCCACGATTGATGCTCAATTGCTTCAAAGCCTCAACCAACTGCCGAATGTTAAGGCCGTGCCAACCACTGAATGGTTTCAAGGCCGCCACTTGGCTTTAGCCGAAGCACTCAAAACCCAACCAAACTATATTCATGCAATTGATTTTGACCGTGCATTGCGCTGGATCGAAACTCGACCCAGTGAATTAACCAGCATCGCTCAACGTTCGCAAACCCATTGTTTAATTATTGGCCGTACTTGGCAAGCTTACGCCACCCACGCCCGCGCCTTGATCGAAACTGAGCGTACCAGTAATACGATGGCCTCGTTTTTCCTTGGAATGCCGATGGATATTAGCGCTGGTGCCCGCGGCTTCACGCCAGTTGCTGCGCATTTTATTTTGGCCAATAGCCCGCCGCTTGATGCGCTAGGCACTGATGCAGAATGGCCAGTTTTGCTGCATCGCGGCGGCTTCAAGCTAAATTATTGCGAAGTTGATGGCCTCGATTGGGAGATCCCCGACCAATTTCAAACCCAAGCTGCCGATGAGCAAGCTCAGCAAAGCCAAGCCGAACACTACGATAGCCAGATCGAGCATTGGCGCTATCGGGTTGAAGTTGCTCAGCGCATTGTGCAAGCTGGAATTGCCGCCGCTCGCCGACCCTTGCAGTTTCTCTCTTAAAGCAAAACCGCGCTCCAAATAATGGAACGCGGTGCAGTAACAAGCACTAATTTAGCGGAAGCTCTCGGTAATATCGCGTACTTCCTCGTATTTGGCTTTGAGGTTTTGCAACGCTTCCTCGGTGACGGTTTGCAAATTGCGATAAATTTGCTTATCGAGCATTTTGCTCTTATCGCCATCGGGCCACAAACGCCATGAATCGTTGTCGATCATATCGGCGACGATCAGGCTACCATCAGCAGTACGGCCAAATTCGATCTTGAGATCAACCAATTGCACACCACGTTCGGCCCAGGTTTGTTCAAGCAACTCAAACACCCGCGTGCCTTCTTGCTCAATAAAACTGACTTCCTCGGCGGTCGCCAAGCCCTTTGCAACAATCCCTTCCAAGTAAATTTGGGGATCGTGGTTGGCATCGTCTTTGTAGAAAAACTCAACCAATGGCGGGCTAAAACGGGTGCCTTCGGGCGTTTCAGGGTGGCGGCGGCAATATGAGCCAGTTGCCAAACGGCGCATGACCACTTCCAAGGGCAACATGTCACAACGTTCAACCAGCATCACCCCCGGTTCAGGGTCGGATTGATAGTGGGTGCGCACGCCACTGCGGTTGAGCAAGGCAAAGACATTAGCCGAGGTGCGACCGCTGATCGCGCCTTTTCCGTCGATTTCATTGCGTCGTGCCCCATCGCCAGCGCTAATCGAATCCTTTTGGACCATATAGGCCAAGCTTTGGTCTTCAGGGTGAGCATAGATAATCTTGGTTTTACCTTCGGCTAATTTTGTGCCGTATTGCATTGAAAACGCTCCTTCATGCGTTGTTGAGCAAGCAAATTCAATGGCAAACTCGCCAAATGGAGTCTGCCCGCCCCATTATACATGCTTATGCGTTTTCGCTTTTGATGCCTTGCAACACGATCAAGAGGTAGCGTTCGCGTTGCTCAGCTTGATCTTCGCCGATTGGCAGGCCCGCCAACAAGGCCGATAAATCGCCAGCCCGTAAATCTGGCCGCACTAATCCAGTCGCTTGAGCACGATCAATCAAGGCCTGAATTGCCGGATCGATGCCACGTTTGGCTTGGCTGGTGGTTTCGATTAAATTGCTATGTTGGTGAATCATGGTTTTAAAGGCCCGATCTTTGATTTGGCGTTTCGCCATACCCCGCACCACCTGCTCAACCGCCCACCAAGGGTCTGCCGAATCTTGCAAGCTAGCCAGAAAATCGGTCACCACCTGAAAATGCTCCTGAATCACCAAATTTAAAAGGCCTTCTTTGGAGCCAAAATGATGGTAGAGCGTACCAACCGCTACGCCTGCATCACGCGCAATTGTATCCATGGCGGCGCTTGGCCCATCGCTGGCAAACCGTGCTTTGGCTGCTGCCATAATTCGGCCATGGTTTTGTTGGGCATCAGCTCGTTGTGCCGAGTGTTTTTTTGGAGATTTTAAATCATCAGTCATCGTTTAATTACCTCTTGACAAATTGAACTATGGTTCAATATAATCAAGTTGAACGCCGATTCAACATATTCAACAAGTATAGCATACACAAAAACAAAAGGAGCTATGAATGTTAACAGCGCTTCAACATCGCACAATTCAACTTGGGCCTACCACGATCACGGCAATTGTCGATGTAACCACGCCATGGCCGATGCTGACTGTGACCGATGAGATTTGGAATCCGGTTCGCGAGACCTATTCCAGCTCGTTTTACAATGCTGAAACCTTGCTGGGGAGGGTGCATTGCTATCTGATTCAACAAGCTGGACGCACGATTTTGGTTGATACAGGTTTGGGCAAAGCCCCACCACCAACCCAGCCAATCAGCAGCCAACAGCTTGAGGCCCAATTAAGCTTGATGGGAGTTGATTATGCAGCGATTGATACCGTGTTCTTAACCCATCTGCATGTCGATCATGTTGGCTTGAATACCCATTATGTTGATGGCAAATTGCAACCGCGTTTCCCCAATGCCCGCTATCTGGCCCACCAAGCCGAACAAGGCCTGATTGAATTTATGCAAACCCATAATTCCGAACGCGCTGGCTACTTGCAAGAGCAAGTTTTGTGGCTAAACGAGCAGGGCTATTTGCATTTTTTCGAGGCTGATTTTGAATTGGCTGAAGGTATCACGACCTGGTTCACCCCAGGCCATAGCCCGGGCCATACTGGTTTGTTGATCGATCATGGCACTGGCGAACGAGTGTTGATTGCTGGCGATATCTTTTTCAACCCAATTCAAATGTTTCATCCAAGTTTTGCGACAGGGTTGGATGTCGATAAAGAGCGGGCACATACCACACGATTAGAAGTTTTGCAGCAGGTCAGCGATGGCAAAACCTTAGTTGCGCCATGTCATTTTCCAACCCCAAGTTTTGGCTATGTTGTGCCCGAGGGTGATGCTTATCGCTGGCAGCCGATTGCCGAGGATTAGTTTGTTTGTGACCACGAAGGACACGAAGCGCATGAAATCAGGGCTATAGGCTTTTGGCGATTGAAATCATTGGAATCCCCCAATGCGTTCCGCTAGCCCATAGCCTTCTGCCTATAGCCTCGTGCTTTCTACGTCGCTGCGTTAATCTACAAGAAGCTTATAGATGCTCGATATCTTTGGCTCCACGTCGCCAATCGCTGGCGGCCATGGGGCGCTTGCCTGCTGGCTGAACTTCGAGTAATTCCAATGCTCCGCTGCCAGTCGCCACTAAAACCTGGCCTTGCTGCTCGATCAACATGCCTGGTTGAGCGTTGCCACTCCAACTGGTATGAGCTTTGGCTCGTAGAATTTTAAACGGCTGATCGTTGAGTTTAACCGCAGTGCCAGGCCATGGATCATAAGCGCGGGTCATGCGTTCGATCACCAGCGCAGGCAAATTCCAATCGATCAAACCATCGTTTTTGCTGATCATTTGGGTATAAGTCGCTTGGCTATCATCCTGAATTTGGGCTTGAATTTGGCCCGCAGCATAGGCTGGCAACACTTGAGCCAACAACTCACCGCCTTGGCGCATCAGTTGAGCAGTCCATTCGCCTGCGCGGGCAGTTTTGGCCAACGGCATCACCACCTGTCCAAGAATTGGCCCAGCATCCATTTTGGCCGTTAGCTTGATGATTGAAACCCCAACCAAGTCGTCGCCTGCCAAAATCGCCCCAGTCACGGGGGCTGGCCCACGATACAGCGGCAAAATCGACGGGTGAATATTCAAATAGCCCAGTGCTGGAATCTGCAATACATGTTTGCGCAAAATTTCGCCATAGGCTGCCACTACTCCAACTTCAGGCTCGAAAGCCCGTAAACGCTCAACCGCAGCCGGATCTTTGAGGGTTTCTGGTTGAAAAACCGGAATGCCCAAGCGTTCAGCGGCAAGTTTGACTGGCGGCGCAGTTAAGACATTTTTGCGCCCAGCCGGACGATCAGGCTGGGTTACCACGCCGACAATCTCATGGCCGCTAGCATGCAACAACTCAAGCGGCGCAACCGCAATCTCAGGTGTACCTAAATATAAAATGCGCATCGGCGATACCTCACTCTGAATAATGCCAGCAACCATGATACCTTGCTTGGGCTAAAACAAAAGCTAGCATTCTGTCCAATATTCGGCTCTCTTAGTTTCGTTTCGCCACCCTTCCGTCCCTCCGCTGGAGGGAAACGCAGGGTGTTTTCATCCCCCTGCACCCCCTAAATTTCAATTGAAGGCTATTAACAATCAACGCAAGCAACAGAGCAATGGCTGTGATCTGTCGGCCTGAATCAAGTTAACACCTGATCGCAAGCCGCTTAAACTGTGTTAAGATAGCGCTCAATTCGGCGGCAACATCAGGCGGAAGCAAATCTGTATGCGTGGGTGGTACCAGAAAAAACGCATAACGCTATCGTGGCGCACTCTTTTAAGTTGGGCAATGCTTATCCAGCTTGCTTTGGTGTGCCCATTGGGATGTGTGATTCACTGTCTGCTGCAACACCAACCAATGTCAACGATGCCAGCGGCGCATCAAGCCAGCATGTTTGTCTGCGAACTCACAACTCAGCACAATTCAACTCCAAGTGGCACGCCAAGCGGTCTAGCCCAAACCGGTATGGGCACGAGCTTGGTGGCAATGTTTGCGATGGTTGCTTTTTGGCCAATTGCTGTCATCGCGTTGCGTAGCTTGCGCCGTTTGAATTGGCTGATTCAACGCCCCTTCAATTCGTTTCAACTTCAATTGACCACTCCCCCTCCGCGCTAAACCCAACTCAACCCACAATTAATGTTTTTGTGATCTCATCGTGCGCTGCATGGTGAGGGTTTTTGAGTTTGGGAGTGTTCCGAGCATGACAATTCTTTTGCGTGGGCGCTATGCCTTGCTAGGCTTGGCTTTACTTGGTTTAGTTGCCTGTGGTTCGGCAGCGAAAGATTCAGAAGTAGGCGTATTTGCTGGGGTTCCAACGACCGTACCTGTGGCCAGCACTGGCGGTTCAAGCACTGGCGATGCTGCTGCTGGCAAAGCGATTTTTGATGGTACAACCGCGATCGCTGGCAGCCCGCCATGTCTTAGCTGCCATGTGGTCGAGGCTGGTAAGCCGCAAACCGTAGGCCCAAACTTGGCTGGAATTGCTGATCGAGCAGCTACGCGGGTGGCGAGTCAGGATGCTAGTCAATATTTGCATAGCTCAATTGTTGACCCCAACAGTTTTGTAGTCGATGGTTTTGCCCAAGGTTTGATGTTTGCAGGCTATGGCGATGCCTTAACGCCGCAACAGGTTGATGACGTGGTGGCCTATTTATTAAGCTTGAAGTAAGGCGGCCACCATGCTCACAAGCCGTGTGATTGTGCCTAGTCAACGCCGTTTTTTAGTTGGCGGTTTGGTTAGTATTGCGATCAGCGTGCTGGTGTTGGGGCTGAGTGTTTGGCACATGCCCGATCAAACCGCACCAGCAGTGCTTCCAACCAGCCAACCAACTGCGGTTGTCGCAGCACCAATTCCCCAATTTACCCGCGAATCGACTACCGATTGGAGTCTTGGCAAGCCAACCGCGCCAATTGTGCTCGATTTGTATACCGATTTGACCTGTAGCCATTGCCGTGACCTGCATTTGGCCATGGAATCGAAGGGCTTTCTCAGCCAATTTATCGATTCAGGCGATGTCTACTTGCGCATTCATATGTTGGCGATGCCCGAGGTTTCGCCTTGGTCGGTCGATGTCACGGTGATGAGCGTTTGCGCTGGCAGCCAAGGTCAATTTTGG
This sequence comes from Herpetosiphon gulosus, assembly GCF_039545135.1. Lineage (NCBI taxonomy): Bacteria > Bacillati > Chloroflexota > Chloroflexia > Herpetosiphonales > Herpetosiphonaceae > Herpetosiphon > Herpetosiphon gulosus. The sequence goes on along the minus strand of NZ_BAABRU010000001.1, from coordinate 136,488 downwards.
CCAGCCTACGATGCCTTGATGCGTGATGCGACGTGGCTGACCGCACCTAACCCGCGCCAGCAAGCCCAAGCTCAAGTGCTGCAAGCAACCACGCTCGATCGCCAAGCCTTTGAGGCCTGTTTTCAACGCCCCGATTTTGGCCGTGAAATCGTGGCATTTAGTCGTTGGCAAATTGCCAATGGCCTGGCTGGCACGCCCAGCGCCTATGTCAATGGGCATGCGGTGGTTTGGCGCAGCAACCCAATCGACGATCTGATTACGGCAATTCAACAATGGTTACCAGAGCCTGCAACCCCACAACGGCGTGATCCAGGTGGCAGTCTGCAACAACAGTATTAATTCGATTGCCACAGGTAGTTTGGCTGCCTGTGGCTCCAACCAGCACCACAACGAGGTTTTTGAATGACGACTACCACAACCACCAACGACGGAGCAACCACCGACGAACGCCGTTCGCAATCTGTTTTCTATCGCGCAATCTGGCGTTGGCATTTTTATGCCGGTTTGTTTGTTGTGCCGCTGATGATTGTCCTAGCAGTAACTGGCAGCATTTATCTGTTCAAGCCGCAACTTGACCGTTTGATGTACGGCAATTTGATGCATGTCCAACATACCAGTGGCTCGGCCCAAAGCTACACCAGTCAATTGGCCGCTGCTCAAGCTGCCTATCCCGAGGCCAGCGTTGGCAAAATTCGCCCAAGCGATGCCCATGATCGCAGCACCGAAATTAGCATGAGCACCAGCGATGGGCGTAAACTGACAGTTTTCGTCAATCCCTACACCAATCAAGTGCTCGGCGAGCGCGATGAAGATTGGAATTTACAAACGGTTGCCTTGAAATTGCACGGCGAGTTGATGATTGGCACGACTGGCGATCGAATTATTGAATTAGCTGCATGCTGGGCGATTTTGCTGACACTTTCGGGGCTGTATCTCTGGTGGCCACGCTCGAAAAGTGGCATCTGGGGCACATGGCTACCTCGTTTGCGCAGCAAAAACAAACGAATTTTCTGGCGCGATTTGCATGCCGTACCTGGGATGTATGCCTCGTTGATTGTGCTGTTTTTGTTGATTTCAGGTTTGCCGTGGACAGGCTATTGGGGCGATAAATTTGCCAATGTTTGGAGCGGTTACCCCAATCAACTTTGGAGCAATATTCCTGAATCGACTGTGCTGACTGGTAGCCTCAACACCACGACCGATAAAGTTGTGCCGTGGGCGGTAGAACAAGCACCATTGCCCCAATCCGACCCTGACCATGCTGAGCATCGCGGTGATGGAGCGAGTGCGCCTGTGCCCAGCAGCGCTACCGAAGGCCCACAAGCCGCAACCCCCGTCACGCTCGATTCGGTGATTGAAGTCGCCAAAGCCCGTGGGGTGATTGCCAGCTTTACGGTTAGCCCACCTGATGGCGAAAAAGGCGTGTACACCATCGCTGCGGTGGCGAATGATCCTGCTGATGAAGCCACAATTCACGTTGATCAATATAGTGGCGCGATTTTGGCCGACATTCGCTGGCATGATTATGCCATGGTTCCCAAAGCAGTCAGCATGGGCATTTCGCTGCACGAAGGTAAATATTTCGGGCTGGCTAACCAACTTTTAGCCTTGTTTGGGGCGATGACGGTGCTGTTACTGTCGGTCTCGGGAGTCGTGTTGTGGTGGAAGCGCCGCCCTGAGGGCCGCTTGGGTGCGCCAAATTTGCCAGCCAACTTCCCCCACTGGAAGCCTGTGCTGCTGATGGTGGTACTGGCAAGCTTGGCCTTCCCCTTGGTTGGCGCTTCGTTGTTGTTTATGCTGGTCTTGGATGTGACGGTGTTTCGGTTTGCGCCAAGCCTCAAGCAACACCTTGCTTAGGGTAATTGGGGTTCGTTGCTATGGCTGCGGGCAAAGCGGTCGAGCACCCGCCGCAACACCCGTAAGGCCAATTCCATCTGTGGTACGGAAAGTAAGCGGGTTTCATCGTCTGGTTGACGGAAGCCCGCTGCCGTGCCATCAGATTTCAAGCCAACCACGCTGACCGCGTGATAGCCCATGGCCAACAGCCGAGCGCTATCCAAGCGTTCGCCACGATAGGCCGAGCGAATGAGTGGGGCGCTAGCAGATTGCAATTCGTGAAACATTTTGGTGAGTTGTGGATCAGGCTTGCGTTCGCGCCATAACCCTTCGCCAGCCACAATCGTGAGATTGCCACGGCCCAGCCACGGCAGGTTAACAAACCAAGTTTCGGCTTTGGGGAAGGGGTAGGTATTCAATAAGGCCTGAATGCCCGAACCTGCGGCAGCTCCTGCCCCGAGCGCCACCACCCATAGTTCAACATCATCACGTTGCGGCCAATCGGCTGCCAGCGCGATTGCCGTGCCAACGGCGGCAGCATCGACCGCGCCAACCGTCCAATCGGCCTTCCACTCACGCCGAACCACCACCACCAAACTAAGCAATAAAAAGAACGCTGGAATCAAGAGTACACTATGCCAAGCAGGCAGAAAAATCGCTACCCCAAGCGCAATCAGGCTCAGGCTAAATCCAAATGGAATCGTCAGCAACCAAACCCGCAGCCAACTGGCACGGCGTGGCGAGAGCATGCGCGGCGAATCAAGATGACACAATAAGACGATGCGGGCACGAGGGGTACGGGTTGCAGCCCGCGTGCCAATTACATTTTGGCTTGGGCGTTGGCGCAACAAACCTGCCAAAACGGGCGGGCCATGTAATTCGCGGCCTGCCAACAGCAGCAGCAATGCAATTAGGGCGACTGAAGGATAAGGAAACCACCAGCCTAAGCCGAGTGCCAACAAACCAATCGCCGCCAATAAGCCCAAGCCTGCGGTTGGAGCAGCAGCAGCGGAGAAAGTTTGCACGCCAACTTCAAGGCCAACTTGGCGCATTTGGGCAGCGATCACAGCAGCAGCGCGAGCTTCGGCAGTTGAGGTTGCCGGACGCGCACCTATTTCATCGGCTAAAGCGCCGGTTATTCGTTGTTGCACAGATTGTTCGCTCATTTTAACTAAGGCTATCTGAGGCCGTGAAGCGAGCAATTTTTTCTGAGTTGCCATCGCAACCCCCACAGGCAAAATCGTTGGTGATTGGGCGAAACCTTCAGTTCTCTGGTCAACCCACAGCTTGGGGGCGTGTTCTATTCTACACATAATCGTACTATTAGGGAAATTTAGCAAGCACCAATGCTCCTATTTTTAGCGTTTGGCTGATTTAAGCATAGCTGACTGCCTGACCAACAGCTTAACGAAATTAACACCAAGGTAGTGGGATCTTTACGCTATTATGCCGATTTAGCCACCATGCCCGCCTCGCGATTCGATACCATTTAACTAGTGCATGTTGACTACGACCACCTAGCCAACAAGCATCTGCGGCAGACGTTCCTAAAATCCATGCTCAAGGAGTACGTCGTATGGATGCATTGATTCTTGCTCGTTGGCAATTTGCCGTTACAACGGTTTATCACTTTTTGTTTGTGCCGCTAACAATCGGGCTTTCGTTTTTTGTGGCTTTGCTGCAAACGATCTACTATCGCACTGGCGATGTCACCTATAAACGCATGACCAAATTTTGGGGTCATCTGTTTTTAATCAATTTTGCGATTGGCGTAGCCACAGGGATTGTCCAAGAGTTTCAATTTGGTATGAATTGGTCGGAATATTCGCGCTTTGTCGGCGATATTTTCGGCGCTCCGCTGGCCATTGAAGCCTTGATGGCCTTCTTTATTGAATCGACCTTCTTAGGCATTTGGATCTTTGGCTGGGATCGGATACCCAAACTAGCTCACTTGGCCTCGATTTGGCTGGTGGCGATTGCCACAATGCTCTCCAGTTTATGGATTTTGATCGCCAATTCGTTTATGCACCAGCCAGTTGGCTATGTGTTGCGCAATGGTCGCGCCGAAATGGCTGATTTTTGGGCCTTGCTGACCAATGGCCACGTGTGGGTGCAATGGCCGCATACGGTTACTGCTGCCATGGTCACGGCGGCATTTTTCGTTTTGGGCATTAGCGCATGGCAATTGCGCAAACAGCCCAAACCTGCCGATCGCCTAATTTTTCAACGCTCATTCAAATTGGCCTTAGGCTATGCCTTGGTTTCAACAATTTTGGTGATGGTGGTTGGGCATAATCAAGCCCAATATATGATCAAAGTGCAGCCAATGAAAATGGCCGCCGCCGAAGCATTGTGGGAAACCGCTGATCCTGCGCCGATGTCGTTGTTTACCGTTGCCAATGTGCCCGAACAACGCGACCGCTTTGTGGTTAAAGTGCCAGGTTTGCTGAGCTTTTTGGCCTACAATCGTTTTGATGGCGAAGTCAAAGGCATCAAAGATCTCCAAGCTGAATTTGAGCAAACCTATGGCCCCGGCAATTACACCCCCGATGTCTTTATGACCTATTGGATGTTTCGAATTATGGTTGGCTCAGGGATGGCGATGTTTGGTCTAGCGATCATTGGCCTCTTTTTCAGCTTGCGCAAGCGCTTAAACTTTCCAAATTGGTATTTGTGGCTGATGACCTTGGCGCTTAGTTTGCCCTATATCGCCAACGCCAGCGGCTGGATTTTCACCGAAATGGGCCGCCAACCATGGATCGTCTATGGCTTGCTGCGCACCAGCGACGGGGTTTCGACGGCAGTTTCTGGCGGCAGCGTGCTGACCTCGTTAATTGGGTTTAGCCTGATTTATCTGGTCTTGATTGGAGTCATGGTCTTTTTGATCGTGCGCGAAGCCAATCATATTCCCGATGCTAGCCCTGCGACGGTCGAAGCTGATTTAGCGCTCTAAGCTGAAAGGATGGTATGCCATGGATCTGAATAGTATCTGGTTTGTGCTGGTGGCGGTGCTATTTATTGGCTTTTTCATCCTCGAAGGCTTCGATTATGGCGTTGGCATGCTCTTGCCATGGCTTGGCCGCGATGATCAAGAGCGCCGCGTGGTTATCAACACGATTGGGCCATTTTGGGATGGCAACGAGGTTTGGGTGCTGACCGCAGGCGGGGCGATTTTCGCGGCCTTTCCGGAATGGTACGCTACCTTGTTTAGCGGTTTCTATTTGGCCTTGTTTTTAATGCTCTGTGCCCTGATTGTGCGGGCGGTGGCCTTTGAATATCGCAGCAAAGTATCCGACCCACGTTGGCGCACAACCTGGGATTGGGTGATTTTCTTCGGCAGCACTGTGCCAGCCTTGCTCTGGGGCGTGGCCTTGGGCAATTTGTTGCGCGGCGTGCCAATTGATGCCGATAAGCAATTTGTGGGTAATTTCTTTGATTTGCTGAATCCGTATGCCTTACTGGTGGGCTTGACCACGCTGAGCATGTTTTTGCTCCACGGAGCTTTATTCCTCAATTTGAAAACCACCGACGAACTGCGTGAGCGTTCGTTGAAATTGGCTCAGCGTATCGGCCCTGTGGCCACAGTGCTGATTTTGGCCTTTATTGTGGCAACCTACACCGCGACCGACACATTTAGTCGGCTTGGAGTCAACCCTGGGATTATTCCAGTATCGGCCTTGTTGACCTTACTGGGTGCTGGCTGGTTTGTACATACCAAGCAAACTGGTTGGGCCTTTATCATGACCTGCCTGACGATTGGGCTTTCAGTGATCACGATCTTTATGGCTTTGTTCCCCCGGGTGATGATATCGAGCCTCGACCCAAACTGGAGCCTAACGATCTACAATGCCTCATCAAGCCCTTACACACTCAAAATTATGAGTTTTGTCGCCTTAATTTTTGTGCCGATTGTCTTGGGCTATCAGGCATGGACTTATTGGGTCTTCCGCCAACGAGTCAGCACAAAATCAAAATTAACCTATTAAACGCAGGGGTCAGGGGCTGGGGATCGGGGTCCAGTTAAGTTTTGATCCACGAAGAACACGAAGCGCACAAAGAGCGAGGGATAAGGGAACGTGGGTCAGGAATTTAGATGAGCAGTGCTAGCCTGAATCCTGACTCCTAGTCCCTGAACCCTAGACCCTGAATCCTTTGCTCTATGTTCTAAGGAAGCTGGTTCATGGCAACCGTCGAAGCCCAATTTAAATCGAATCTTCAGCCGAGCAAGGTGTGGTTATGGCTAAGCATTGGCTTGCACAGCTTAGTTGGCTTGGCCACGGTGGCAATCGCCATCGGCCTAACCAGTATTATTGCGGGCGTTTTTCGTGATGGCTTGGGTTTGGCCGAGCTGTGGCCATGGTTTCGGGCGATTATCTTGGTTGTTCTGCTGCGTTTTGGCTTGCAATGGTTGGCCGAATCGGCGGCTCAACGTTTTGCCCAAAACGTCAAACAACAACTCCGCCAACGCCTCGTTGGGCAAATGCTGGCGCTTGGACCCGCTCAAGGCCAACAATCTGCTAGCGAACGAGTGCAGATTTTGGGCGAAACGGTCGAATTGCTCGATGATTATTTGGCGGGCTACTTGCCCCAACGTATGCTGGCGGCAATTGTGCCATTGTTGATGATCGCTTGGGTTTGGCCGTATGATCGATTATCGGCGATCGTTTTGGCCTTGACCGTGCCAGTCAGTGTAGTGATGTTGGTGCTAGTCGGCTTGCACACCCGTGATCTAAGCCAACAGCGTTGGGTGCAGTTGCGCCGCCTGAATGCCCGCGTGTTGGATTTACTGCAAGGCTTAACCACGCTCAAAGTGTTTGGCCGTAGTCGTGCCCAAATTCAACAGATTGACCAACTTAGCCGCAAGTTTACCGACGCAACTTTAGCGGTGTTACAAATTGCCTTCGTTTCGGCTTTGGTGCTGGAATTGACCGCTAGCCTTAGCACAGCGGTAGTCGCGGTCGAAATTGGCTTGCGTTTGCTGAATGGCAGTTTGCAGTTTTACGATGCCTTGTTGGTGCTGGTTTTGGCTCCTGAGGTTTATGCGCCAATTCGGGCCTTGGGTGCGCAACATCACGCTGGCATGCAAGGGCTTGAAGCCGCCGAGCAGATTAATCATTTTTTGGCTCAGCCACGAGCAGATGTTGCAACTGTGGGCAACATTCAGCCAGTGCTGGGCGATCTGATGGTACACAATTTAGCAATTTGCTACGCTGCGGATGAGCCAAATGTGCTGCAACAAGGCAATTGGCACTTTCCCCAAGGCCAGCATAGCCTGATTCAAGCGCCTAGCGGTGCGGGCAAAACCAGCCTCGTGTTGGCCTTGTTGTGCTTAATTCAGCCAACCGCTGGCGAAATTAACTTGGGAGCTACACCGATCGATCAGCTTGATCTCAAGCAATGGCGCAGCATGATCGCCTATATTCCGCAGCATCCCTACCTTTTCAATGGCACGATTGCCCAAAATATTACCTTAGCCAAACCTGATGTTAGCCCTGAGGCGATTCAACAGGCAGCGATTTGGGCTTGTGCTCACGAGTTTATTGAGCAATTGCCAGCCGGGTATGCCACGTTGGTAGCCGAAGGTGGCACAAATTTAAGTGGTGGTCAACGCCAGCGGATCGCGATTGCTCGCGCCATCCTCAAAGATTGCCCAATTATTCTGGCCGACGAACCGTTTGCCCATCTCGATCAGGCTACTGCCCAGCAAATTCGGCGCAATTTGGCCGAGTTGTGGCGTGGCCGCACGGTCATCGAGTTTTCGCATGAGGTTGACCACGAAGAACAATTTAACGCAGATGAAGAACGTTTTTAACCACGAAGAACGCGAAGCGCACCAAGATTGTTTAAGGATCATCGATTGTTTCAACAAACAGCGGCGCAATTCATTAATCTGTGAGCATCTGTGGCAAAGACTTCGCGTTCTTCGTGCACTTCGCGGTTTCAGCCATTTTTGCACCGTGTAGATCATAAGGACTAATCGCTTGAAGCGTTTATTACAATTATTCTATGCCGAACGTTGGCAGGTGCTCTTGGTAATTGGGCTGGGTTTTGCCACGGTTGGCAGCAGCGTTGGCCTGCTTGCTACCTCGGCCTATTTGATTGCCAAAGCCGCCCTAATGCCCTCGATTGCCGAGTTGCAGGTGGCGATTTTGGGCGTGCGCTTCTTTGGGATTGCCCGTGGCGTGTTGCGCTATGCCGAGCGCTATCTCTCCCATCGCCTGACGTTTCAGATTTTGGCGCAATTGCGTTCATGGCTATACGCAGCCTTGGAGCCGTTAGCACCCGCCCGTCTATTGCACTACAGCCGTGGCGATTTACTAACCCGCACGATCAGCCATATCGATAGTTTGCAACATTTGTATGTGCGGGCGATTGCTCCACCGTGGGTCGCCTTATTGGTCGCCTTGGCCACCAGCCTGCTAATCGGCTCGTTTGTTTGGCAATTGGGCTTGGTATTGTTGCTTTGCCATCTGTTAATTGGGGTAGCTGTGCCAACCTTGAGCCTGTGGCAAAGCCGCCAACCTGGAGCCAAGGTCAATCAACAAAAACAGACTTTGAATCAGGCAGTGGTTGAGGCAGTTGCGGGTAGCGCTGATATTATGGCGGCCAATGCTGAGTTATTAGTGCAGCAGCAATTGGCCCAATTAAGCCAGCAACTAGCCAATAGCCAACGCCACTTGGCCAATGCGCGGATCACCAGCACCAGTTTGCTGAATGCTTTGGTGATGTTGAGCACGTTGTTGATGTTGGCGCTGGGCAGTTGGTTTGTTGATCAGGGCCAGCTTGATCCGCTATATCTAGCCGTGATTGGACTGAGCACCTTGGCCAGTTTTGAGGCACTGGGTAGCCTGATTCAAGCAGCGCATATTTGGCAAAGTAGCCAACAAGCGGCGAAGGCCATGTTTGAATTGATTGATGCCCCGCCAGCGGTCAGCGATCCAGTTGAGCCAAGCAATCTACCAACTTCAAGCCAAATTCGGTTTGAGCATGTGAATTTTGGCTATGTGGAAAACCAGCCTGTGCTGCGCGATGTGAGTTTTGAACTGAACCCAGGCGAAATTGTGGCTTTGCAAGCGCCGAGTGGAGTGGGCAAAACCACGGTTGCCCACTTGTTGCTACGCTTTTGGGATGTCCAAGCAGGCGCGATTTACTTAGGCGATTGTGATATTCGCCAGTTGCGGTTAGCCGATTTACATCAGCACATTGGCTATGTTTCGCAGTATACCGAGCTGTTTAACGGCAGTTTGCGCGATAATTTACGTCTTGCTAATCCCAATACCAGCGAAGATGATCTAGTACAAGCTTTGGAAGTCGCCCAACTCAGTGATTTGCAAGCCAAACTTCCGGCTGGCTTGGAGACATGGATTGGCGAACAAGGAGCCAAATTAAGTGGCGGCGAACGCCAGCGCTTGGCGTTGGCACGAGTGCTACTTAAACCTGCGCCAATCTTAATTCTCGATGAGCCAACCGCTCAACTCGATTATGCCAACGAAGCCGCTTGGCTAGCCGCGCTCAAGCCCCTGCTGGTGGATAAAACTGTGCTATTGATTAGCCATCGTACCGCCGTGCAAGCCTTGGCTGATCGCGTCGTTCAGTTAGAAAAAGCATAGCGTTAGCAAAGGCCTGATCGCTCATCGACTAAGTGGTGTTCTGCTACGAACCGAACTATGATAGGTTCATCGTTGGATGGATGCCCTGCTCAAATTGTCCTTTTGGGGGTGCAGGGGGCTGAAAACCCCCTGCGTTTCCCTCCGGTGGAGGGACGGAAGGGTGGCGATCCAATAGAAACCAAGGATCAGAATCAAGAATGCATTTCAAGTCTATTCAATATGAATAGCTAAACCGCCACATCACGGCGCTCGAATAGTTTGACTGCAGCAAAGCCACACAGCACGATCACACCGCCCAAGACCAAAATTGGCAAATAATGGAAGCCGTGTTTCAATGGTTGGTTGTAATCAGCGTAGTAGAATGGCGAGAGTTTTTGAAATGGCTCAAGCCAATCGATCACGCTGGCTAGCGAATTGGCGAAGTAGCCAATCACTGCCAAAATCGTTGCGACAGCCATGCTCATGGCCCGTTTGCCTGTGGCAGCCCCAATTAATAAGGCGATTGCCCCAAAACAGAGCGCCATCAAACTCATATTAAAAGATGCAGCGCCCAGCTCGGCAGCACCAATCTCCATATCCAGCAAGACTGCGCCAATCCACAGGCTGAGCCATGTAATCAAGCCCATGGCAATCGAAAGCACGCTCAGCGCGGCGAAGCTTTGCCAAACAATCGTTGAACGCCGAATTGGGTGGGCCAGAATTAAATCAAGCGTGCGAGCTTCTTCCTCGCCCGCAATCGCCCGTGAACCAAGCCCAATCGTAAAAATCATAACGATTAGCGGCAGCATAAAGCCAAACAACCGCCCTTGAATATAGCCGGCTGGTGTGATCAAATTGGCGACATCGGTTACTCCGAAGGCTGCTAACATCTCTTTGGGCATGGCTTCCATGGCTTTGGTAAGCTGTTCGCTGGTGGCAGGGTTACGCATTGCTGGATAAAACCCCATCAGCATCGCAATCAGCACAATAATTCCTAGCCCCCACCAAAGTAATGAGCGGCGGCGTTCGTAAATGGTTTTGGTAAAAATATTACGCAGCATCGCTCACTTCTCCTTTGTAGTAGGCCAAGAAAATATCTTCCAAATCGGTAGCTTGGCTAACCAAATCGTGTAATTCAAATTGGGCCGCAGTTTTGATTAACTGGTCAATCGAGCCAGTCACAGCGCAGTGCACATGGTTGCCGAGCACTTGCAGGCCATCGATATTCGGAATATGGGCAAATGCACTTGGCTCAACTGGTTGGGCAAAATAGAGATCGATGGTACGCCGCGCCCGCTCCTTGAGTGCTTTAACTGTATCAATTGCCAACAACTTACCCGCCCGAATAATTCCTACCCGATCGCAAATATGGTCAACTTCCGACATCACGTGCGACGATAGAAAGACGGTGCGGCCAGTTGCTTTGGCTTCGAGCACCAGTTGATAAAAGGTTTGCTGCACCAACGGATCAAGCCCACTGGTCGGTTCATCGAGAATTAAAAGCTCAGGTTTGCCCATAAATGCCTGCACAAGCCCAACTTTTTGCTTATTGCCCTTGGAGAGCGTGCGAATTGGTCGTTTTAAATCCAGCTCCAAACGCTCGGCCAATTGCTTAATTTCTTGCTGGCTCACATTGCCGCGTAGCTGGCCAAAATAATGCAACATCTCCATGCCAGTCATTTTTTCGTACATCACTAATTCGCCAGGCAAATAACTAATTTTCTGGTGAATCGCCACCGAATCGCGCTGCGAATCGAGGCCAAAAATTTGGGCAGTACCGCTGGTTGGCCGAATAAAATCTAAAATAGTTCGAATTGTCGTGGTTTTGCCAGCCCCGTTCGGCCCCAAATAACCAAATACTTCGCCTTGCTGCACTTGCAAATTTAAATTATCAATTCCACGATTTTTGCCATAGGTTTTGGTCAGATTCGTGGTTTGAACAACCGTGGTCATGGTTATTCCTTTCGTTCGTTGCGCCATTTTTCAATAAGCAACGGTAATTCACGCTCAAAAAATGTATATAAATCACGCATTTCGCGCAATCGTGCGCCTTCTTCGCCCTCAGGATTGGTCAATAAATCCAAGCCTTGTGTGGCTAATTCGCGAAAAGCGCCGACCGTTTGAAATTGTTGGGCCAGCAAATCGGCCCATGTCCCTTTGCGAATTTCAAAATAATCGCGACGGTCGCCTGGCACGGCAGTTTTGTTGATCAAGCCAATTTGCAACAACCAGCGCGTCATCGTGCTGATCGAGCCTTTGCTAGCGCTCAACACCTGCCCAAGCTCCGCCGCGTTTTGCTGCGGTGGATCGCAAATCAACAACCAGCCCATAATTCGACCAGCCATACGCGGTATTCCCCCAGCTTTTTCGTAAAAAACGGCAATGCGCTCGGCATACGCTAAACGTGCTTGTAGATTATCTATGGCCATAGTTCATCCTGTTCAGTACTGATTGAACAAGAGTAGCACGTTTAACATGTTCAGTCAAGATTGAACATATTGAAATTGATACGTGGTCTAAAAGAAAAGGTTGCTAAACGCTTGACGTGATACGATCGATTTGATAATTTAGCAATTGTGCAATCGTTCATTTGAGGTTTAGCGCATGGTTGAACATGAAGATGGAATTAACCCAGCGATGGTTGAGCGTGGGAGGCAAATGCTCCACGACGACGAAAGCTATTTTTTAATGGCCGAAACCTTTCGCGCTTTAGCTGATTCGACGCGGGTCAAAATTGTTGGTTGTTTGCTTGAGCAAGAGCTATGTACTGCTGATCTGGCGGCAATTTTGCATTATTCCGAATCGGCAGTTTCGCAACATTTGCGGGTGTTACGTCAGTTGCGCTTGGTCAAACAACGCCGCGAAGGCAAATTGGTGTTTTATAGCCTCGATGATGACCATGTGCGGGTGCTGGTGCTGGTTTGTCTGAATCATATTCGCCATGGCTCCACGCCTGATCCATCGGTTGCGCCCATTTTAGCTGTCTTGGAGGAAGAACGATGAGCGGACATCACGACCACGGACATCATCACCATCATAGCGTGCCTGCCGATGCTGGTGGCCGCTTAATTTGGGCCTTGGTAATCACGTTTGGCTTTGTGGGCGTTGAAATCGTTGCTGGGTTGTGGTCCAATAGTTTGGCCTTGCTCACCGATGCCGCGCATAATGCCAGTGATGTGTTGGCGCTGCTGATTAGCTGGATTGCCCTCTGGCTTACCCGCCGCCCAGCCCATGCCCGCAAGACCTTTGGCTACCATCGTGCTGGGATTTTGGCGGCCTTTGTTAATTCGCTCACCTTGGTTGGCATCGCCTTGGGCATTGGCTGGGAAGCAATTGAACGCTTGCGCAGCCCCTTGGAAGTTGATGCTCCAGTGATGATCGGGGTTTCCTTGTTGGCGGTCTTGGTTAATGCTGGTACGGCATGGCTGGTGCATCGCGGCAGCGAAAACGACCTTAATTTGCGTAGCGCCTTTGTGCATTTGATGGGCGATGTGCTTTCCACAATTGGCGCAACGATTGCTGGGGTTTTGATCTTCTTCACCAATTGGCGCTGGCTTGATCCGCTGGTTTCGGTGTTAATTGCAGGCTTTATCATTTGGCATGCATGGCAAATTCTGCGCGATTCGATTGATGTCTTGTTGGAAGCCACTCCACGCGATATTGATGTGGAAAAAGTGGTCAGCGATTTGCAAACCATTCCTGGGGTGCAAGCGATTCACGATTTGCATATTTGGAGCATCACCGCCAGCATGCGAGCGCTCTCAGCCCATGTTGTGACCGATCAACAAGGCCCACAGCGTAGCCCACAATTGATTAGCACCATCAACGAGGTGCTTTGTCATCGCTACAACATTGGCCATGCCACGTTGCAACTTGAATGTTCATGTAACACGCCGCAACTCTATTGCACCCTGACCGAGCAACATCAACATTGAGAATTATGAATTATGAAGGATGAGGGATAAAATTTAACCACGAAGGACACGAAGAAATGAGGCTATAGGCTATCGGAACAATTGTTGGCATTTCTAATCAAGCTCCGATAGCTTCATAGCCCATAGCCTTACTTCGTGTCCTTCGTGCTCTTCGTGGATCAAAACTGCCGATCCCCAAAATATCAAGTTTGCGGTACAATAAACTATCGTGTCCTTCACTTATGTCTTGTTGAGCTATGCTAAATTTAACCTATGATGTGGTCGTCGTTGGCGGCGGACATGCGGGCTGTGAAGCGGCTTTGGCGGCTGCTCGTATGGGTTCGCAAACCCTTTTGCTGACGATCGATCTTGATAAATTGGCGCACATGTCGTGCAATCCATCAATTGGCGGCCCAGCCAAAGGCAACCTTGTGCGCGAAATCGACGCACTCGGCGGCGCGATGGGGGTCATCACCGACCGCACTTTGATTCAGATTCGGCTGCTGAATGAAACTAAAGGCCCAGCCGTGCAAGCCTTACGCGCTCAAAGCGATAAGCGTTTGTATGCCAAGGCCATGAAAGAGTTTCTTGAAGCGCAGCCAAATTTAGCGCTTAAACAGGCCATGGTTGAGCGCATCATCCCCTTGGCTGATCAAACTGATGGGGCTAAATTTGCCGTCGAAACCCAAACGGGCTGGCAATATCGTGCCAAAGCCTTGGTTTTGACCACGGGCACATTTTTGCGTGGCCGAGCGATCACTGGCGAATCGATCATCCCTGCTGGCCGTATGGGCGAGCAGCCAGCGATCAATCTTTCGAGCGATCTAAGTCAGTTGGGCTTTCCATTGGTGCGCCTGAAAACTGGCACGCCACCACGGATTGATGCCCGAACTGTCGATTTTAGTGGGCTAGAAATCCAGCCAGGTTCCAGCACGCCACTGTATTTTGGCTTTAATTATGATGGTCAGCGGCCTGAATCGCTGGTGCATGGCCCGCCCAACCCAATTTACCCTGAGCCGATGCTCGATGGCTGGCAACCACAATTGCCCTGCTATCATATTTACACTACGCCCGAATTTCACCAGCATATTCGTGATAACTTGCATCGTGCCCCGATGTTTAGCGGGGTGATCGAGGGTGTTGGGCCACGCTACTGCCCATCAATTGAAGATAAAATTGTGCGCTTTGCCGATAAAGAATCGCATGGGTTTTTCCTAGAACCAGAAGGCTGGGAAACCCTCGAAATCTATGTGCAAGGTTGTAATACATCGCTGCCCGAAGATGTGCAATGGGCCATGTTGCGCTCGATTCCGGCTTTGCGCAAGGTCGAAATTATGCGGGTTGGTTATGCAATTGAGTATGATGCAGTCGCAACTGGCGAAATCACCGCTTCGTTGGAAGCCAAACGCCTACCACATCTCTTCTTTGCTGGCCAAATTAATGGTACAACTGGCTATGAAGAAGCTGGTGCTCAAGGCTTGATGGCGGGGATCAACGCTGCTTTGAAGGTTGCCGAGCGTGCACCATTCATTTTGCGCCGCGACCAAGCCTATATCGGCGTGATGATCGACGATTTGGTGACCAAGGAAATTCGCGAGCCATATCGCATGTTCACCTCGCGAGCTGAGCATCGCTTGTTGTTGCGTGGCGATAATGCTGATCTGCGGCTCACACCATTGGCGGCAGAACTTGGTTTGGTCAGTGCCGAACGCGCTGCCCAAGTTGAGCGCAAACAATGGGCAATTGATCAAACAACCCAGCAATTGCGGGGTTTACGCTACACGCCCAGCGCTGAAACCAATGGCCGCCTACAAACTGCTGGGATTGAGCCATTGTTGCAACCTGCTTCAGGCGAAGATATTCTGCGGCGGGTTGGGGTCAAGTATGCCCAATTGGCCGAAGTTCAGCCTGATCTGCCAGCGATTGAGGCCGATGTCGCTGAGCAAGTTGAGCTAAGCGCCAAATATGCGGTTTACATTGCCAAAGAGCAAGTCTCAGTTGAGCGGGTGCGCAAAATGGAAGATCGGCGCTTGCCTGCCGATTTGGATATTGAGGCGATTCCCAGTTTACGGATCGAAGCACGGCAGGTGCTCAAACGCTTCCGCCCAGCAACCTTGGGTCAGGCTTCACGCTTAGCAGGCATCAATCCCGCCGATATTGCCCACCTGCTGATTCACCTTGAACGCCGCGAACGGGCAACGGTAGAATAGGTTTTAGGGGCTAGGGGCCAAGGATTAGGAAGTTTTTAACTGCGAAGGACACGAAGATCACGAATGTTGAATTAGTTGGAAGCTTGAAATTTATACAAATTTCAGAGAACCACTTAACTCAAACTTAGCGATCTTCGCGTCCTTCGCGGTTTCACCTTAACCTAATTTTTTAATCAACGAGTTTTGGTCGGAATTTATAGCCATACACCAACAAATCATCTTCGCCGACTTTGCCCCAACTGCGGGTCACTACTTCCATCGCCATGCCAATCTGCAACTCGCTTGGCTCGCAATCGGTCAATTGAGCAGTAATCATACAACCATCAGCCAGCTTGATCATGCCCACCAGCACAATTGGCTCATGGTCGAATTCGCTGCGATTGCTACGTTGGGCTGTCCACGAATAAAGTTCGCCAGTGTTGGCTAATTGATAAGGCTGCCAAGCATCGCTGGCCTCGCCTAATTTGGCTGGTTGAGCCGGAAAACGCACCCGCCCATCGTTATGGCGCTGGCCTTCGAGGCGATAGCGTTGGCCTTTGAGTCGCCATTGTTTGGGTAAATTCATCTAGACCTCCGCTACTTGCAAAATATGAGTCACGGCAGTTGCGCCAACTCCACCTAAACATTGGGCGAGCGCAGTTTTGGCATTAGCAACTTGGTTAGCTCCTGCTTGGCCGCGTAATTGAGCGACCAATTCAACCACTTGATAGATTCCGGTCGCACCACCAACATCGCCGCGAGCTTTGTAACCACCAGCAGTTGCTAGCGGCAAAGCTCCCATTTTGGCAATCACACCTTCGGCGGCCAATTGAGTGGCATGGCCGCGTTCAGCATAGCCAAGTGCCTCTAAACTTAGGGCGGCGGCAATCCCGTGCGGGTCGCTTAATTCGATGATGTTAATTGCATCGCGCTTGAGTTTAGCTTGTTGCAACGCGTTGTTGCCACTGGCTGCTGCCGTTTCAAGCCACAACAGATCGGGCCTTTGGGCCAAGGCAACGTTGGTACTACTGGTCGCGCTGCCTACAATTGCAATTGGCTGCGCCACTTCGCGGGCATAGCGTTGGCTGACCAATACCACTGCTGCTGCACCATCGGCGACCGTCGAGCAATCGAGCATATTCAATGGCTCGGCAATTTGGCCTGCATTGGCCCATTTCTGAGTATTGATTGCAAAGCGATACAACGCATGGCGATTACCCGCCCCATTGGCATGAGCATTAACCGCAAATGGCGCGAAGGCAGTGGCGGGTAATTGATATTCATGCAAATAACGTTGCATCAACAGTGCCCAAGCCCCAGTTAATGTGAGACCCAGTGCCCGTTCAAGCTCGCCATCCAAGCCCAAGGCCAGGGCAGCTTGCAAGGCGGCATCGAGTTTGTCGGTGGCTTTTTCAACCCCCAGCACAACCACCACATCGGCTTGGCCACTGGTAATTGCCAAATAGCCTTGACGCAAAGCCAATGCACCGCTAGCGCCAGCCGCTTCAACCCGCACAGCTTCACAGTTCAAGCCCGCCGCACCAGCGATATACGCGCCTAGTTGGCTTTGCTCACTGAGCGTATCGCCTAGCGCATTGCCAACATATAAGGCCTGAATTAACGTTGGGTCAAGCGTACCGACTGCGCCATGCAGCGCCTCTAAGGCCAAATCCAGCAACGAACGATCATAATGTTCGCGAACGGCGGTGCAAGCTGTGCCTGCAATAAAAACCTGGTGCATGCTCCTACCCCTTTACTCAACAATTTTGCCGCGCCACTTGGCATAGGTGGCATAATCGATTAATTGCCGTCGTTTGAGATAGGCGCTGGTGCGTGGCGCTAAATTGCGAGCCGCTGCCAAAGCTTCAGTCACCACCAACGAATAGGCATCGCTACCCGCCCCACTGCCATAGGAAGCGAGCAAAATGCGGTCGCCAACTTGAGCCACATCAAGCACAGCACACAAGCCAATCATCGAGGCTGCCGAATAGCTGTTGCCAATTTCGCCCGCCAACAAGCCAGCCTGGCATTGTTCGGGAGCAAAACCCACCTGTTTCGCGACAGTTTGCGGGAATTTAACATTTGGTTGGTGAAACACAGCATATTGATAATCGGCAGCAGTGCGGCCTAATTCGGCCAACAATTGCTTGGCAGCAGTGCTGACATGGTGAAAATAGGCTGGCTCGCCAGTAAAGCGATTGCCATGCATCGGATAAGGCCGATCAGCGCGGCGGAAGAAATCAGGAGTATCGGAAACATACGACAGGGTGGATTCAATTGTGGCGAGCGCTTGCTGAGCAGGCCCGACGATCAAAGCTCCAGCGGCGGCGGCAGCGGTATATTCCAAGGCATCGCCGGGGCGACCTTGGGCCGTATCAGCGCCAATCGCTAGCACATAATCGGCCATGCCACTGCCAACCAAGCCCATGCCTGCGCTCAAGGCTTCAGTGCCAGCCTTGCAGGCAAATTCCCAATCGGCGGCACTGATCCAGCGCGATGTACCAAGGGCTTCGGCGACCAATGTGCCGCTGGGCTTGACGCTATAGGGGTGGCTTTCGCTGCCAACCCAGACAGCAGCTAATTGTTGTGGGTCAAGTTGGGCACGATTGAGCGCATTGCGGCCAGCTTCAATTGCCATAGTAATTGTATCTTCATCGGGGCCAGGCACACTTTTTGATGTAATTGGCAATGCTCCTTCGCCAGCGGCCCATACTCGAGCGATCTCTTGGGCTGCAATCCGATAGCGCGGAACATATGCTCCATACCCAACGATCCCAACTGGACGTTCAGGTTGACGCATGAGTTTGTCCTTTCAACAATGGTTGGTGGTGCTTCGTTGCAACCGCTGGCCGCATTGCCAACTCAATTTCTGCTAGCACTCTAGCACGCCAAAGCTGCCAAAACCTGTCAAGCCAGCCGTAAAAGCTTGATGAAAACTCTCAACTTGGCCTAAGCTGTGGTATGCTGATGGATATTTGGGCAATTTTAATGATTGATTACGGCTGGCAAGCCAATTTGGTTTGCTGCGCTAAACTATAGGTTGCAATTGCCCTATCAGTGCGAGATGTTGTATGTATTACGAATATCAGCATGAGCAAAATCTGGTTGTGAGCACCGCCGAGATGGAGCTTGGTTTCTCGACCTCAACTGGTATGCTCACATTACTGCGCCGCCCCAACCAAGCCAACATTCTGAATATCGGTAGCATTGGCATGTCGGTTGATGTGCAATTAGCCGATGGTTGGGTCAGCGAAAATCATTTTCCGCGCTATTTAAGCCATCATGGCCGCGAAGTTGATGGCGTAACTGAATTGACGATCAATATTGGCTTGGGCTTTTTGCGCATCAGCGATAGCCTGCAAATCACTGGAACCTTGATTCGGCGTTCGGTCGCTGTGACTAACAGTGGCGGCAACGAGGCGCGGGTGCATTGGGTACGGTTGAGTTGGCCCTATGCACGGGTTGGCAGTTATAGCGAAGCCCGTTTTGAAGCGCCCAGCAATAGTTTTCGGCCACGGCTGGATATTGCTGCGGTTTCAAAATTGCGGCGCGGCGCATTACCCACTCAATCGATTGCCCCCGCAATTCGCCGTGGACGCTTATTTGAAAATGCGCCTGATCGCGGACCAGGCTTGTTGGCCTTGCACAGCACCAGCGAGAGCGATAATTTGCTGTGTTGGTATTGGAGCAAAAACCAATCGGCTTGGCCCGATATTGATGGCAACGATTTGGCGTTAACCGTCGGTCACGAGCTTGAAATTGCAGGCTGGTTGGCTCCCGATGCCACGCTGAGCGGTGGCACGCAATATTGTATGTTGGTGCATGGCAATTGGTACGATGCGATGCATGCCTTTCATAACACCTGGCCTGTGCTGGGCGTGCAAACCTTGCCCGATGTGCCCGATTGGGTTTGCGCCGCCAATATTTATGAAACCCATGTTGGGCTATGGGGTGGTTTTGCCAAATTTAGCCAAGAGCTTGCCCGTTTGCGCGATTTAGGCTTCGATACGATTAATCTCATGCCAATTTGGCGCTATAACAATCTTTCGGGCCAGCCGTGGGATATGAACTGGCAGGCTTCTGGCTCGCCCTACGCGATCGAAGATTTTGAGCAACTTGAGCCAAGTTTGGGTACTGCCGAGGAATTTAAGGCCTTAGTTGAGCAAGCGCATGCCTTAGGCATGCGAATTTTATGCGATTTGGTGGTACAAGGGTGTTCGCGCACTGCCCGCTATGTGCAAGAGCGGCCAGGCTGGTTTTGCCGCGATGAACGCGGGCGCTTGGTTTCATCGCACGGCTGGAACGATACCTACAGCTTCGATTGGGCCAATCCCGAGGTGCAAGATTTTTATGTTGATTGGACGACGCGTTTTGCCCAAACCTATCAGATTGATGGTTGGCGGGTTGATGCACCGCATCGCAAGGAGCCAAATTGGGATCGACGCTTGGAGCGAATGGCGGCTAGCACCTCATTCGGCGTATTGACGATTGTTGAGCGCATGCGCCAAGCCTTGCGCCAAATCAACCCGCAAGCAGCGTTATTGTGTGAATTGTATGGCCCCTTGTTTCCAATTAATCATGATTTTGCCTACGATTATCTAGCGCATTTGATGTTTTTCCACGCTGGCTTGGGCGTGCTCTCGCCCTACGAGCTGGGCGAATGGCTCGAAGATCACTTTTTAGCTTTGCCCAAGGGAGCGATTCGAGTTTGTTTTACTGAAACTCACGATACTCGCGATGTCAACCCAATTGCCGATGCAGTGCGCGGTTCGCGCTTGGCACGGTTGCTGCTGACCGGAATGGTTGGTTGCGGCTTTGTGCCGATGCTTTGGACGGGACAGGAAGTTGACCAAGAAGCATGGCTCAAACAATTATTCAACATTCGCACTAATTACCCAATTTTGCGCCATGGCAAACAATTATTTAACGTCATGCCCTGCGATATGCCCTCGGTTTGGAGTGTGCTACGGGTTTGGCACGAAGAACGCTTGGCGGTGGTGCTGAATATGGGGCCGCATCGCCGTACTGCCACTCTGAGCATGCCCGTTGATCGAATGCACATGGCCGAGGGCGACTATCATTTATTCGATTTAGTGCGCGAGCAAGCGGTGGAATATGCTGGGCGCAACACTTGGCGACGTGATGATCTGCTCAATTTGACCTTGATTTTAGAGCCATTTGATAGCTTGCTGCTGCATATTCGAGCTGGTGCGCCACCACAACCAGAGCCTGCCAAGGCTAAGCCATCTGCTGCCGTTCCAGCGACCACTAACCGACGACGTAATCGATAACAAAGAACATAGAAATTGGGAGCGGTTGTTGGGGATCGGGGATTGGGGTTCGAAACCGCGAAGAACGCGAAGGCTGAGTTGATAGATTGTTTAAATTGCCAGTTAATGGGCTAGAACTATCAATCGAAACTTCGTGCGCTTCGTGGTAAAAAAAACTCTGCGCCTCTGCGTTAAAATGCGCATTGATTGAACCCTCAGTCTCCGATATTTTTGGCAGCAGCTAAAATCACCATCACCGGAATTAATGCTGTGATTTCCAAGGTGTAATCGCTGCGCCCGCGTTGGGTAATAATGCCAGCGTTGCGTAATTCCTTGAGATGATGATATAACTGGCCCGCCGATTGCATATTCAAACGTTCCAACAGGCTTTGGCTGCTGGCAGGATTTTCCAGCAAGGTCTGGATAATTTGTAAACGCACGGGGCTGGCCAAGGCACTTAATACACTAATTAATTGTTCGGCAGGGTAGCGCAGCAATTCGCCTAAGCCATATTCGCCCTGCCAAACATAGTTGCCAAGCGCCGAATTAATTGAACCAGCAAACAGAAACGCGCCATGACCAAGCTCATGCTCATAATCGCTGCCTGTGCGTTGTTGTAATAGCCGTACCAAGCCTAATTCCTCGTTTATGATTGGCGGTGTTGCTGGATTTTGGCTTTCTAAAGCGCTGACACGGGCTTCCAACGCGGCAATTCGGTCGAGCAAGGCTTGCGCTGCATCCATGAAGTTGGTTCCTCTGGCTGAAATCGCCCTATTTTAGCTGGCTTGCGACCGATTGGGCAAATGCAGGCTCTAGCGCTACTTGCACGGCAAATTGCTGCTGCATAAACGTTTGCAGCAAACCAAGCCATGTGGCATCGGGCAATTGGTTGAAAAAGAGCACGACCACCCGCGTGCGATCAGCCCATTCGCCCTGAGCAGGCTGCACAAACATGGCTTCAGTCAGAATCGCAGGCAGGCTGCCGCCCTTGGTACCAAAATGCTTGAACAGCGCTTCATTGCCAGCAATGGTCATTGGCCATTCTAGATATTCACGCATCGTTTGCGAAACTTCAGGGCTGATCAATCGATTATTGCCAACCAACGCCATCACGTTGGCATAATCGTTGGCACTGCCTTTGGGCATAATATGGCTAAAAACTTGACCTTGTTCAGCCAAGGTTAGGGTTAATTGGCCTTGATTGCGCACAGTTTCGCGCCATGTCGATTCTGTTTTGTAGCGTTCGGCCAGCGCTAAGGCTTGTTGCTCAATATTCGCTTGATCAAGTTGCAACAACTTTGGCAGTGTGCTCGAATCGGTTGGCGCATCGGGGTTCATCACCAACAGAAAAAGCCCCATAATTGGCAGAATTTTGGTTTGTTGCTGAATCCCCAGTGTTGTGATCGTTTGATCAAGCGCCGCCATACCCAAACGATCGATCAAATAATCGGTGGCGGCATTATCGCTCTCGAAAATCATGGCTTGGGCAAGGGTTTTGAGCGGTACGGTTTTTTGCGGGTCGTTAGCAAAGCCGCGTTGATCGGCGGGAATTTCAAGCCGTTTTAAGGCCGCCGGATGTGCGCCGCCATCAGTATTTGGCCAATACCATAGCTCCCAATCGGCCAAAGCAATCGGCTCCTCAGGATCAAGCGTGCCAGCCTCGACTGCTTGGGCATAGCTTGCCAATACCACGATTTTCATGGTTGAGGCGAGCGGCAACGGCATTTCAGCATTGAATTGAATCACTGGATCAGCTTGATTGATGCTGCCATCGCTGTTGGTGCTATAGCTGACCATCGACGTATTGGCGGCATGTTGACGCATAAATTCCAGCATTTGCTCGGAAGTTTGAGGATTGCTGATCGTTGCGCTGGTCGCAGTCGCCGCCACTACGCTTGGCACAACAGTTGGGTGAATATTCGAGCCGCCACAGCCAACCAACACGATCATTAATATGAACATCCAAAACCAGTTAGTCATGTATCCTACCTCTTGTAATATTCTACTATTCTAGACTATATGTATTTATATCAATAAAATTAGAATATTGCAAGCGGTAGTTTGAATTTAGCTCAGCCTGCCTGGCACAACCCGCCAATGGCTCCACGAGACTTTGCGTTGGCCTAGTTTAATTTCGCTAATTTCAAAAGCTTGATCAACGAGGCTGATTGCATAGATTTCTGGCTGAATAATATCCCAATGCTGAATCTGGACTTTGACCAAGTAGATTGGATTTTCGGCTGTGCTCTCAGAATCGAAGCCCCAACGATATTCCAAATCGGTTGCTGCGGTGATAATTTGTCTGCCGCGAGTGGTGCGATCGGCATTGCTTGACCTAAATTGATCGAGCGCAAGATCGCGGACTGCTTCGGGGAGTGGCGGACGCTTTGGCATGCTTAGCTCCTTGGTTGGTAAGATGCTTTGAGTATAGCAAGCGTAATGATTAAAAACATCAGCCTTGGTTGCGAAACTTGGCAACCAAGGCTAAGCGCTTAATCAAAAAGCTACTTATTTGATTGTCATGGGCAGGAAGATTTGGTGAATGCCAACATCGAACGTGCCAAGTACATCTGGCCCTTGCAACACACCATGATCATCGCTGGCGTAGAGTTCGATGTTGTAGCGACCACGCGCCGCTTCGTTGAAGGTCACGTTGAAGGTCACATTCATGCTAAAACCAGTTGGGCCGCTGCCGGCAAAGCTACTGGCTTCAACATCAAGCTCGACAGTATCGCTGCTAAGGATGCTTGGAGTTTCGGCAAGCGCTGTGCCGATGATATCACCCTCGCTGTTGAGCAAGCTAAATGTGCCCGAAACGCCCTCGGTAAAGCGTGCCCACAAGCCAATTCCATCGGCATTGACCAAGCGCAAATCAAGGCTATCAATAATCCGCCATGGATCGGTGGTGTGAGTCCAGCTAATCGTGAAGGTGGTTTGCCAGCCCACATCAACGCCACCTGTATCGGGGGTGATGCTGCTAAACCCAACACTATTGCGCAAAACTGCCAAATTAACGCTATTCGAATCGCCACCACCAGGCGTGGGGTTGCGTACAATCACGCTATGATTGCCCAACGTTGTATTGGCTGGAATTGAGAAATTAATTTGAACATTATTTAAGAAGGTGGTTGGGCGTTCAATCCCATCAACAAACACCTTGGAGCTAGCGACAAAACCCGTGCCGCTAACACTAATTTGGACAATACCCAAGGCCTGTTGCACAAAACTATTGGGTGTAATACTAGTGATGGTTGGCACAGGGTTGCCCGGCGCAATAATTTGGGTGCTAATTTGCTGCTGATTGTTGGCAGTAATTGGCTCATCAGCAGGCGAGCTAACTGTGCCACGGCTCAGGATTGTTTTAACTTGGGTTGGGGTAACGTTGATTACCACAGTAGCGCGAGCACTGGGCATAAGCGTGCCAAGCGTACAACGCAAGGTCGTGGCATTGCTAAAGCTACAGGTTCCTTGGCTAGGAGTAATCGCCCCAAAGCTAACCGAACTATCAAAGGTTTGTTCGTAAATCACGTTGGTTGAGGTAATTGTGCCTTGGTTGATTAAGCCCACGTTGTATTGGAATGGCGTGTTGACCTGTACAGGATCAGCCGAATCGCGCAGACCAACCACTAAATCAACTTCGGGCTGAGTCCATTGGGCAAAGCGTTTGGATGATTTGCCGCCAGCAGCATCAAATGTGCCGCCAACAAACAGGTCATCGCCGCGCACACTCATTGTAAATCCTTTGACCGAATCAGCATTGCCAGGGCCGCCACTAATCCCGCTACCCAATGCTTGCCAGGCAGTTCCATCCCAACGGGCGATGTTGGTTGGGCGTGTGGGATTAGGCTGCGAGTAGAAGAATGTACCAGCGGCATACAGATCAGTGCCACGTACTGCCAGCGTTTGAACCGTGTTGCCAATGCCAAAGCCTTGGGCCAAGGGCGACCAAACCCCAGTTGTCGGGTGAACAAGGGCAATCGCGCTGGTTCCGGCCACGCCATCAGCCGCATTGAACGAGCCGCCAACCGCAATCTGGGTGCCAAATACCGCTAACGAAAATACAATATCGTCAGTACCGCCACGCAAAGCTTGCCATGCTGTGCCATTCCAACGGGCGATGTTGTTGGCGCTCACGCCGCTAGCAGTGCTAAAATCGCCGCCTGCAAATAAGGTTCCGCTGCGAAACACCAAGGCATGAACTGGCCCACCAATGCCTGTGCCAAGCGCCGACCATGAATTACCGCCGTTGGTACTGCGGGCAATATGATTAACGGTTGTGCCATCGATTTGGGTAAAATCGCCGCCGATCACAATTTCGCTGCCATTGACCGCGATTGCCCGCACCGAGCCATTGATACTATTAGAAATTTCAAACCACTGCTGATCGCCAATATCCCATTTGGCTACGCCTGCTGCGTTAATTCCGCCAGCCTCGCTAAAATCGCCAGCGACGATCAATTGATCACTGCCAAATGGAGCAATCGCACGCACAGTATCGTTGGTACCATTTTCAGTTTTGCCAAATAATGCCGACCAAGTGCGGGTCGTTGGGTTGAACAGCGCAATATTATTAATCGCTTGATCGCTGGCACGATTGAATTCGCCACCGACAAACACGCCTGAGGTACTGGCATGCACTGCAAACACCGCATTATCTGGTCCGCTGATTGTGCCACCCAAGGGCAAAAATTGATGTGGCTGATTGCTGCCAGTTGGCGTGGGAATAAACAAACTCACAAAACCACTCGGATTGAGTATATTGGTACTTTCACCAGTAACGAAAAATTGTTCAGTTGTGCCAATCCGTTCGATTTGGGTAATTTTGAATGGTGAATTTGGCACAAACTGCCAGGTCGTGCCATTCCATAGCCCCATTAAGCTCCCCGACGTTATTTGGCCGCTGGCATTCACGAGGCCAAAATAATTACCACCAACAAAGATTCGTCCAGGTAATTCGGCAATCGCGCGAATTTCAGAATTTGACGCAATTGGATTAAAGCCGCGTCCGGTGAAGGCTTCCCACGTATTGCCGCCACGCCAAGCAGCCGAGCCACCAACTGGAGCCACAACGCCAGCACTAGTGAAGCCGCCGCCAACCACCACAAAATTGCTATTGCGAAAATCGACAAAGCGCACCCGACCATTCACGCCGTTGTTAGCGCCTGTGCCAAGGCTTTGCCATGCATTGCCATCCCACAAGGCGATATTGTTGGCAACCAAACCGTTGGCGCTGGTGAACACCCCACCTGCCACAATTTGGGCCGTGTTGCTCGGATTGAAGGATAAAGCAAAAACTTGGGCATTTGTGCCAGCTACGCCATCAGCTAAGGCGCTCCACGTGCCATTCGTCCAGCGGGCAACGCGATTGGCGCTGACCCCATCGATGTTCGTAAAGCTTCCACCAACATACACGATATCGCCATTCGAATCGGGCACAACTACCACCGCATCGACCGAGCCATTAACATTGGTAGCCAGCGCCGACCATTGTTGGGTGGCAATATTCCAGCGGGCAATACTATCAGCGGCGACCCCGCCAGCATTACCAAACTCGCCCACAGCGTAAATATTGCCGCTACTCGAAGCATCGATCGCCTCAATTTTGGCATTTGCCCCGCTGATGCCACTACCCAGCGCAAACCAACGCTCACCATTCCAACGGGCTACTCGTGCGACATCGATGCCACCGACACGGCTAAACAAACCACCAACAAACAGATCGTTATTCAATGTTGTAATCGCATTAATCTTATTATTGGCATCGGCCACCAAATTATCGTTATTCCAAAATTGGTCGTCGGCTACCGCATTGAATGCCGTGGGAGCCTGCAAAACTGGCTCCGATTGAGCTGCGTTGGCCTGAAATTGCGGCCAAGCGCCACCGACCACCAGCAGCACAATTGCCAAAAACTGCACCATCCGTCGCATACATTCCTCCTAATCAATAGGTAAAAACTCATCGCAACGGCAGGATAGCCAGCAACTATCACGCAACTATCACGCTACCTAGAGAGTTTGTATGAACTAATGTGACATCGGGCAATTTAGCCTGCGCTTAGCTGACCATAAGCCAAACGCTTATGGTATACTGCACGCAGAAATGCGGCAAACCACCTGTTGGGGGCGCTCATGGGCAATTTCATTAGCCAGTTTTTTCTCCTGTTAATCCCAATTCTCGAAATCGCGATTTTTGTGCGAATCATCATGTCGTGGTTTGATCCGACGGGTCAATCGCGCTTTGCCTTGATTCTGCGCGAAATCACCGACCCAATCTTGCTACCAATCCGGCGAGTTATTCCATCAATCGGCATGTTTGATCTCTCGCCGTTAATTGCGCTGCTGATTCTGCAAGTTTTGCAAACGGTTTTTCAATCGGTTAGCTAAAGCGCTAATTGATTTTTTAGTCATGCCGTGCCGTGGATGCAACGCCCATTGGGTGGCCTCCACGGCTTTTTGTTGAAAGGATTCAAGCATTGGCACGTCGTTACCTTATGTTGTTGGTCTTTGGTGCGGGGATCTGTACGCTCGGCATCGAAATGACTGCTTCGCGACTGTTGGCTCCTTACTTCGGTACATCGCAGTTGATTTGGGCCAACGTGATTGGCTTAACTTTGCTCTATCTGACGATTGGCTATACCCTCGGCGGGCGTTGGGCCGACCGTCGGCCTGAATTAGGCCTGCTTTGCACGATCATTTTGGTTGGTGCAATCACTTCGGCTGTGATCCCTTGGATCTCACAGCCAATTTTGAAGTGGTCGCTTGATGCTTTTGCCACCCGTTCAGCTGGATCGTTTATCGGCTCGTTGCTGGGAGTTTTGGCCTTATTCTCGGTGCCAATTACCTTATTGGGCATGGTTAGCCCCTTCGCAGTGCGCCTCGCCATTCGCGATGCTGCCGATGCAGGCAAGGCGGCGGGCAATCTCTCAGCGATCTCGACCCTTGGCTCGATTCTTGGTACCTTCTTGCCGGTGCTCTTCCTAATTCCCACAGTTGGCACAAAGATGACGATTTATATTTTTGCCATGGGTTTGTTGGTGCTCATTTTGCCCGGCTTCTGGTTGGAGCGGCGCAAGTTGTTGCCAGTGGCCTTGGTGGCCTTGATCGTTGTGGTGGCATTGGCATTTTGGCCCCAAAGCGAGCCAATTAAGGTTGCCGATTGCCGTGGCTGTAGCTTGATCACCGAAGATGATTCGGCCTATAACTATATTCAGATTGTCGAGCGGGGCAGCGATGCCAACAAAATGATCGGCTTGGTGCTCAACGAAGGCCAAGCCATCCACTCAATCTACTACCCAAAGTTTGAGCAAACCAATAATGCCAGCGATTTACTAACCAACGGGCCATGGGATTTTTACAATATTGCGCCCTATTTCTACCCCAACCGCAGCATGGAAAGTGTCAACAGCATGGCCATGGTTGGCTCGGCGGCTGGCTCAGTCCCCAAGCAGTTTCTGGCAATCTACGGCAAAGATTCAGTGATCGATGGGATCGAAATCGACCCACGGATTGTTGAGTTAGGCCGTGAATACTTCGCGATGCACGACGTGCAATATTATCAAGCACGCGGCGAAACTCCTCAATTTCCCAATTTCAATACCTACGTTGCCGATGGCCGAATTTTCTTCGCTGGCAACGACAATAAATATGATATTATCGGCATGGATGCCTACAAGCAGCCCTATATTCCGTTTCACCTCACCACCCGTGAGTTTTTTGAAACGGTACGCGACCATTTAGCGCCCAATGGAGTTGCGGTGGTCAATGCGGGCAAGCCCAATACATCTGCTGGGGGCGATTATCGCTTGGTCAATGTCTTGGCTAGCACCATGAGCAGCGTGTTTGCCCATGTTTATATGATCGATGTGCCGAATAACTTCAATACAATGTTGATTGGGATTCCTGGCGATGTTGGCGATGGCGTTGCCAACTTTGAAGCCAATCTGGCAACCATTGAAGACCCGACCCTGCGCTATGTGATGGAACAAGCGCTGGCCAGCAATAGCAGCAAAAAGCCAATTCGCCGTTGGGATGGCGTAGGCGAAAATCGGGTCTTTACCGACGACCTTGCCCCAGTAGAATCGGTGATCGACCGAATTATTTTGGGGCAGGTTGATGAAGGTCAATAGTATGTCAACCACCGATTCAGAAGAAATTAAGTTGCGCCGCGCCAAACGACCCAAGGGTATTGTGCTGATGGTATTGGCGTTTTATGGAGCTGCCGCGTTGGTAGTGATTTCCGCCTTGGCAACGGGCGGCACTGATGTTATGCCCAGCGATGTGGCCAGTGTCGTCACGATTTACCTCATTGCCTTGGCCTTTGGCTTATGGCGCTTGTGGCGTTGGGCTTGGTTTGCCACCGTGATTATGTTTATTCTGAGCACGTTTTATGTGTTCAGCAATGCCCTGCTGCTGAGCAATTCGATCATCAGCGTCGAGGTGCTTTCGCCATTACTGCTGATTGTGCTGGCTCTAGGCTATTTGCTCTCAAAAGATATTCGCACAATCTACTTGCGCAATGGCTGGGAGCCGGTAGAAGGATGAGGGATGAGGGATGAAGGTATCTCACGGCGATTGGTTGGGGCATCTCACGAGTGCTCCCCTCGCCCGCCGCAGTGGGAGAGGGGCTGGGGGTGAGGGGAGCAACATGTTTCAAAAGCCTCTAGCCTAGCCCCTCGTCCTTCGTGCCCTTCGTGTCCTTCGTGGATAAATTTTCAAACCATAAACAAAGGTATCAGGTTTGGTAAGGTCAATGTGATATAGGGGTCACTGGCCCCTAATCCCCGACCCCCGACCACTAAAGTTATGAAAACACTTTCACTGCTAACATCCGATAATTGGCACGATTACGCCTTGCTCGATAGTGGCAATGGCCGCAAACTTGAGCGCTTTGGCCCAGTCACCGTGATTCGCCCCGAAAGCGAAGCCTTGTGGCAACCCAAACTCGATGCCAAGGCATGGGAAGCGGCTCATGCAATTTATGAATATCAAGGCAAGGGCGAAAATTGGCGTAAACTCAAGCCGCACCCTGAAACATGGATGATGAGCTACCAAGGCTTACGCTTCAAAGCCCAACTGACCCCATTTCGCCATGTTGGGGTTTTCCCTGAACATGGTGCACAATGGGATTGGGTTGCCGAACACATTAAGCGATCGAACGAGCAGCCACGGGTGCTCAATCTGTTTGCTTATACTGGCGTGGCCTCGCTGGCCGCCGCGCAAGCTGGAGCCAAAGTAACCCACTTGGATGCTTCCAAAGCTTCGGTCGATTGGGCCAAAGAAAATCAAGCAGCCTCGCAACTTGCGCCCGATTCAATTCGCTGGATTATTGATGATGCTTTGAAATTTGTGCGGCGTGAGGCGCGGCGTGGCGCTCACTACGAAGGCATTATCATGGACCCGCCAGCCTTTGGGCGGGGCAGCCAAGGCCAAGTTTGGCAATTTGCCGAGTCGTTTCCGGTGCTTTTGCAAGAATGTCGCACGATTTTGGCTCCCAAACCGTTGTTCTTTCTGGTAACAACCTACGATACCCGCGCCTCGGCTTTGATGTTGGCTAACACGCTTGGCGATACCTTGGCGGGTTTGCCGGGCGAGCTTGAGGCCGGCGAACAAACCTTGCGCGAACAATCAGCAGGCCGTTTATTATCGACCTCGATTTATGCCCGCTGGAGCACCAAATGAGCCATGAATGCTGGCTGATTCGCCATGGCGAGAGCCTTGCCAATGCTGGTGAGCGCACGCCCGACCCAGCCAGCGTTCCCTTGACAGCTTTAGGTTGGCAACAAGCCCATGAGTTGATCCAACGCTTGCCCAAGCCCCATCGGGTGATTGTTTCGCAATATCTGCGTACTCACCAAACCGCTGAGCCATTGCTGAAACACTATCCCGATTTGCAAGCTGAGGTTTGGCCAATCCACGAATTCACCTATCTTTCGCCCAGCCTCTGCCGCGATACCAACCAAGATGATCGGCGGCCACTGGTTGAGGAATATTGGCAACGCTGCGACCCTGATTATCGCCATGCCTCTGATGCTGAGAGCTTTCGCATGCTGATCGAACGGGTGCAAGCCGCCATGCAACGGCTCCAAGCCTTGGATGGCATTAGCTGTGTTTTTGCCCATGGCCAGATTATTCGAACCATGCTTTGGCTGCAAACCCAAACTATCACCACGCTTGATCATGCAGTGATGCGGCGCTGGAATACTGATGGTGGCAGCCGCTTGGTTGGCAATGCTGAATGTATTCCTTTGCTGTGGGAATAATATAAAACTGCCCTCACTCTAAACCCCCTCATCCTGCACATGGAAGAGGGAAAGAATCCCATCATGCCGATTGGAACTCCCCTCTCCCGCCTCAGTGGGAGAGGGGTTGGGGTGAGGGGGGTTGGGGTGAGGGATCGTTCGGAGTTTTATAAGGGCAATGCAGGTTTGGGCAGGCCTTCTAATTCGGCATATTCATCGACGATTGAGCGCAAGTGATCAAGGCTATTGAGGATGAAGTAGTGCTCGTGGTAGCCATAGGGTGCTGAGGCGGTATCAGCAACCCGTTCAATATCAAACTCATAACGTGGCGTTTCGGGTTTGAGCGCGTGCAATAATTCGCCTGGCGATGAGAGCAACCCAGCCCCCAAAACCTTCAACTCACCATTTTCTCGCAGCAAACCAAATTCGGTACTAAACCACCAAATCCGTGCAATACCTAATTGCTGGCGTTCGTCTTTGGCCGAGAGATATAGTGGCCCAAACAATTGGGCAATATCGGCAAATTCGCGGTTGGTAAAAGCCGGCAAGTGGCCAAAATATTCATGAAACAAATCGGGCAGTGGCGTAAATTCCAATTCATGTGGGCGGCGAATGTAGTTGGTGACCGGAAAACGCCGTTCAGCGATATGCTCAAACCACTCGGTTGGCCCAAGATAGGCATTTTGGGCATCGCCTAACGCCCAACCAGTCAGCGTGTTCAGGTAATCGCTAACCGCTAAAGGGTCGGGCAAATGGGTACGATCGAGATTCAAAATATCGATGCCTTCAAGGAACAACTTGCAGGCGTGTTGTTGCGCTAGGGGCATTTGACGCTGCCAGAGCGCCGCCCATGTATCGTGATCTTCTTGTGGATATTCCAAGCGGCTGAGCGTTGGCGATGCGGTGGCCATTGATCACTCCTTTGTGTAAGCCATAGGCTGCCAACCAAGCCCAAGCATGGGAGTGGGAGTGGCAGCAGTGCCAAAATAGTTGCCTCGCTATTGTACCAAATCTCAGCCGATTCCCCAACAGCCTATTGCTAGAATTGCATAGAACTTATGTAATTTTCGACATAAGCTTATTCATTTAACATTGTTTGCAACAGGCCATCATCAAAGGGCTGGCGATTGCGTAAATTACTGAGTTGTTGTTCATGGGCTTGAACTCGATCAAGCCCTAATGGTCGTTCTTGCTTCAGCACTGCTTGCATTTGGGTTTCGGCTGCTGGCACATCGCCAAGTTTCCAATAGAGGATACCGATTTTCCACTGAATGTTTAACGCAATAGTCCGATTATAATGCTGCATAATGGCATAGGCTTGATTCAGCTTTTCGATTGATTGGTGATAGTTTTTTTGCAGCATTGCTACATTTGCTTGGCCTTGCAACATGTAAGTGCGACCTTCATCAAAATTCATCCGTTCAACAATCGTGAGTGCTTGATCGAAGGCTATTTGAGCTTGGTCAAGTTGATTCAATTTGAGATAAGTTTCACCGAGATTATAGAGTGCACGACACTCATCAGCTTGGTTCTCAAATTTTTGCGCAATAGTAACAGCTTCGATAAAATACTCAGCAGCTTCTTCATGGTATCCAAGCAAGGCAAGGTTTGTTGCGAGATTATTTACCCTGAGGCTTTCACCTACACCCTCATACCCACTTAACCTAAACAATCGTAGTGCCTCTCGTTCTAAGTCCAGTGCTTTATCCAGATGTTTATCACCACCCATTTGGCTATAACATGTTGCCATGTCACCTAAAAATAACGATTGTAAATAGAGATCGTTGATCTCAAGAGCAAGCGCATAAGCCCGTTCATGCCACCCGAGTGATATTTTATGCTCTGCGAGAGCGCTATATCTATTAGCGAGTGCTCCAGCAAATATTGCTGCTTTATAAAGCTCTTGAATACGCAGAGCAGCTTCAAACCCAAATTCGTGTTCGGCTAAAGTGCTATAGCGACGACCAACTCGTATCCGACTCACTCCACCACTGGAAAATCCTAATTCAACCACGATTTTATCTGTTGCTGTTGAGATTGGCTGTTGTTGTACCCATTGCCACGTTGCAACGATATGCGCATATTCGCGATCAAAATTATCAACGCTTTGGGTTTGCGTAGCACCGCCTGCTCGAAAATCTTGATAAATAATCTTTAGTGTTTCAACGCTGGCTTGGGCATAATTCAATTGGATTTGGGCTTGCTCTGCTTCGTTCAAATAGCGCCGTAGTACACTGCGCACGAGGTCGTGCATGCGCCAGCGCTCTTGGCGATGCTCAAATTGAATCAAGTTGTGCGAGGCCAATTTATACAGCAAGTTTTCGTTGGCCATGTTGAAATCTAGTCCAGCCGTTGCCAAGCCCATGGCGCTGCTAAAATCGGCCACGATCAGGCTGAGTTGGCGGGCCAAGGCTTGCAATTCGCTGGGCAAACGCGCATAACTCAAGGCCAACGAGGCTGCCACGCTGACTTGCGAATCATCAGGGTGTTCTAAGGCTGCAAGTTGTTGCTGTTGATCGCGCAGTTGGCTCAGATATTCATCAACTGCTAGCTCAGGGTTTTGGGCCAAAATGCTGGCGCTGATGCGCAAGGCCAAGGGTAAATAGCCACATGCGGCGGCCAATTGTTGGGCAGTGTCAGCCTCAAGTCGTGGGCAAATTTGTTGGAGCAAAGCGATTGCCTCAGGCTCCTGAAATTCGCTCAGATGCAGTTGAGCCATCAGCGGCATGGCAAAGCGTAAACGGCTGGTCACTAACAAACAACTGCCAACTGGCGGGGTTAAATCGTGTACATGGGCCAAATCTCGCGCATCGTCGGCCAAAATCAACACCCGCTTGTCAGTCAGCACTTCACGATAGATTTCAAGCAGTTTTTCGCGCTGCTCGGGCAATTTGGCGTTAGGCTTAAACAGCGCAATCACCGTGCCCAGCGCTTGCTCAGTGGTCAGTGGCTGCTCGCGCGAGCCATATAAATTAAGCACAATCTGGGCATCGGGAAAATGCGGAATCAACTGATGCGCCAAATAGATTGCTAATTCGGTTTTGCCAACTCCACCCATGCCTTGAATGCCGCTGATCACCGCGCCCCGTGCCGCATTATGGGCAATATCGATCGCATAGTTAGCTTGTTTGAGTTCAGCTGTACGGCCCACAAAATCGGCCAAAATCGGGCGAAGTTGGTGCAACGAAGGCGTTTGGGTTAGCGGGTGAGCTTGCGGTTGCTCGTTATTGAGCAAGCTGGTTAGTTTTTGAATTAAGGCTTTTTGATAGCGATGATAGGTCGCTTTATGCACATTCAATAGCGAGCAATAGGTTTCAACAGGCGCACCTGGATAGGTCGTCAAAACATTCAGTACCGCTTGTTGATTGGCTTCAAGTGGCAGTTGTTGTAACTGTTGATAAAACGCGGTCAATCCGCCCTGCTGCTGAATCATCTGCCGCCAATCGGTTTGGCTGAGCAAGCGTTCTGGTCGTTGTAACACATCCTGTACAGTGCGTTCATTCCACATGCTTGTCATTATGCTGCCTTTCGCGTTTTGTACCAACTCAACCATAGGCTAATCAGGATCAGACTTAAACTTAGGCCACTAACCCAGCCCCCAACGAGTAAGCTCTTGGGTCGATAACTGAACTCGACCGTGTGTTGGCCTGCATCCAACCATACACCACGCAAAGTATAATTGGTGCGATACAGTTGGACTGCTTGCCCATCAACGCTTACTTGCCAGTCGTTGGTGTAGGCATCGGCCAAAACTAACAAGCCTGCTACTGAAGTTTCGACCTGCACTAGCGCCCGATTTGGGCTGTAGCTCACTGTAGGCGTGAGCATTTGGGTGGGTGCTTGGCCAAGCGCGGGAATTGGCTCGGCCACAATCGCTTGCTTGGCTGGGTCAAAATCGCTAGCTGCCAGCCGATCAAGTTGGCCTAAGTCGTCGCTGATCACCTCGGTTTGATAAACCATCCAGGCTCGTGGCAATACCTCAGGATTACGATAAATCGTGCCTTCATCGTTACGTTGCACTAATTCTAAGGGTTGATACAACTCAGGGTTGGGGCTGTTGGGAGTAAAAATCAGATATTCCACATTCAGCATATTCAGCAAACGCCGCTGGTTGTAGGCCATGGTGAAATACGCATGCAGGCTATTGCCCCCCTCGCCGAGTTTATGATAATCCTTGCCATCCATGAGGCGGGTTAGCCGATTGTATTGGGCTAAATAGAGCGATTGATAGCCGCGAATATCTTCCAGCCCAAAGGCACTAAACACATTCGTGGGCATGGCTTGATAATCAGCTCCAAACACTCGAAACACCCCTGGTTGGCGCAGCAGAAAATTGATCTGGCGAGTTGGCGGATACAGAATTGCAGGATCTTGCAAGGCTGGCTCGGCAGCCAAACTGGCTTGTAGATCAGCGGTTGGCTGGAAGATCGCTGGATCAACGCTGGTATTGTAGTTACCGCCATACCAGAGCAAATCGCCCAGCAGAATCAGCAAAACAGCCAGGTTGATCCAACGCCGTGGGATGCGTTTAATCAACAAACCTACCAATGTCAACCCACTCAAACTCAAAATAGCAAGGCTGATTGGGTTGAATGCCAAACGCAGCATGGTGCTATATTGGGCATAGCGTGAATTGGCAGTGAATAAGGCAATATGCTGTAAAGCCCAGCCAGCCAGTCCAATTAAGCCAAGCAGTAACATGCCGCGTTGAATCCAGAGCGCCCGATTTGGTTTATTGCTCGGTTGCTGCAAACTTTGCAAACCAAAGCCTGCCAATAATGCTATGGCAAAACCCCACAAACTAAACCAACGTTGATGATCAGCAAATTGGCGGTAGGGTGGAACCAGCCAAAGCAACAGTTGCAACAAGGGTGTGCCAATGGCCACTGCAAACGAGCCAAGTGCCATGCAGGCAAACAGCTTCACGCCAGGCTGTTGGCTACGCCAAATTGCCAAGCCTGCCAAGGCCACACTCACGAGGCCAGCATAGGGTTGAATACCTTGCAATAAATGTGGTTGCCATGAGCTGGCAGTTTCGCGGGCAGCGCCATCAACAATCGGCACGATCAAGCGCAATAGCCAAACCATCATCGAGCTAGCCGAACCAAGCCCTGAGCCAATGTCAAGGCGTTGGCCTTGAGTCGAAAGCGCAATTTGTGGCAACAATTGCACCGCGCTTAGTCCGAGCGCTAAGCCAATTGCACTACTAAATTGGCCGATTTGCTTGAAACGTAAAGGCCAGCTTGGCAAGGCCAGCAGTTGAGCCAACAGTAAACAGCCAACCCCAACATACACATAGAAGGCTAGTTGAATTTGGCTGACTAACGGCAAGGCCAGCACCAAACTAGCGAGCAGCCAATCGCGCCAACGTTGGCTTTGGCATGCGCGAAGCACCGCCCAAAAACACCACGGCAGCATGGCGCAAGCAGCACTAAATTCGGGAAAATGCAGCCAATTGAGTAAAAAGCCACTGAGCATATAGCCCACAGCAGCGAGGGTTGCTGGCATTGGGGCAAGCTGCATGCGTTGAGCAAATTTAAATGTGCCGACTCCCGCTAACCAAACATTCAACAACGTGTAAATGCCAAAAGCATAACCAACGGGCAGCAATACAAACAGCCAACTCAAGGGGTAAAAGAAGGCCAACTGACCATCGGCCAACAACGGCGTGCCAGTTAAAATCGTCGGATTCCATAGCGGCAACGCGCCTTGCTCAAGAATTTGGTTAGTCACTAAACGGCGTGGGTAAATTTGAGTAACAAGATCGCTATTGATTGGATTATTGACCGCCACCCGTTCGTAGGAAAAGCGCCAAGGATGCAGGTGGGCCACGATATCGAGTGGCAAGAACATATTGCCCAGCACCACTCGCCACATCAAAAGTAGGGCGACGAAGGTAATGCTGAGATAGGGCCACCAGCGTTGCCACTGGCGCAAAAATAGGCTTGGTTGCATGGCGCTCATTCCATTAAAAACCCATGGGCTGAGGTTCAACCCATGGGCAACGATCTGATGCTCAATTATACGCGATTAGCTGGCTAGGCGCGGTGTTCGACGTTTGAACAACCATGTCAAGCCAAGAATCCCCATCAGCGGAATGATAATCCACAAGCCAAATTGCCAGCGTTGTTCTTGCAATAAAGCTTGTTCAAATTGCTCGATTGCCTGACCATTACTAGCACAAAAACCCGTGCCA
The DNA here is from genome assembly GCF_039545135.1 of Herpetosiphon gulosus. Classification (NCBI taxonomy): domain Bacteria; kingdom Bacillati; phylum Chloroflexota; class Chloroflexia; order Herpetosiphonales; family Herpetosiphonaceae; genus Herpetosiphon; species Herpetosiphon gulosus. Next base: position 99,256 of record NZ_BAABRU010000001.1, on the reverse strand, counting down.
TCAGGCCGACAACGATCGATCAGATCAAACCGTGAAAAGCTGCTAAAGCACCAATAACAACCAACAAGACAGGCAATACCAAGACTGGCAGCAATCACAATCGGCAATAGCTTGATCGTTGGATGTGGGCTGGCCAACTGACCGACAAGATAGCCCAAACTCAAGCTACTGAATAGAAAAAAGACCAATACACCGCTGATCATCAAGAGATCACTAAACCCTGCCATGTGCTAACTCCAGCCGAATCAACTAGCGTTGATTTTTGCCTGATGTCGTTTTATCGAGATTAACCAATTCGTCACGATGCGCCAAAATTTCGGCATGCAATTGTTCAGAAGTCATCGAAGTGCCATATTTGTTCCAGAGATCAATCCCAATCTGCACAGTTAGGACATCCCCAGGATCGTTTGTGCCGGTGAAGGCATCGCCAAGGTTGGCTCCATCTTGAAGGGTGCTCGTCTCAAAGCCAGCGGCTGCCCCAACGTACCCATAGTGAATATTTGACCAAATGTCGTAGTAGTATTCGTTGGTTTGGTCGCCACGAATCGGAAAGTAGAAATCGTTATCAGCATTGGTAGAGGGATCGCCATCAAGATCAAGCAGATCGTTCAATTTTGGCTTGTGATCCCAATCGCCGCCGCTATGAACTTTGGCAGCCCACATTGCTAAGGCGGCAATAAGTTTATCGCCTGGATTGCCACCACCAAGATAGTCGTACCATTGGGGATTTCTAAATGAGTCGAGCAATGATTTGATCATGGCTACCGTTTCGCTTTGGGCATTGGTGATCATCTCTTGATGCATATATTGCAAGGTTTGATCAAAGCGATCGTAATTGTTAGGGTCAGCAGGTGGGGTTGGAGTTGGCGTTGCTTGGGCAACAAATTGGGTAGTATTAGCTTCAACCTGTACTCCACCAGTTTTTGCTGCGGCATCGCCTTCAGTCAGTGGCCCTTGGAACAAGCGGGCAGCTTCTTCTTCAGCCTGTCGCATCAGGTTTTTGATTTGCAAGGTAACCGATTGACTCTCGCGTAGGGCGGTCGTTAGGCGGCTAAAGGCCGGAAAAACATTGCTTTGCATTTCATTGGCAAAGGCTTTGGCAGCATCGCCCTGCCATTGGCCGCCAACGAGTGCATCGTGAACTTGACGAATACTTTGGGTGATCAATTCACTTTGTTCGGCTTGGCGATTGAAACGGCTGGCGATTTGCTCAAGCTGCTCAAACTGAGCTTGAACGATTTCGGCGGTCATACGCTCATTCCTCCTAAATAATTCAGTTGCGAGGAATCCAGTGGTGGCTAAAATGAGGCTAGGATGCAGAGTATTCTCGTCGAGGAAGAGTATAGCATGCTCTGCTTTGGAAGCGAATCCATGAAAAAAGTTCAGGGATTAGGGTTTTGAGCCTGCTGGTACATCACCCGCTAAAATCTCATTTCTCCATTCCCCCTGTGCCTATAGCTGCAAAGTTCATCCCACATCATTTATCCTTGACAAATGGCCCAGCCAATTTCAGGGCTAAGTTGTTGTTTCTCAGCATTGTAGTAAGAGCCAATCAAGCCAGCCACACAGGCCAATGCTTGGGTTGAGCCATCAGGCAATTCGATTGTAATTGGTACGCTAGCTAAGCCACTAGGAAAGCGGCGGTTGGCAATGCCGTCGCCAAGGCTTTTGCTGGGAGTTGCATCACTTTCGGTGGGTAGCTCAAATAAATATTGAACCAGCCTTTCGCGATAGACTGCGGGGTTGTAGGGCAAATCAAGCTCGTGATCAAGCTCAGCATTTAGTAAGCTTGGACGTGGTTGCCCAAACAGCGGATTAGGAATCGTTGGCTGTTCTTTAGCATCTTTGATATACGGGAAGAGGTCGGCAACCCAGCCCGTTACAACTTCACCGCCATATTGATCATAGGGTTTGTAGATTTGTTGCCAAAAACTGTGTGGCGGTTGGCCTTCGCTGGTCAAAATCAAGCCCTCGCAAATTGGGGCTAGCCGCTCCGTCCACCAACCAAGATCAAAGGTTGCTAGCCGTTTTACCCGTTCAGCGATTGAGCGCCAATCGGCAGGCGTGCCCAGCAACGTGATATTTGGAATACCACAAACGCAAACTGCCCCATAATCAAAATAGTGCTCAAAACTCTCCATCAACCCAATTTGGCTGGCGGTACGACTGATTGAGGTTGTGGTTGAAAAATCGCATTGTAAGGTTTGGGCAAGTTGGGCCGGCAATTCCTGATTAAGTAATGCTGCCCATAGCTCGATCGCATGCGTCCATGCTGATTGACTACTAAGATCATCAACCCGAATCTTGAGCTGCTTTTTAGCTTCATGGGCAACAAAATACTGGCGTAAATGCTCAGTATGCCGATTAACATGATTCGCAAAGCCTTGAGCGATCGTTAGCCAAATGCAATCGGGCGTGAGCACTAAGGGGTAGTGCTGGCTAAAAGCCAAGTGGATTGTTTGAATTAATGAGTTGTCGGTATTAGTTCTGACCAACATTTGCGCCGAATCATGGCTCGTTTGGATGAGCGGGCGTTTAATCCGAGTAGCAAATTGCGCCTGAGCCGCAACCAATTCAAACGAACCTTGATAAGGCTCGACAGCATCGACCATAAACTGAATTGAGCCATGGTTTTGGGCTAAAATTGGAGCAATCGTAGGCATTTCTGTTCTCTCCATTAACGTGCTCGATCGGCTTGGTAGGCCGATTCGATGATATTGCCAGCTAAAAAGCGTGACCGCAGCGATTGCAAGGCAGCTTGTTTGAACGCTTGCGGGGCATCGCGGCGCAACAATATCCGCTGAGCATAATCGCCAAGGTCTTGTATCACTCGCTCATAACGATAATAGGCCAAAGCTTTGTAGTCAATCGTTGGTTGGCCATAGCCCTCAAAAAACCATTGTTCTTCATGCTGCTGCACTGGTACGCCGATGACTGAGCCAACCACAAAGCGCAAATCGCGCTCTTTGGGGGCAAACATTGGGTAATCCCAATCGACAATATTAATCTGTTGAATCTGATCGAGCACAATGTTGGCGGTATGAATATCGCCATGGCTCAGGCCAAAATCACCAGCATTGGCCCGTAGCTCATGGCCTAATGTGCAGATGCGCTTGATCAGATAGCTGATTTCGACTGATTTGACCCGCCAAAAATCGATCAATTCGGCGCTATAGCTATCGCCAATTGGCCAAGTATTGATGCTCTTGTGAATTGCTTGAACCGTTGGCAGCCATGGCGGGCGAAATTGCTCCCTTTGCAGCATGTGGCGTAGCGGCGCACGCACCTGCATCGTATGAATTCGGCGCAATTGTTGGCCAAAACTCCGCCATTGCAACGCCGACATCCCTTGATCCATGCCAGTTGTACCTTCGATGTAGGGGTAGAGTACGCTATGAAATTGTTGGCAATGGCCCCAAAGCTGTTGGGTACGGGTATCGACTGGCGCAACCACCGCCGCCACTCCCCGATCCTTGAGATAGCGCGGCAACAACACCCCTGCTTGGTAGATTGAGCCAGCCTTGAGCTTGAGAAAATACTGCTGTTCATTGGTTTGCACATGGTAAATCGCCGCGCGTGGGTCGTTACCGCGATTGATTTGCTCGATGCTGTTGGGCTGAATCGCATAGGTTTGGGCGAGGTGCTGGCGAATTGTGGCAGGGTCGGGGGCGAGCGCTTGTTGCATAACAGTCTTCCTTAATCGAAGTAACTGGCTTGCCTTGCGCCCTTGGAAAGCAAGCTAAACCATTAAAAATAGGCCAGGCGTTGAATAAAAATTGCGTAGCATCCGCTCTAACGCTAAGCCAGCGCCAATCGTCACTGATTGGCAATCGGATGCATTGAGCATATATTTGGCGCTAAATTCAAAAGGCACAAAAAAACGTTCAAGCTTGAACGGATGCAAGTGCATAAGTCGAATTCCTTGTTGCTAAGGCTAACACACGGCGAGGAGCGGCTGATGCTGGTGTATTAGTTAAGTATCGACCTAGCAGTTTTGAATGTCAAGCAGATTGTGCAACATCCAGCTGCTCAATCATATCAACCTCTGGTGCTTCGTGGATTTCTACTGCTAGCAACCATTTGGTCTATAATGCGCTTGATCTTTGATTTGGAGGAGTATCGTAATGGCACAGGTTGTTGATCTGACGATTTACCCGATTAAATCAACTGCTGGAATTACCCTTGATCAAGCTCGCTTGGAGTTGCGTGGTTTTGCCAATGATCGCCATTGGGCGATCGTTGCCAGCGAAAATCGCCGAATTTTGACGGCGCGTGAACATGACAAAATGTTAGCGATTCAGAGCCACGTTGGGTCTGAGGGCTTGCTGGTGTATTTGCCAAATCACACTGAGCCAATCGCCTTGCCCTATTTATTGCAGCCAATCGAGCGGGTCAATTTATGGGCCGAGGAACAACACCCAGCCATGGTCTACAACCAAGGAATTAATCAAGCCTTTAGCGAATATCTAGGAATTGATTGTTTGGTGATTTATATGGGCGAAGGTTGCGAACGCCCGCTGCCAACCGATATGCCATCGGGCTACACGGGCCGCACCAGCGACCGTGTAAGTTACGCCGACGATTATCCAATTTTGCTCGCTTCACAGACTTCGTTGGCCGATCTCAACCAACGCCTTGAACAACCTGTCGCGATGGCGCAGTTTCGGCCAAACATTGTGATTGATGGCGAACGAGCCTACCAAGAAGATCAGTGGCAGTGGTTGCAAATTGGCGAATGCTTGTTTGAAGTCGCTCAAGCTTGTCCACGCTGTGTGCTAATTACCGCCGACCCTACCACGGGCCAAAAGCATGTGCAGCAAGAACCCTTACGCACATTAGCTCGGTATCGCAAAACTGCCAGTGGCGGCGTGCCATTTGGCATTCAGCTCGTACCACGTAAGTTGGGCACAATTCGCCTAGGCGATCAGGTTGTCATTCTCAAACAGCCTGTATAATCAATTGATCATATTTTTTAGGAGCAAGCATGAGCGGCCAACAACGCAGTGCAATCAAACCTGGCATCCAAGTAGCGATTGTGCTCAAACAGGATCAAGCCACAGGCAAGACCACCACAGGCATCGTCAAAGATATTTTGACCAAATCGCCTAACCACCCCCATGGCATTAAAGTGCGCTTGGTAACGGGTGAAGTAGGGCGGGTCAAGCAAATTTTGGCTGCGCCAAATGACTAAAATCGCCCTTGTTAGCTCACCAAGCTTTAAGGAATAGCTGATGACTGCTGAACTCAAGGCGGCATTTGGCCAGTTTTTCGATTGCGCTGATCTGAGCTTTCTCGATGAACTCTTGGCTCAACCTGGCCGAGGCACGATTCCCTGGCAGTATGTTACGCCATGGGAGATTCGATATCTGGTTGAGATTGATGCAGAAGGTTGTAGTCTCGAAGTCTATGCCGTCAATCGCTTTACCAATGATCAGCATTTAAAAATTGATAGTGCTGGAGTAATTAGCCATTTTACTAGTCCGATTGGCTATTACTCCTATGATCCAGCGCTTGAGGGCGACCGTGAGGCCCAACAACAAGCGATGTACTCATATAATCGAGCCATTTATGCCGAGCTGCGGGCCAAAGGCCTAATTGACTCTTGACATTGATTCATTCGACTCCTTAAAATAGCAAGGCTGTGCTATTTGATTGGAATGGAGCAATTGAATTATGGATATTGATGCGCTGTGGGAATATGCTGATCCTGCTGTGAGTGAAAGTCGCTTTGTACAAGCCTTGGCCGAAGCCAGTGGGGATGATCAGCTTGAACTCCTCAGCCAAATTGCCCGCACATTTTCGTTGCGTGGGCGGTTTGCCGAAGCGCATGAACGGCTCGACCAACTCGAAGCCCAATTGCCCTTGGCAGGTGATCGACCCAAAGTGCGCTATTACCTCGAGCGAGGCCGCACCCATAATTCGGCTGGTGAGCTAGAAATGGCTCGTTATTTTTTTGCCCAAGCTTGGAAACTGGCTGCCCAAGCGGGTTTTATCGGCTTAGCGGTTGATTCAGCGCATATGTTGGCAATTAGTTATGGTGGTGATCAACAAGCGCTGGGTTGGAACCAACGTGGCCTAGAGCTAGCCCGCACCTCTGACGACCCCAAAGCCCAAGCATTAATTCCAGCGATGATCAACAATGCCGCTTGGGATCTGCATGAACGAGGCGAGTTTGTTGAGGCTTTGGCATTGTTTAAAGAGGCCGAACAAGCATGGCTGCAACGCGAACGCCCGCGCCAAATTCAGATTGCGCGTTGGTCGGTGGCGCGATGTTTACGTTCATTGGGTGAATATCAAGCAGCCCTGACATTGCAACAAGCATTAGCCAACGAGCTTCAAGCTGCGGGCATCACCGATGGTTATGTTTTCGAGGAAATTGGCGAGAATCTAGCCGCCTTAGGCAAGCATGAAGCTGCGAAGCCCTACTTTGAACAAGCCTACCAAGCTTTAGAGCAAGATGAGTGGTTTGCCCAAAACGAGTCAGCACGCTTGCTCAATCTTAAAATTCGCGCAGGCAAAGTCTAAGCATAGCCCAGAACCTTGAGCAAATGCAGCCGAGAATCAGGGGCATAGAGCAGGCACTAATCAGGATTAGCCATTAATAATCGACCCACAAGGGTTAGAAGCTGAACTCTCGTCCCTGAATTCTCGCTAGAATAGTATCCAACCGTATTCGTGAATCGGGTTACGGCACAAACGCTCCAGTGCGATATTCGATGATAAAGCGTGTCCAAAGGGCTAACGAAGCGGCGATGATGAACAAACTGGAGGCAGTAGCAGTTGCCCGCCCGAAACGCCCACGCTGAGCTAAAGTTGCCAAACCAACGCCACCACTCAAGGCCAAGGCTGGCAAGATAAACAGCCACCAACGCACAGTTTGCTCCGACCAAAGCAACGAGCTAAGCGAAAGCACGAAGGTTGCCAGCCAAGCCCAAATTGGAGTCGCTAACCGTGATAACCCTTGGCGTAAGCTAAACGCGCCGCCCAAACCTACCAACCAAAACCAAGCCGGAACCCGCCCATCAAGCGCAATGAGATCGTTCCAAACTACACCCCACAATTTTTGGTCAAACGGACGTGGCGCTGGGCAAATCACGCCATTATTGGCAAGGGTGGGATCGCCCAAGAAATTGCTGTAATACAAACCAACAGCCAACACGACTGCGCTTGTGCCAACCACCACCAAGCGCCCAAGCACTTGCCACTGTTTTTGCCAAGCTAAACATCCCGCTAAGGCCACGCCCCACAATCCGAGCGACAACATCGTGCCACTATGTTGTAAGGCGGCGATTGTCAAACCTGCAATCAGGGCTGGTTGCCATGTTCGCGGCTGATTGTTGGCAAGCCATAAACCAAGCCACGCCAAGATTGGCATGGCAATTGCCTGCCCTAGCACATTGCTCCATTCGCCAATCACCATTGCTCGAAGCATCGCCAAGGGAGCAAGATACAGGCTGGCAGCCCATAAAGCCGCCCGTGCTGGAGTTCGCTCGTCGCGCGTGCGATCAATCAACCACCACAACAAGGGAATCACCAACGCATCGGCAACAGCCCCAACTACCTGAATTAAAATGCCGCGATTAATGCTGGCGGGTAGAAATAAACTTAACGGTTGGGTGATGAGATACGGGCCTGGGGGATAAGGCGAACGGCCCGCACCTGCGGCACACGGCAAACCTTCGGTAAATAGTAAATCGCCGCTGCCCACGCTAGCCAGATTATTGACATTCAACAAGAGATCGCTAAAGTTGGTTTGGGGATGGCGAATGCCGATCAAGCGCAGCGCCAAGCCCAAGGCGGTCATGCCTGCAACTAAGGCGATTTCGGGGTTTTGACGGCGCTCAGCCAACCAACGCCCTAGCCCAGCTACTAGCAAACAAGCCAAGCTTATTGTGCGCAACTGGCCAGTGTCGATCGTAATCACCGTCCGCACCGTTGCCAGCAAGACGCTTAATCCGCTGCTGGTGACCAAGATCGCGCCAGCCGCAGTCAGCGGAGCCAAACCTGCCAAGGCAGCACCAAACCCAACCACGAGCACGAGCACCAATAAATCGAGCCAAGCAACCCATGGCATAAACCATGTGTGGCTTAATGGTTGGGCTTGCAGGCGATACAGCACCACCCCCAGCAAACGTGGGTCGGGGCTAGCATTATAGATTGGGGCTTGTAATTCGAGGGTCAAGCCGCCATCAGCGCTATCAGGAGCAAACATATGCAAAGTGCGTTGGCCTGGCGGCAAATCGGTGCGAATCGCCGCGCCATTGGCTTGGAGCAAAAATGGGGTTTGTGGTACTGATGGTGGCGCTAAACTCAACCGAATCACATGAGCACTGCCATTGAGATACGGTACATCAATCGTTGATTCTGGCTGCGTCCAGCGATAGGTTTCAGCGGTGGTAAGATCGACCGTGGCCGGTTCGGGGGCATGCACATGCTCAAGATAGGGCTGATCGTACATCAAGGCAAATTGTTCGCCCGACTCGCCAATGACTAAATCGCCGCCAATTGCCAGGTTGAATGGCACTAAACGTTGCCAGCCCAGCCATAACAATAGCCCGGCAACCACGCTACTCAGCAGCAGTGGCCGAGCATATCGACCCAATGCCATTTGCACAAACGCCCCTTAAAATCCACTACCACGAATGATCAATAGCAAGCCAACCACAATAATAATGGCCCCAAACATTTTTTCGAGGGTCAAGGTTTCGCCCACAAACCACCAAGCAAACACAATTGTGGCAACGTAGCTCAAGCCTAGCAAAGTATAGCCAAGCTCCAAACGCCACCAAACTACGCTGCTAACCCAGGCTACAACTCCCACAAACAGCAAAAGCATGCCTAGCCAAACTTGCCAACGCTGCATGCCATAGCGCAAGACTTGCCATGTGCTTAAACGGCTCGAATGGGCTAGTTGCACCCCAACCATCCCTGATCGAACGATCAAATTGCCCAGCATCATCGCCAGTACTGCGCCAATAATCCACCACGTTTGCATCATGCTTGTTGCTCGTTTGTTATCTAGAGGGGTCAGGGGTCAGGGGCTAGGGATCAGTTTTGGTCTACGAAGAGTCCAAAGTTGCTTTCCCAAATCCTGTCTTCAGCTCTAATTACTAAATCCTGACCCCTGACTCCTAGCCCCTAACACCTCGTCAAATACTATGCCCGCCGCGAAATAAAAGGCTAACCCCTAGCAAAACCAAGCCAATTCCGGCGAGGGTTTGCCACGACATGCCGCCGCCAAACCACCACCAATTGATCACCACCAAAATAATGGTGGCGATGCTCCAAAGTGGGTAGAAGAAGCTGAGTTGGCGGCGAGCTAGCAACGCCAACCATGGAATCAGCGAAAGCAGAATTAAGCCAATCCCCAATATGCCCCAAAAACTTTGGCTCACCTGCCATAAGCTTTCGAGGTTATGTTGAGTTGCCCCAAGCAAGGCCTTGCGATAACACAATTGGCCAGCGATTAGCAAGCCAAGCGCACTGCCAAATAAGCGGATCGCCGTGCCATGCTCACCCAGCCCGCGTTTAATCGACGCGGCTAAAACGGTAAACTGCATAATCACAAATTCCACTGCGAATTGACCAGCGGCGCTGGATCGTAAAGTAGGGTGCAAACAAACGCCCATAATCTGCGTCTTGGCGAATTGCATCACCGCGATCAAGCCAGTGCATCAAACGCCCAGGCAGATTCCACCAATCTTGGGCGGGAATATCTTCGAGCATCAAAATTTCGCCGCCTGGCGCTAAAACGCGGTGTAATTCGCGGGCGGTGATTTGAGCTAATGCATCATCAAGGTGGTGAATCACGCCGACAATTAATGCTGCATCAAAACTGGCATCGCCAAAGGCCAAAGCATTGCCGTTCATCACCCCAAAGCGATGATCGCTCAGAGTGGCAGCGTAGCGCACATAGCCTTGCGAAAGATCAACGCCCATATAGCTGTGCTGGGGAAATGATGAGGCAAATTCACCAGTGCCACAGCCAAAATCTAAAAAACGGCGGGGCTTGGTTTGCAGCCATGGTGTCAGTTCATCGGCAATGGCGGCGCGTTCGCCAACATAATTATTTTCAACAATTCGCCGCAACGTGGCCCATAAAGCTGGGCGCTGGGCAATATTGGTTAAAAAGGCTTGCATAGGTATTCTCAATAAACTAAATGGATTTGGCGATTATACCGAATGATTGGGTTTTTGGGCGAGGGTTAAAATCGATAGCCCAAAGGGAAAGCTAGACCCTGATTCAAGCCAACGGGCCTCGAAACGCATCACGGCCCCAAACAGTTTGTTGGCCAAACGTCCAGGCAGTTGCATCGCCGATTCATTGGTTGAGGCACTTGGCCGAATCCGCTCGATCAAGCGTTGCAGCAAAATCAACGGAAACAACATGCTGTTGATATACGAGCTGCGCTCAATCGTAAAATCGGCAGCCCGCAACAGCTGTTGCACTTCCTTGTTGGTGTAACGGCGACGAGTATGCACCGAGCGATCATGATCTGAATAGAGCCAATGATAGGCTGGCATGCGCAATAATACCCAACCACCTGGCTTCAGCACCCGATAAATTTCCTGTAGCGCGGCGACTTCATCAGGGACGGCCCGATGATACAACACTTCAAACGAGGTTACCAAATCGAAACTTTCATCGCGATAGGGCAACGTTAGCACCGAGCCTTGGGTTAACGGCGCATCAGTTTTTTTGCGCCCCAACTGCACTGCCGCTTGCATGAGATCTACGCCATAAGCTGGGCCATAATCGCCTAATAAATAGGCGACATTGCCCGCCGTGCCACAACCAGCATCAAGCGCCCGCCAAGCACGCTGGGTCGGCAATTGATCAAGCCACGCTTGGGCAATTTGGCGCATGCCTACATACCACCAATGTTGCTCCTCAACCGCCGCCATCACGCTATATTCGATATCTTCCACAATAGTGCCTTTTAGCAAGAACTCCGCAGAGACTATACCACGATTTATAGGGATCAGGTGTCAGGGGCTAGGGGTCAGTATTCCAGCCTCAACATTCGGGCAATTTGTGGCGACAAGCCTTAACCTTCGTGATCTTCATTATCTTCGCAGTTTCATTTTGCTGATCCCTAATGGCTGACCCCTGATCCCTTTTGATCAGATTACTTGTTACAATAGCTAAAAGCATGATTTCAACTAGAAAGTTTGGCAATGTTAACCAGCAAACATAATCCAGCGATTAAGCAGATTCGGGCTTTGCGCCAACGCCGTGAGCGTGAAGCCACAGGCCTTTTTTTTATTGAAGGTATTCGCAATGTAACCGAGGCAGTACAGGCCCAAGCGCCAATTGAGCAATTGATCGTTGCACCCGACCTGTTGCGTAGCCAATTTGCCCAAGATTTAGTCGAGCAGCAACGCCAACAAGCCACAACCATTCTCGAAGTTAGCAGCGAGGTTTTCGCCAGCCTTTCGAGCAAAGATGGCCCGCAAGGCTTGGCAGCGGTGGTGCGCCAGCAATGGGCTACTTTGGCCGAAGTTAAGCCTGACCAAGGCCTGTGTTGGATCGCGCTCAATGCGATCAGTGACCCTGGTAATTTGGGCACGATTTTGCGCACTGGCGATGCGGTTGGGGCGGCTGGCGTGATCTTATTGGGCGATTGCACCGATCCCTATGATCCAGCAACGGGTCGAGCCAGCATGGGCACTTTATTTAGCCAACGCTTGGTTAAGGCAACCTGGGCTGAATTTAACCAATGGCTCAGCCAAAGTGGCTTTAATTTGGTTGGGGCAGCCGATTCAGCCAGCAGCCACTATCGCAACTATGACTATCCCCAGCCGTTGATTTTGCTGATGGGCAGCGAACGCGAAGGCTTGGATACTGAGCAACAAGCCCAATGCCAAGCCTTGGTCAGCATTCCAATGCATGGTCAGGCCGATTCGCTAAATTTGGCGGTGGCCACAGGCGTGCTGTTGTATGAAATTCTGACTCAGGCAGCGGCTAGCAAGGCCTGAATTTCGGCAATCGCTTGTTGATTTGAGTGATAATGAATTGCCTTAATGCCAAGGTTTCGCGCAGCTTCGACCACTACGTCAATATCATCAAGAAAAATCATTTCGTGGGGCTGAACCTTGAGCCGTTCGCAGGCTAAACGATAAAACGCTGGATCAGGCTTTTTCAGGCCTTCTTCGTGCGAGTAGATGATTAAATCGCAGATGTCTTCAAAGCCATAGGCTGCTTGTTCGCGCTGGCGTGCGCCCACAAAACTATTGCTCAAAATGGCGGTAGTATAGCGTGGTCGTAGGCTGGCAAAAAATTCGGCCAACTCGGCATTGAGTTTGCCTAAATATTCAGCCCATAAATCGGCCAAAAAAGCGGCTAATTGGCTAGAATCTAGGCCTAAGCGCTCGGCGATACCGGCCTCAACTACTTGTTCGCTGATTGTGCCAATGCTGCCGCCAAGCCAAAGATCGTGCAGCTGTTGATTGATGCTGTCCGCAGCCAAGCCCAATTGCTGTTCCCAACGTTCAACCCAGCCAGTGCGTGGCGTAATTTCCAAAACTCCGCCAATATCAAATACAATGGCTTTGATCATAATTCTGCTCCAAATAAGCCCAATCATGGCATAATCTCAAAGCTGATTGCAATGATAAACTGCTGAAAAGCGCCGATGCGATGCTCTGGTATAATGGCACGTTGTTGTCGATGAAACGATTTGAGGCTGGCTTGGTACAAGACTGGTGGCAACGCCGCGCTGCATGGTCGCTGCGTCAATGGATCATTACAATCGCAAGTGTGTTGCTGATGGCGCTCCTATTGTTAACCGCGCTCTATCAGTTGCCGACCCATGTGCGGATTGCCAGCGATGGCTTGGGCGATCAGCCGTTTTTGGTTTCAAGCGAGGCGCTCGGCCAAGCTGCCACCGATCTTGGCACGGTTTTCCCCGACGAACTTGATGCAACCGGCGGGCGGTTTCGCTGGACGCGCGGCAGCACTCAAATTCAGATTCCGGCACTCGGCGCAAATAGCAGTTATACGCTTGAACTTGATGTAGTTGGCTGGCCCGATGATGTGTTGCGCAGCGATTTACGCCAGCCATTTGTGCATGTGTTGGTCAATCAACAGCTGATCGCCGTATTTGAGGCCAGCAGCCAACGCACAATCTATCAATTAACTACCCCTGTGCTCAATCAAAGCAACCTTGAGCTTGAATTACGCCTGAGCCACGACCCACAGCAACTTGCCCCCTTGGATAATACTGCCACCTTTACTGGTACAACGCTGTATCCCAATGACCGCCGCCCTCATGGTTTGCGTTTGTATGGCGTTAGCGCCACAACCAACACCGTGGGCTTTAATGTACCTGCGTTGAGCCTGATTTGGCGCGTGGCTGTGGCCTTGGGTTTGCTGCTCTTGGCTGGTTGGCACTATCCGCGTGAGCGTTTGCCATTATTTTTGCTTGGGTTGCTCTTGGTGGCTTTTTGGCTCACGCTGGCCTATGTTGCGCGGCACTGGCTGTTGCCGTCGTTTGAGTTGCTGCTGTTGGGACTTGGGTTTGTGGTGGTTTGGAATTGGCAACGCCAGATTATTGATACATGGTTGCACTTCCGTCAACGCTTGTTGCAAGGCCAAAATCTTGATTATGGTTTAGCCATGGCCGCGCTGATTGGCTTGCTAGCGGTCAGTTGGCCGAGCCTTAGCCAAGCCGCCAACGAATGGCTGCCCAAAGCCAAAAAGCTCGATCCTGGGGCAATTATTGTGGTTTCGTTGGCGGTAGCCAGCTTGTTTATTGCAGCCTTCTACTGGAGCGATCTCAATCGGCTGCTCGATCGGGTCAATCGGCGTTTGCGCACCCGCCAAGGCTTGGGCTGGGCCTTACTCGGTTTATTGGTTGGGGTTTGGTTCGTTTATAGTTGGAGCGTAATTCGCCAAATTAACTACCTTGGCAACGCCGATTACTCCGATAATGGGGTGGTTGCTCGCAACTTGGTGGCGGGGCGTGGCTGGGTCGTCGATTATGTGACCCAATTTTTCAAACTGTACCCCGATGGTAACGTGACACGGGTGCAAGAAACCTGGCCAATGTTGCAGCCAGTCTGGATCGCGCCATTCTTTGCCTTGTTTGGGCCAGAACCGTGGGCCGCAAAAATTCCCAATCTGATCTTTTTTAGTTTGCTGTCGATCTTGGTCTATCGAATTGCGCGTCAGTTGTGGGATCAACGGGTTGGCTTGATTGCGGTGCTTTTAGTGCTGATCAATCGGCATATGTTTCGCTTGATGATCTATAGCACCTCGGATTTGGCGTTTGTGTTGTTCTATACAGCGGCGATTTGGTTACTCTGGCGTAGCTTGGTAACTCATAACAAAGAGCGCTTGCTTGGCTCAGGCTTGATCATCGGGCTGATGTGTTGGCAAAAAACCAGCGCCGTGATTGTGGCAATTGGCATGGGCTTGTGGCTAATTTGGCGTTTGTGGCAGGTCGAAGATCGCTGGAAGGCCTATCGCACCGCCGCGTTGTGGTGGGTACTACCAGCGGTTTTGGTGTTCTCACCCTATATCGCCCGCAATCTGCACGAATTTGGCAAGCCCGCCTTTTCGACCGAAAGTTATGATGCTTGGATCATCGGCTACACAAATTTCGATTCGATCTACAATATCTACACCAACGAGCAAGGCTTACCGGGGAGCAACGGCTTGCCCGAGCCAAGCTGGATTCTGCGTTGGGGTTATCAAAAGACCTTTGATAAAATTGGCAATCAATTTGAGGCGACCCGCAACTATTTGTTGCCTGCTAGCCCAGCCTTGGGCATGTTCAGCGGTCGCGGCAATTTGATGGGCAATAACGATCAGGGAGTTAATGGTCAGCCCTATGTGTGGTTGATGTTGGGCGCGTGGCTGAGCTTAATTGGTCTGATTGCCGCTCGTCGCCAACAAGCCAGCTTGATGGCCTTGGTTGGAGTGAGTTTCACGCCGTATGTGCTGTTCTTAGCGCTATATTGGCACGCCGATGAAGAACGTTATTTTGTGCCGTTAGTGCCATTTTTGGCCTTGCTAGCAGCTGGTGCGTTGGTGGCAATTCACGATGCAATTGCTCGTTGTTGGAAGCAGCGCGGTCGCCCGTTGGCCTTGTTGGTCGCGGCTCAATTGTTGGTATTGGCGCTCACTCCGGGTTGGGTCGAGGCTGCCAACAAAAGTGCCACCGTCGTAGGCAGCGAATACGCCGAATGGCAGCCCGATTTGCAGGCCTTCGAATGGTTGCGCCAAAATACCCCACCAGAGGCGGTGGTGATGACTCGCGTGCCATGGCAACTCAATTTTCATGCTGAACGCGCTGCCGTAATGAACCCAAATGTGGCCGATTTAGCCGTGATTAAACAGGTTGCTGACTATTACAAGGCCTCGTTTATTCTGGTCAATGCTGTGCAAAACAACAAAGATCAAGCCCAAATTGGCTTAGGCCGTTTGCTCAAAGGCGAAGAGCTACCTGGGTTTGTGCTACGAGCCAGCTTTGCTGGGCCGAAAAATCGCACAGTCTATATCTACGAAATTCAATAAATACAGTTTGCTGGAGCCAAAACTGTAGCTGCAATGGACCAACGACTCCAAACTGATTGATCATCATACACGGCTATTGCATTGATCGATAGCCTATGAGCGAATAGCAAGTTATGCGCATACTCATGATTGCGTCGTCGTTTCCTAAATATCCAGGTGAGATGACCGCGCCCTTTATCGAAGAAATTGCCGCCGCCGTGGTTGAGCGTGGCCACGAGGTGCATATGCTTTTGCCCGATCATCCCGAACTCAAGCGTGGCGATCAGGTGCGGGGCATGCAGATCCATCGCTATCGCTATGCGCCGCATCCTAGCTTAAATGTTTGGGGCTATGCTGGCGCGTTGCATAATGATGTGCAAATGCGCAACGCCGCGCTTTTGGTTGCACCCTTGGCAGTTGCTTCGGCTTGGCGCACCATGGCTCAGCTGACCGCCCAACAACCCTTCGATTTAATTCATGGTCATTGGTCTATTCCGAATGGCTTTCCGGCATGGTTGCTAGCGCGTCAACGCAAATTGCCACTGATTATCAGCACTCACGGTTCGGATGTCTCAGTCGCTGAACGCACCGCCCCAACTGGCTGGATCAATACAGCGATTATGCGCTATGCCTCGGCAATCACTGCTCCATCGAGCGATCTGACGACGCGGGCGGCAGCTTTGGGCGCAGAACCTGCTAAATTGCATGTGCTACCCTATTGTGTTGATGCCGTTGATTTTCGACCCGACCCAGCCGCTGGCGCGGCGTTTCGCCAACAGCATGGGCTTGATGCTGCCATACCATTGCTATTTACAGTTGGGCGCATGGTCGAGAAAAAAGGCTTTCGCTATTTGGTGCAGGCCTTTGCACAGGTGCTCAATCAGCATCCAACTGCCAAATTGATGATTGGTGGTTATGGCCCAGGCCTAGAGCAACTCATGGCTCAAGCCGCCGATTTGGGGATTGGCGAGGCCGTGTTATTTCCCGGGGCAATCGGCCACGATGTAATCAATAGTGCCTTGAATGCAGCGACGATCTTCATTCTGCCTTCGGTGCGCGATCGCAGTGGCAACGTCGATGGCTTACCCAACACCCTGCTTGAAGCCATGGGCGCAGGTCGGCCAATTATTGCCAGCAAGATTGCCGGAGTGCCGGGAGTGATTACGTCGGGCGAGCATGGTTTGTTGGTAGCCCCTGCCCAGCCACAAGCGCTGAGTGCCGCCATCAACGATCTACTCAATCAACCAGAGCAGGCTAGGCTGCTAGGCAACGCGGCACGTTTACGGGTTGAAACCGAATTAACCTGGAATCGCTACGCCGAACGGCTTGAAAAGCTGTATACTGCGGCGATTCGATCGTCATAATTCGGTAAGGATGGATATTCCCTCACCCCCTAGCCCCCTCTCCCGCCAAGCAGGCGAGGGGGGATCATCCTATCATAAAGGTTGGAACTCCCCTCACCTACCGCAGTGGGAGAGGGGTCGGGGGTGAGGGGAATTAACAACAATCATTCTAGCGCCGAGCTTGTTTGGCGCATGGTTTTCAGTTTCGCATAGATGCAAATCTATGAAACAATAAAGGATTTAGTGTGAGTACCTTTGCAGATTTACGCAGCGCGATCGAAACACGGCGTGCTCAAGTTGGGGTTATTGGCATGGGCTACGTTGGCTTGCCAATGTTGGCTCGGGCTGGCAACGTTGGGTTTAATGTGCTGGGCTTCGATATTAGTGCTGAACGAATTGCCAGCATCAACGAGGGCGTGAGCTATATCGGCGATGTGCCAAGCAGCGATTTGGCCGCGCTACGCAATAATAAGTTGATCGAAGCAACCGCCCAATTTGAGCGATTGCGTGATTGCGATATCATTATTATTTGTATGCCGACCCCACTCAACGAAGCTCGTGACCCCGATATGAGCTATATCGAATCGGCGACCAACGAGATTGCCGCGCGGCTCCGTCCGGGCCAATTGATTATTCTTGAAAGCACCACCTACCCCGGCACGACAGTTGAAGTGCTCAAACCAGCCTTTGATGCCTGCAACCTCAGCGTGGGTGAAGATTATTTCTTGGCCTTCTCGCCCGAACGGATCGATCCAGGCTCGGTTAATTTTAAAGTGCACAATATTCCTAAGGTGGTTGGTGGGGTTACGCCGCAGTGTAACGAGCTAACTTCACTGTTTTATGGCCATATCGTGACGGCAGTAACCGAAGTTTCCTCGCCAGCCGCCGCCGAAATGACCAAGCTCTTCGAGAATATTTTCCGCAACGTCAATATTGCTTTGGTCAACGAATTAACGTTAATTTGTGATCGCATGGGCTTGAACGTCTGGGAAATTATCGATGCTGCTGCGACCAAGCCATTTGGATTTATGCGCTTTACACCTGGCCCGGGCTTGGGTGGCCACTGTATCCCGCTTGATCCCTTCTATTTGGCTTGGAAGGCGCGGCATTACGATATTTCGGCCCGCTTTATCGAACTGGCAGGCGAGATCAATTTGACCATGCCGCGCTTTGTCCGCGATCGGATCAGCCATGCCCTGAACGATCAAGAACGCAGCATCAAAGGCTCAACGGTTGTCTTGCTCGGTGTGGCCTATAAAAAAGATATCGACGATTACCGCGAATCTCCAATTTTCAAAGTAATGGATTTGTTGGCAGCTGATGGAGCCAACGTTTATTGCTGCGATCCGCATATAACCGTCTTTTACGATCACCATAATCATGAATATCAAACCGTGCCGCTAACCGATGAGCTGCTACAGCAAGCCCATTGCACGGTAATTGTGACCGATCACAGTGCTTTTGATTATGCCAAGATCGTCGAGCAAAGCCGTGTGGTCGTCGATACCCGCAACGCCACCCGCGAAGTCAAAACCCACCGCGAAAAAATTCGCTTGTTGTAAAGCAAGCGTAACCACGAAGCCATAAATCTTTTTGATCCACGAAGGACACGAAGAGCACGAAGATTAATTACTTCGTGTCCTTCGTGCCCTTGGTGGTTAAATTTCATCCCTCATCCTTCACTCTCAGCCTGCTATCATTGACCAGCCCGTCGCCAGTGTGCTAGGCTGGGTAGGTGAATTTTGTGAGTTGATGGAGGACATGCCTCATGAACGATCGTGCCCGTTGGCCGCAACCCCTGCGGCGTTGGGTGGTTGGCCTGCTGCTACTCAGCAGCCTGAGTTGGCTGGCCGCTCCGCTGACCCCAACCAGCCAAGCCGCCACACCTACCCCCCCCCGATATTGACATAATTCAAGTAGCCATGACCAGCAGTGGCTTTGTGCCCAATCACGGCCAGTTAGCCGATGATGTGGTCTACGAAGCCGCGTTGGCTGGCGGTGTGGTGCAGGTGCAGCCGTTGGGCTGGCAATTGCAGCTCTCCCCGCCGCTCACCAGCAGCATTGAGCCGATCACGTTGACCATGGAGTTAGTGGGAGCCTCGTCGCCAGCCGCGTGGGAATCCAGCCAGCCGCTCGTCACGACGGTCTCGGATTATCGGCAGCCCGATCCAAGCCGCTGGCGCAGCGATGTCCCCCAATATCAGCAGATTCAGGCCCGCAGCATCTATCCCCAGATTGATCTGCAGTATACCGTTACACCCTCAGCGACGCTCAAAAGCAGCTATCTCGTGGCCGCCGGAGCCGACCCCAGCCAGATTGCGTGGCGCTATCCCGAGGCGTTGGGGGTGGAGATTGCCCATGATGGCTCCTTGGTTATTCAGGTCAATCCAACAACCACCATCACCGAAAGTACGCCAATCGCCTGGCAAGATCTCGGTGAGGATCGCGTGTTCGTACCCGTGGCCTTTCAGCTTGCCCACGATGGCACAGTGGGCTTCGCGGTTGGGGCATACGACCCGAGCCAGCCCTTGGTGCTTGACCCCAGTTTGACGATCACGGCCAATCCATCACAATTCGATATGACCGAACCACGCGTCATTCAATCGCATTCGAATGGCACATGGTATGTTGCTGGGTGTTCGGGCTTACAAAGTGTTGTGACGGTCTACGATTCAAGCGCCACAACCGTGATTGAGCGGATGTTGGTTGGCACAGCCTATAGCACAGGCAGTATCTGTACCAATCTAGCACTGAGTCCGACTGGCGCGATTGCCGTTGCCACATGGAGCCGTGATCGTCCGTCAACCCCAGCCCAAGTGTGGCACTGGAATTCGCCGACAAGCACACCGAGCGTCGTGACCTTACCAGCAACCGCTTCACGACCCGCCGTGATTGGCATGGTCATCCATCCAAGCAATGGGCAAACGCAGGTGCTTTGGCAAGACGGCCAAGAAGGAATCACGCCACCGATCAGCTATCTGAGCACGCTCGATCAAGGCAGTTTGCTGACCAACACGGCATTGGCAGGGAATGGGCGGATCTATACCCAGTTGGCGCAGAGTCCTAACGGCATGCTGTATCGTGGGTATCGTGAAACGCCGCTTGGCAGTGGGATTCAAAGCGCGGGGATTGAGCGCTGGACAGGCAGCAATTGGGTGAGTGTTTGGGGACAATCAGGCACGACCACCAGTGGGTGGACAGTTGGACCACTGGTGATTGATGCGCAAGAACAGGTGATCGCCAGTGTGATCAAGCAGGATACTGCGCCACTGGTCAATAGTCATTACGAACAATTGTGGTATGTGCGGGTTCCCGCCGCAGGGGCTGTGGTTCAGCAACCATTGAGTCAGGAATATCATCAGCCGAACGGATTTACCTATACCTATCCACGATCTATGGTCGCCTTGGCCAATGGGCAGGTTGCGATTGGTGGGGTTAGTCAAGGCTATGGTTATCCGCTGGCAACGCTCTCAGCTGAGTGGACGAGTGGGTTTGTGCTCACGGTTGATAGCGCTGGGCAAATTGTGGATCAACTAGCGCTGCGTGAGGATGACCATGCTGATACGGTGGTGAGTGGCCTTGGCATGAATCAAGCCGGAATGCTGCTGGTGGGCGGGCACGAAACCTGGCAAGCCACCAGTCCAAACTCCAATCAATCATTTCTTGCCACAGTAGCCGATATCACCATCCAAACCAAACCACAACCCCCTGCCTATAGTGTGAGCTATTACGTTCAGAGCAAAAGTATTAAAGGTGCGCTGCAATCAGGTTGCGATGCGCGGCGTGGTGGTGATCGCATGGTTGTGCTGGCATTTGGTCGGCCAAGTCGCCAAGATGGCGATCCGACGACGCGAGTGATGTTATTAGTCCAACAAAACGACCAGGCCGAATCGTTATACATATCCTATGATCAAATTTATGAATGGGCTTTGGCGTTTGCTGTAGGCTATGCAACACCCTATGCTACATGGCAAGGCGAACAGTGCACGGGACTGCCAGCCCAGTATAATCCAGCGACCCTCGATTCGCCCTTATTGCCCAAGGCTGAATTGACCCTTGTGCTGGGTTCAAGCAATGCTGCACGCTACGATGGTATCACCTATCAAGATAACCCCTATCTGACTGGCGATGATGGGATCGCCTGGGGTGAGTTGATTAATGATGTTGAAGAGGATTTAAGAAATCCACTTAATCTTGGGTCGATTACTACCAAAATTTTTCCGCGGGTCAAAATAGCTGCAGGCTTTGATGCCGAATATTATCAACATCCATGGGGCGATGACCGATCACATCGTGTTCCAATTAATGGGGAAAAACATGGGTCTTGGGAATGGTCAACCTATGCGTGGACAGTGGCATGGTTGCTTTCCTATGATCAGTATCAACGCCAATCTGCGCAAAGTAATCATATTTATATTTTTGGAAGTTGCGAGAGTTGTCCGCGTGCATGGTCACCTGACACTTGGGGGACTGATATCAAAACAGTCTTTGGACGGGTTATCTATGTTAATTGGAAGCTCTATAGTGCCTATCCCATGCCGCAACTTTATCAAGCACCCTATATCTTTGAATGGGTCAATGTGGTGCGTTATGCCCGTAATCAAAATATCGGTATGCATATTGGGCAATTGATGACTGATTGTGCTAATACTGCCAATTGTCAACTACCACGTGGCGGTGGTGCACGGCTCACTCCCTTTGATTGTTTTGTGCAAGGGAGTGATGCGCTTTGCCCGAATGGTGATTGGCAACCCTATAGCCTATTAATTGACTCAGATCCGCTTACACCAGCCTATAAAGAATTTCCGCCGCATCATGGCTGGCAAGCCTTTACCGACCAGATGACGGCAACCCGCTCTGAAACAACTCCTCCCAAACATGTAACCGATATTTGCGGTCAAGTCAGTGATCCATCGTGTGGCTCACGTTAATAGAGAGGATAATTAATATGCTTAAGCAATCAACCCTACGTAGCGTGGGTTTCATCAGTCTCTTGATCAGTGGTTTACTGCTGAGTTGTGGCCGCAATCTACCTACTGAGCCGCTCAGTGGTCAACAAGCAACCGCAGTTGGTACAGCCGATACAACCGCTACGACTGTCGCTATTGCAACTCAGGCCGAACTCAACGAGATCGCCAGTGTAGTCGCCTTTAAAGATCAGATGGCTGTGCAGCAAACCCAAGAAATGTGGGATTTGGCCACGGTCGAAGCAGGCGGCGTATTACCAACCCCGAGCATTATTTCGACACTTTCACCACGCCGTAGTGCATTTGCAACAAAAATGGCCTTAGGCTATAGTCCAACTCCAGAACCGCTTCCCCAAGCAGGACTCAAGACTCAATGTCCATTGAGTCGCTTTACGAGGCTTGGAAATTGTTGGAATTTGCATAATCCAACCGCTACTGCCAATTACTTCTTACTGGCTGGGGCTGATCTGGAAAATAATGAGCATGGTTTTATCTTAGTCCAGCCAATGGGTAGCGAACTAACCATTGCACAACAACGTGTTGAGGAATATACCACACCCAGTAATATTGGGGGTATCATGATCGAATCGGCGACATGGCCATTGGTGTACATCACTACCCAAACCACGCCGACTCAATCCTTAATCTTCAATCTCGAAACCCGCCAGTGGCTCGACCCCAATGGCACACCAATGCCCATGACGGCAACACCAACCAGCACCAGCGAACCAACGGTTGCTACGCCAACCCCAGCTGGTGGGATTGCCGTCACGTCATTAACCTTGTTCAATGCTGATACCGACCAAGCGATTATCGGCTTTGATCCGATGGATACTCCCACTATCCTCGATTTTGTGGCCTTGGGCACGCGACGACTCAACATTCGCGCCAACACCAGCCCGGCCACGGTCGGCAGTGTCCGCTTTAGCCTTGACGGTGCACCCTATCGGATTGAGGGTGGTGCGCCCTATGCATTACAGGGCAATACGGGCAGCGATTATGCCGCCTGGACTCCCAGCGCAGGCCAGCATCAACTGGTGGTAACCGCGTTTAGTGGTGCGAATGCGACGGGAACACAAGGCGGCAGTTTCACGCTCGATTTTACCGTCGTTGATACGGCAACGGCGACGGTTGCACCAGCGACGGCAACCGCCACGGGCATTCCCGCCAGCATCACGCCCGTGCCTGCGACCCCAACCAGCACTGGCAGCACCAGCACACCCAGTGCAGCCAAAACCGCGTTGTTTGTCGTCGGTGATGCCAGCGCCTTGAATGCCAATGACACGGCGATTCAGTCACTGTTAGTTGGCGAAGGCTACACGGTCAGCCTCAAGAGCGCCGCTCAATCGAGCAGCGCGGATGCCACGGGCAAGCAGCTGGTGCTAATTTCGTCATCGGTCTCAGCGGGCAATGTCGGCAGCAAATTCACGAGTGTCGCCGTGCCAGTGATCGTGTGGGAGCATGCGCTCTACGACGATTTGGGCATGACCGGACCAACCACCACCACCGATTATGGCACGGCCTCGGGCAATACGTTGGTAATCAGCAATGCGACCCATGGCTTGGCAGGCGGCTTAAGTGGCACGGTCACGGTCTACACGGGGAGTGGCAGCATGGCCTATGGTGTACCAGCCAGCAGCGCAATCAACATTGCCCCGCAAGGCAGTAGCAACAGTAAAAAAGTCTATTTCGGCTACGAGCAAGGGGTAACCATGATTGGCAGCGTGATTGCGCCAGCACGACGAGTTGGCTTATTCCTGAGCGACAGCGGCACGCTCAGCAGCGATGGCCAAACCCTTGTCAAGGCTGCGTTCGCGTGGGCAACGGGCCAGTAGGGTTTAGGGGGTCAGGATTCAGGGGCAAGGGATCAGACTTTTTAACCACGAAGGATACGAAGGATACGAAGATTAATTACTTCGTGTCCTTCGTGCCCTTCGTGGATCAATGGCTATCGTTCGTTATGCTCTATGTTCTATGCTCTATGTTCTTGCTTCTGCCTTTTGATTTTTACTACTAGTCATGCTATACTAATCGACGGTGTGCCAGCCCTTGGGCTGGTCGCTAGTGACGCACGTCGTCTGCATGGCACCGCTCCTGCCGATCCTTTGGGTGATTGGTTCAGTGCTGGAATAACTGCGGCGGCGGAGGAAAACATTATTTTGTAAGGAGTCATCCCTTGACCGACACAACTACCAACCGTGTAGTGTCGCTGAAGGCCCTGCTTGAAGCAGGTGTTCACTTCGGCCACCAAACCAAGCGCTGGAACCCCAAAATGCGTCCGTTTATTTTCACGGATCGCAATGGGATTCACATTATCGATTTGCAACAAACTGTTACCAGCTTGCAAAGCGCCTATCGCTTTGTAGCCGATGCAGTTGCTGGCGGCGGCAAGGTGCTGTTCGTAGGCACCAAGAAGCAAGCTCAAGAAGCTGTGCGCGATGAAGCCACCCGCTCAAATCAATTGTATGTGACCCAACGCTGGATGGGTGGTTTGTTGACCAACTTCTCAACCATCAAGCGCCGCTTGCAATTCTTGCACGATTTGGAAGCTCGCCGCGACCGTGGTGAATTCAACTTGGTTACCAAGGCTGAAGCATTGAAGTTGGAAGACGAAATCGTTAAATTGAACCGCGTATTCGGCGGGATCAAAACGATGGAACGCTTGCCAGCAGCTATGTTCGTGATCGATCCACACAAAGAAACCTTGGCAATTAGCGAAGCTAAGAAGCTGGGCATTCCAGTCGTGGCAATGGTTGATACCAACTGCGATCCCGATCCAATCGATTACCCAATTCCATCAAACGACGACGCGATTCGCGCTATCCGCCTGATGGCTGGCAAAATTGCCGACGCAGCCTTGGAAGGCCAAAACCGCCGTCAATCACAACATATCGAAGAACGTGCTTTGGCAGAACAAACCAAGTACGAAGAAGACGCATTCTAGGCCGAGGTCATTCCGGCCTGCGCTCGCGAATGCCGTCCTAGTATCGATAGACACCCAGACCCCGGACGAGCAACAATGCTCGTCCGTTTTTACAACAAGGAGAATACCCTGTGAGTATCTCGATGGATCAAGTCAAGGAACTCCGCGAACGCACCGGCGCTGGCATCCTCGACTGCAAGAAGGCGCTGACCGATACCAGTGGCGATGTTGATGCTGCAATCAAAATTTTGCGCGAAAAAGGCTTGGCCGCCGCCGCCAAGAAATCATCACGCGATGCCAGCGATGGCCGGATCGAAGTTTATGTGCACCCAGGCAATAAAGTTGTTGCGATTGTAGAAGTAAACTGCGAAACCGACTTCGTGGCTAAAACCGACGATTTTAAGAAATTGGCCTATGATTTGGCCTTGCACGTTGCTGCAACCAACCCATCATATGTCAATCGCGAAGAAGTGCCAGCAGCCGAAGTCGAACGCGAACGCGAAATCTTGCGCCAACAAAATGTCGATAGTGGCAAGCCAGCCAATATTATCGAAAAAATTGTTGAAGGTCGTATCGAGAAATTCTATGGCGAAGTCGTGTTGCTCGAACAAGAATTTGTCAAAGACCCCAGCGTCAAGATCAAAGATTTAGTCCAAGAAGCGATTGCTAAATTGGGCGAAAACATCGTGGTACGCCGCTTTAGCCGCTTTGAAGTTGGCAGCAACTAAACAGTGCGACGATTGGCGCAACCCAATCTTGGCACTTTCAACCGTCGTTTGTGGATTGTACTCAATCCGCAGGCGGCGGTTTTTTTCTGAAATCAGGCAGGTGTTTGTTTCTTCCTTGCTTTTGACCTTTTGACTTTCACTTGGAGGGTTCTGGTATGCAACCACGCTACAAACGGGTTTTGCTCAAGCTCAGTGGCGAAGCATTGGCTGGCGATGGTAAAACCAATATTTCGCCTGACGTGTTAAACTATATGTCAGCCGAGATTAAGCCATTGTTGGCGCATGGGGTGCAAGTGGCAATTGTGCTTGGCGGCGGCAATATCTGGCGTGGTGGCCCAGCAATCAAAGCTGGTATGGAACCACCCCAAGCTCATTACATGGGCATGCTGGCAACGATTATCAATGCCTTAGCCTTACAAGATGCGCTTGAGCGGAACGGCATGCAAACCCGTGCCATGACCGCGATTAAAATGGATGAGGTGGCAGAATCGTACATTCGGCGGCGAGCGGTGCGCCATATGGAAAAAGGGCGGGTGGTTATTTTGGCCGCTGGCACTGGTAATCCTTATTTCACCACCGATTCGGGCGCAGCTTTACGCGCTGCCGAACTCGATGCCGATGTGATTCTGATGGCCAAAAACCGGGTTGATGGGGTGTATAGCGCTGACCCACGCACCGACCCCAAAGCAACCAAATTTGACCATATCACCTATCTTGATGCCCTGACCCGTGGCTTAACGATTATGGACAGTACGGCGCTGACCTTTTGCATGGATAATAATCTTCCAATCATTGTATTTAGCCTCGATAGCCCAGGCAATTTGGAACGAATTGTGCTAGGTGAACAGGTTGGAACCTTGATTAGCAAAGCCAGCACTGAAGCCCCCGCTACCGCTGGGTAGCATTAGCCAAATGACAAGGAGTTTTTGTATGACGGTTAAAGATGTTTTACGCGATGCTGAAAGCAAAATGAAAAAGAGCATCGATTCGTTGCGCCATACCCTTGGTGCAGTGCGCACTGGCCGCGCCTCTCCCGCCTTGGTCGAAGATTTGAAGGTTGAATATTATGGCTCTGAAATGCCACTCAACCAATTGGCCAACATCGCTACCCCCGAATCACGTATGATCACGATTCAACCCTACGATCAAGGGGCGATCAAGGCGATTGAAAAGGCCATCCAAAATTCCGAGTTGGGCATCAACCCCAGCAACGATGGCCGAATCATCCGCTTGGCGATTCCCCAATTGACCCAAGAACGCCGTAAGGAGTTGGTCAAACAGGTCAAGGCCAAAGTCGAAGATGGCAAAGTCGCGATTCGTAATGTGCGCCGCGAAGCCCAAGATGCGATTCGCAAATTGCAACAAGATAAGGCTATCTCGGAAGATGACGAACGCCGTGGCCAAGAAGAGTTGCAAAAATTGACCGACCGCTTCCAAAAGGAAGTTGAAACCATCGGCACGACCAAAGAAGCCGAGGTCATGGAAGTCTAGGACTTGTGGTTGTTGGAAGATTGCAGCTTGGCCTACCACCAGTAGGCCAACGCTTAATTCAACTCAACTGACTGTACAAGCCCGAAAATCCCCCATGAGCCAAGTGTAAGTTTTGATTCTTGCAAGGCTCATTTCACCACCGCACCCCATGCGGTGGCTTTTTAATTTTTTATCTATCAGCCTAGGTACTATATCCTACTATGACCTTTTTCCTACAAGGGTTATTCCAGGGCTATGGTATGCTTTTGGCGCATTGCCCGATCCACACCCATATTTAATACATTTGAGGATGCCACCATGCCCGATCAAGATCACAATCAAGCCATCAATCGGCGGCAGTTTCTCAAGTTGGGCGCTATATCCGGGTTGCTTGCCAGCATGCCCGAGCTAGCCGCTGCCAACGAGGGAAGCCCTATTCGGCTACGAGAGCCAGAGGTAATGCAGGTTGGAGTTATCCTGCCCACAGAATTGCACAACCATCGTGCAACACTAGCGTTTTTGGCAGGCTTGCAGTTTGCCAGCGAGCAAGCAGTAGTTCCCTTTCGATTTAATCTTCAAACGCCCCAAAGCCTTAGCCAAGTGTTCGCCGCTAAATCGGCAACCGCCGATCTTTGGCTAAGCCTTGGCACACCCTTGGGGCTACAAAACCTCAGTGCCAGTTTGCCCAACCAAGCGATTGTTGCGGCAACCCTGGGTGAGCATTTCGCCTTGGTCAACCCCAGCCCTAATTTGTTGATCAATAGTTTTGGCATGGCCGATGCTGCTTGGCAAAGCGCAGTTTGGGCCAGCCAACAACGGGGCAAACGCGCGATCATCATTCGTTCAAATGCGCTCAGTGGCTATGATTGTACTTGGGGTTTTGCCCAAGGTCTATCGGCGGCAGGCGCTGAGTTAATTGGCGATTTCAGTTTTGATTCAGCCGATCTCACCGCCAAAGTTGCCAACCTCAATCCAGATGTTGTGTATCTAGCATTAAATGCCGCCGAATCGCAGCAATGGTGGCAGAGCTATACCGCCAGCAGCAAAGCCCTGTGGCTTACGCCCAATGCCATGATCGATGCTAAATTAGCCCAACGGCTGCGCAAACAAGGGCTAGATTTGGCCTATGCTGGTGGTTGGAATACAGCGAGTAACCCAAGTTTCCAACAGGCATTTAGCAAAGTGTCTGGGGCTGAACCAACCCGTCATCATGCGCTTGGCTACGATACAGCGTTGTTGATTGCCAGTGCTCAGGCTGGGCAAAAAGCCATTCGTTATGATGGGTTGCGTGGGGCAACCACGATCAATGCCTATCGTACAAGCCATGCTCCAACCTACCTGCACTTTTTAGTTAGCCAACAACGGCAAGTAGCACCAATCAGCTTGGCAGCGCTTGATCAAGTCAGCGTTCAACAGCGACTTGATTCAATTCGTAGCGGCGTAATTCAACCATATTTTGAATAAGACTCGGTTTGCTTGATTCTCTAGGGTTTGGTGTGCTGAAGGAGATCACCGATGATTGGATTAGCAGCCCCACTGAGTCTGCGGGCAGCGACTCCTAAGGATGAGTCGCTGCTACTTAATTTGTATGCCTCGACGCGGGCAGCCGAATTGGCTCGCGTTGATTGGGATGAAACCCGTAAGGCCGATTTCATCAAAATGCAATATCATGCCCAGCATGCCCACTACATGCAACACTACCCCGATGGCAACTACCAAATTGTGCTGTATAAAGCCAAGCCAGTTGGCAACTGGTACACATTTCAAAGTTTAACCCTAATGCGCGTTTTAGATATAACGATCCTGCCCCAATTTCGTGGGCGTGGCATTGGTCGGCAACTTATGACTCAGTTTATTGCTGAAGCTAAGGCTAGCCAACGCCGGATTCGTTTATATGTCTATAAAGAAAATCCGCAGGTAAGTACTTGGTACGAGCGCCTCGGATTTCAAGCTGTCGGTGGCTTGAGTATGTATACCGAAATGGAATGGCGGCCTTAGTTTTTGGAGGATCGCACATGGGACAACCGTATGTTGGTGAAATTCGGATGTTTGGTGGCAATTTTGCCCCGGCTGGCTGGATGTTCTGCGAAGGACAATTGTTGCCAATCTCAGAGTATGAAACCCTTTTTCAATTAATTGGCACAACCTATGGCGGCGATGGCCAAGAAACCTTTGCCTTGCCCGATTTACGTGGGCGTTTTCCATTGCATCAAGGCAACGGGTTCGTTTTGGCTGAAACGGGTGGAGTGGAAGAAGTCACGCTGACGGTTTCACAAATACCTGCCCATAGCCACCCAGCTTTGGTCAGCTCGAACAATGGTACAACCAATATTCCGCAAAATGGATTTTGGGCCAAGGCTGGGGCAACCAATTTATATGTTGCAGGCGCAACCGCTGGGGATCTTTCGCCATTTGCCAACAACACCATTGGCCTGCTTGGTGGTTCGCAGCCACATATGAATATGTCCCCCTATTTAGTTGTAGATTTCATTATTTCGTTATATGGCATCTTCCCCTCCCCAACCTAAGCGAAAAAAACAGGCCTTGAATCGTTAAGTATATGTAATTGTTGAGGTGCTTGTATGTCAGACCC
Source organism: Herpetosiphon gulosus (assembly GCF_039545135.1). Lineage (NCBI taxonomy): Bacteria > Bacillati > Chloroflexota > Chloroflexia > Herpetosiphonales > Herpetosiphonaceae > Herpetosiphon > Herpetosiphon gulosus. The sequence continues at coordinate 69,733 of NZ_BAABRU010000001.1, read as the reverse complement.
ATTTGTCGCTGAAATTCGGATTGTTGGATTCAATTTTGCACCCCGCGGTTGGGCTTTTTGTGATGGTCAGTTGTTGCCACTTTCCCAAAATACCGCTTTATTTTCGTTATTAGGTACAACCTATGGGGGGAATGGCAAAAGCAACTTTGCCCTGCCCGATTTCCAAGGGCGTTCCCCAATGCATCAAGGACAAGGGCCAGGCTTGAGTTTACGCGATCTGGGAGAAACTGGTGGTTCTGAAACTGTCACCTTATTACAAAGCGAAATCCCCAGCCATAACCATATCTTTAATTATGTTGGGATCGATGGCAATAACGCTGATCCAACGAATAATCTCTTTGGTGGCAGCGAATCAACCGATGCCTTTCGCAATGCTCCCGATACAACGCTATCGCCGCAAGAACTTTCATTAACTGGTGGAGATCAACCGCATAATAATATGCAGCCCTATCTAACCCTGAATTTTATTATTGCCCTACAAGGGGTCTTCCCACCCCGCACCTAAGTTCGAACGATCGGCATTAAGCTATTTAAGAGGATGACATTAATATGGCAGAACCATTTTTAGCCGAAATTCGCCTGTTTTCGTTCGTATTTGCCCCACGTGGTTGGGCTTTGTGTAATGGCCAATTGTTGCCAATCAACCAAAACCAAGCCCTCTTTTCGCTCTTGGGTACAACCTATGGTGGCGATGGTCGCGTTAATTTTGCTTTGCCCGATTTACGTGGGCGCGTTCCGATCCATATGGGTGGTGGGCATACTTTAGGCGAACGGGCGGGTGAGCAAGCACATACCTTGAGTATTACAGAATTACCAACCCATAATCATAGCTTAGCCGCCTCAAACCAACCAGCCAATAGCGCTAGTGGCTATCCGCCTGCCCGTTCGAGTGGGGTCAATGGCTATACCACCACAGGCCCAAATGGTACGATGAACCCACTGGCGGTTAGCAATGTTGGGGGCAGCCAAGCCCACCTGAATATGGCTCCGTTTTTGACAATTAATTTTTGTATTGCCTTACAAGGCATCTTCCCATCACAAACTTAATTTGGTTGAGGATTTAAAGGAATGAACAATCAGCGTTTGGGTATTGGTATGCTCATCCCTTTCGCAGTCGATCGATCGGCGATTGCTGAGCAATTTGAACAAGGGTTTCGTAGCGCTCTAGCCCCCAGCATTCACGATGGCATTATCAACGATGTACACGTGTATGTTGAAGAAGTTGGGGCTGGAGTGATTATGCTTGAGCAAAAAATCCAACAATTGCTCGGCAACCGTCAGGTCGATATTTTAGTGCTGTGGCTTCAAACTGGCTTAATCGAATACGTTACGCCCTTTTTGGAGCGCATGCCACGCCCAACGCTGGTTGTCAATCTTGGTGAAAATATTCCGCGCCACAGCGAACAACATCCGTGGATTGTTCAACACAGTTTGGGGTTATGGCAGGCCCACTATGCGCTTGGGCGTTGGGCGGCTGAACATTTGGGCCGCACAACTGTGCATGCGCTGAGCCACTACGATAGTGGTTATGATCTGCATTATGCCCTTTTAGAGGGGTTTAACCATGCTGGAGGCGAGGCAACTGGCCACTACCTGAGCCATGTTGCGCCCGATCGCGGCAATTTTGCGCCACTCTGGCATTATTTGGCAGAAACCCCTAGCGATCTGCTCTTTTATACGGCATGCGGCCCTGAGGCAAAACAATTTTTAGCAGCGTGGATAGATAGCCCGTTTGTTGGCAAGCGTCAGTTAGTGCTTAGCCCAATGGTTTGGTTTGAAATCGAGCCTGAGCTACGCTCAAAGTTAGCCCTAACTACCTGTTTGCCATGGCATCCAGATGCGCTTGCGACAGCGAATGCAGCAACAAGCCCATTTGAAGCATTGGCGCATCTTTTAGGTCTAGAAGCTGGGGCTTACCTCGCTCAAGCCTTGCTTGATTCGCCCAATTCTGACGATCAACAGCGCTTGCAAGTGCTAGCCAAGGCGGTATGGACAACTCCACGCGGCTCAATCGAGCGCTATTCAAGCCAACAAACCAGTGTGCCTACATTGTTTATTGTTCAAGCTCATCCAACCGATCAAGCCACCAACCAAGTTATGCCACTTGAGCTGGCGAATCTTGATCTTCATCCACTGCTTCGCACAATCGAACAAGCGCCACGCAGTGGCTGGCTCAACTCATATTTGTGTGTCTGATGAAGGTAACCCAAACAGAAAGGTATCCCGCTGTGTTGAAACAATCTCGACTTTCTGCTGTGGTAGCGGCACTCCTAGCTGGAGTGCTGTTTGTGCTGCAAGGAAGTGGAGCCTTTGCCGCTCCAAAGCCTGTGCAGCAAGCCCAAACGTTGGCTGAACGCCCGATGGCTGCGCCCCTCCTTGGCTCCAACGATGTGTTGTTGAGCGATATGGGTGGGCTTGGCAATAGTGATGGCAGTATCGCCGTTAATCCTGTGGTTGCCTATAATGCCACCGATAGCCAATATCTGTTGGTGTGGGAAGGCTTAGAAACTGCCACTGGCTCATTAAACTTGCATGGTCAGTTAATCGATGCAGCGACTGGTGCTGAAATTGGCACCAACGACTTTTTGATTGCCGATGATGCTGATGTTCAAGATACCTACGCCAAGCCGCAAGTAGTTTGGAATAGCGTCAATAACGAATATTTAGTGATTTTTGAAGGCGATAGCCAAGCCGCCGCCGGGATCACCAATGAACTAGAAATCTATGCTCAGCGGGTTGCTGCCAATGGTAGCTTGATTGGCACTCCCTTCCGAGTAAGCCAAATGGGCGCAGATGGCGTAAATACGCTTGATGCCTTTGAGCCATCCGTGGCTTATAACGCCACCAACAACCAATATGCAGTGGTTTGGTATGGCGATGATATGGTTGGCGGACGAGCCGAGGGTGAATTTGAAGTGTATGTTCAGTTGCTCGGCTATAGCGGCGGCAACCTGATCGAGATCGGTGGCGATGTTAAAGTTTCCGATGTTGGTACAACTGGTACTGCCACCATCCGCCCTGAAGACCCGAATATTGTGTGGAATAGTGTCAATAATGAATATTTAGTCGTTTGGCGCTCCGATGATAGTGGCACCGACGGCGATTTTGATGTTTATGGTCAACGTTTGAGCGCAGCCTTAACTGAGGTTGGCGCTGACGATTTCTTGATCGCCAATAACGTTAATCAAGATTCGTTTGATGTTAATGTTGGTTATAATCCCAATAATAATCTCTACATGGTTATTTGGTCGGGCGATAATGTGACCAACTCGGTCTATAACGTCTATGGTCAGCTGGTCAATGGAGCAACTGGTGCGCTGAGTGGTGGCCTGTTGGCGCTCTCATCAACCAATACCGGGGTTTCAACCGACCCCGCGATTACCTATAACTCACGCGATAACCAATTTATTATCGCCTGGATGGCTCCCAGTGCGCCTGGCAATACCGAACGCGAAATCTTTACTCAAAAAATTAATGCCCAAACTGGCGCACGCATCGCTCCCAATGATGTGCAAGTGAGCGATATGGGGCCAAGTGGCAGTGATACTCATTTTGCCAATGGCTTCATTGGGATTGCCTACGCTGGCCAGACCCTCAACCATAGCTTGGTTGTCTGGGGTGGGGCCGATAATCGTGATGGTCAAACAGCGGGCGAATCAGAAATTTTTGGCCAATTGATTACGCCAATTCTGAATGTGCGCAAAACCATCACCAGCAATATTACCAACCTCGATGCCTTTGATACGATCACCTATCAAATTGAAGTGGAACATGCCACCATTGTTGAAGGGGCTGATACGGTTTCGTTGAGTTTAGCCGATGGATTTAACCTCAACCTGACTGATGATTTACCAGCTCAACTCAATAGCCCCAGTATTGTTAGCGCTATCGTAAGCGATGGAGCAACGAATACCAACGTAGCAGGTAATATGTCTATTGGAAGTGGCGACCTAGCCACAACAGCGCCGTTTAATCTGCGCTATCGTTCCAATGGCAACAACAGCGAAAAACTAACTTTAGTGCTCAACGCCAAAGTTGCTGATACAACTGTGGCAGGTACAGTTTTTGGCAATGTTGCTAATACGACTTGGAGCAATAGCGCCTCACTTGGCACGGTTGCTGGCTTGACTGATAGCAGTGCCAATGTCAATGCAACCATGGCCCGCGCCTTTACCGTCAGCAAATCGAGCCTTGAAACTGAGGCCTTGATTAACCAAGATGTTACTTATCATCTTGATGTTGGGGTGATTGAAGGCAGGACTAATAACTTACAATTTGTTGATACCTTGCCTGCGAATACCAGTTATGTGCTAGGCTCAATTAACGTTAGTAATAGCAATGGCATGACAATCAATGGCTTAATTGCCAATGTCAGCGGCCAAACCTTGACGATTAATGCAAGCAGTGTGGTTAACCCAGGCAATGTTGATAACGGGGCAACCGCTGATAGCGATGTGTTCCGCTTATCCTATCAAGTAAAAGTGCTTGATGTACCAGCCAATGTCAGCGGCGTGGTTTTGACCAATAGTGTCAATGCCGCAGCCAACCCAAGCCAAGGTGATACTGGCAATACCCACAACCTGACGATCGTTGAGCCATTCTTGGATGTGAGCAAAACAATTGTTGGCGTATCAACCGCCGTCGATGCTGGCGACACCGTGCGCTACCGCATTCGGGTCGATCATACCGCTGCCAGCACGGCCCAAGCCTATGATCTGAGTGTGGTTGATGATCTTCCGGCATTGCTTGGTTCACCAGTTGTTGAATCGGCAACGATCAGCGATGGCGCAACCAATACTGATGTGACCAGTAATTTCACAATCAATGGCTCAGGCCAACTTTCGACGACAACCGCTACCAATCTTAATATCAATACCAATGGCACAACCGATCAATCCTTAACGATTATTGTTCGTGGGGTTGTTACCAATGCAGTAACGCCTGGCGCAACGATTGCCAACACCGCCAATATTACTTGGCGCAACGCAACCTCACTCCAACGCTCAAATTACAACGATTCGAGCGCCGCGCCAAATATTACGGTTCCAGCACCATTTACGGTAACCAAAACAGTAATTGCAGGTGGCACACCTACCATTGGCAGTATTGTTACCTATCAATTAACCGTCAATGTCTTAGAAGGCACAACCAATAATCTGCAATTGGTTGATACCTTGCCGGTTGGCATGAGCTATGTTTCTGGCTCATCAACCATAACCCCAAATGGGATGACCATTGCAACCGTTACCGTCTCACTCTCGGGTCAGACCCTGACCTTCGCTACAGCAAGTGTCGTCAATCCTGGTAATGTCGATAATTCGGCAACTATGGATACAGATAGCTTTACGATTTCGTATCAGGCTCGGGTCAACGATGTGCCTGGCAATGTTGCTGGTACGGTGCTAGCCAATGATGTTGATGCGACTGCTGATGGCGTAGCAGCCGATAACAATAACTCGGTTAGTGTTACAGTGCGTGAGCCACTCTTGTCGATTGATAAGAGCATCAGCACCAGCACCGCTGGGGTCGATGCTTTCGATACCGTGCGTTACCGCATTGAAGTCTTCCCTCAAGCAACCAGTAATGCCAACGCCTTTGGCCTGAATATCACCGATGATATGCCTGCCGCTTTGCAAGGCACAGTGATTGAAAGTGCGATCATCAACGATGGTGCTACTACCACTGATGTTGCGAGCAACTTTAGCATCAATGGCAGTGGCGATTTGGTCACACTTACGCCAGTAGACCTAGCGCTCAATACTAATGGGCCAAGTGATCAAGTCTTGGTGATTGTGATGCGCGGAACGGTTCGCAACACGGTTAATCCAGGTGGCACGATTGCCAACGCCGCAACTGTCACATGGCGCAATAGCGAAAGTGTGCAACGGGCCAGCTATACCGCCACCGATCTTGCACCAACGATCACGATTCCAGCTAGCTTTAGTGTCACCAAGACGGTGGCCGCCCCAGGCGCAAACGTTGCCGTCGGCGCAACCGTCACCTATCGCTTGAGCACGACCGTGATTGAAGGTACAACCAATAATCTGCAATGGGTCGATACCTTGCCCGCAGGCATGAGCTATGTACCTGCCTCAGCAGTGATTGAAAATGCTAACGGCATGACAGTTACTGGGCTGAATGCTTCGATCAGTGGTCAAGTATTAACAATTGATGCCACTAGTGTAACCAACCCCGGCAATGTTGATAATGCTGCCGTTGCCGATACCGATGCATTTACCGTCAGTTATCAAGCGACCGTGAATGATGTTGCTGGCAATGTTGCTGGCACAGTATTGACCAACGATGTTGATGCGAGTGCCAACCCAGGTTTGAGTGACAACAATAATTCAGCCAGCGTTACAGTGGTTGAGCCAAGCTTGGCAATTGATAAAGCACTCACAACCAGTTCAGTCGGGGTTGATGCTGGCGATACCGTGCGCTACCGGATTGAGGTCTCGCATCAAGCCGCAAGCAATGCCAACGCATTTAATATCAATATCAGCGATGATATGCCAGCTGGCGTGCCAAACTTTGTGATTGAAAGTGCCACGATTAGCGATGGCGCAACCAACACCGATGTTTCTAGCAACTTTGCAATCAATGGTAGCGGCGATTTAGTAACTATCACGCCACCAAACTTGTTGCTTGATACTAATGGTACCAATGATCAACGTTTGACGATTATCGTGGCAGGCCAAGTCCGCAACCAAATTAACCCAGGTGGCGCGATTGCTAACGCTGCAACCGTCACATGGCGAAATAGCGCTGGTGTCCAACGGGCCAGCTACACGGCGACCGATCTTGCGCCAACGATTACCGTTGCCAACAGCTTTAGCGTAGCCAAAACGGTAGTTGCACCTGGCCCTGAAGTTGGGGCTGGAGCAACCGTTACCTACCGATTGAGCACAACCTTAATCGAAGGTACAACCGATAATATTCAATGGGTTGATACGTTGCCAGTTGGCATGACGTATGTACCAGCTTCGGCAGTGATTGAAAATGCCAACGGCATGACGGTCAATGGCTTTGCCGCCAATGTCAGCGGCCAAGTACTAACCATCAGCGCCAGCAGCGTGCTCAATCCAGGCAACGTTGATAATGCAGCGGTTGCCGATACCGATAGCTTTACGATTACCTATCAGGCAACCGTAGCAGGCAACGCCACCAGCGGCACGCTCTTAACTAATGATGTTGATGCGAGTGCCGACCCAGGCTTGAGCGATACCAACAATCAAGTCACAGTTACGGTGGTTGAGCCAGAACTCAACATCAGCAAGACGATCAATTCAGTCACCACTGGAGTTGATGCTGGTGATGAAGTACGCTATTTCATCAAGGTGCAGCCAACCGCAGGTAGCGGAGCCAACGCCACTAGCGTAATGATTACCGACACCTTGCCAAGCCAATTGACTGCTACCAGCATTCTCTCGGCAACAGTCAGTGATGGGGCAACTACCACCAATGTTGCTGGCAATTTCACAATTGTTGGAGGCCAATTACGCACCACGGGCAACCTTAGCCTGGATCTCAACACCAATGGCGCTAACGACCAAGTGTTGACCTTGATGGTTCGGGGTGCGGTGGCTGACTCAACTACGCCACTCAGCACGATCAACAATACTGCCGACCTTACATGGCGTAACCCGGGCGGTGTCTTTAACGCCAACTATAACGATAGTGCCACGACTCCCACGATCAATGTGGCGAGCACATGGACAGTTGGTAAGTTTATTGTTCCGCCAATCACCCAAGTCAGCATCGGTCAAGTCGTAACTTACACCGTTAGCACGACCGTGATTGAAGGCACAACCCTCAATCCAGTCTGGGTTGATACAATTCCAACTGGTATGAGCTATGTGCCGGGTTCGGCGCAAATCTCGAATGCCAACGGCGTGACGATCAACAATTTCAATGTATCGCTCAGCGGCCAAACCCTGACGATTAGCGCAACCAGTATCGTCAACCCCGGCAATACCAACAATGCTGGCAGCGTTGATATCGACACCTTCTTGATGAGCTACCAAACAGTAGTCGGTAATGTCGCTGGTGGCACTGTTTTGACCAACGACCTTGATTCAAGTGCTAGCCCAAGCTTGGTCGATAACAACAATCAGGTGTCGGTGACCGTGGTTGAACCAACCCTGAGCGTAGTCAAAACCATCACCACCGCAACTGGTGGGGTTGATGCTGGCGATACGGTACGCTACCAAATTCGCGTAGCTCACGTGCCAAGCAGCAACAATAATGCAACGTCGGTCTTGCTGACTGACACCTTGCCATTAGAACTCCAAAACCTGACGCTGGTTTCAGCAATTGTCAGCGATGGTGCTACCAGCACCAATGTTTCTGGTAATTTCTCGCTCAGTGGTGGTGTTCTCAGGGTAACTGGCAATCTCAATCTTTTGATTGATACCAATGGCTCAAACGATCAGGTTTTGACTGTGATTGTGCAAGGCGCAGTTCGCGATAGCATTACTCCAACCGCGAGCTTTAGCAACACAGCAAACATCTCTTGGTCGAATGCCAGTGGAGTAAGCCGACCAATTTACATAGCCAATGGCTCATCACCAACAATTACGGTTCCAAGTGTTTGGAGCGTAACGAAGGCGATTTCGCCAGCAACCAGTACAGTTTCGCCAGGCCAAGTAGTTGAATATACCTTAACCACGACGGTACTGGAAGGCACAACCAATAATGCCCAATGGGTCGATACATTGCCGGTTGGTATGAGCTATGTTGCTGGCTCAGCCCAAGTGCTCGATGCCAATGGCATGACGATCAACGGCTTCAATGCCTCGCTTAGCGGCCAAACCCTGACGATTGCAACCAGCAGCGTGGTCAACCCAGGTAATGTCAATAACGCCGCAGCAACCGATAGCGATAGCTTTGTAATTCGCTATTTGGTAACTGTTGATAACGATGTGAGCTTGGGCGCAACCCTAACCAACGATGTTGATGCAACCGCCGGCCCAGGTTTGGTTGATAACAACAATGCGGTCAGCGTCACAGTCCAAGAACCTGAATTGACGCTGAATGTTGCTGAAACCAGCGATGCCCAGCTCGAAGCAGGCGATCCAATCACCTTCGTCGTGACGATTAACAACCCTGCTGGAGCCAATGCCCAGGATGCCAACACCGTGGCAATTACCAGCAGCTTTACCAGCAATCTCAGCAATTTGAACATTGTTAATGCCCAACAAACTGGCGGGGCAACTGGTGGTAGCTTTGCAATTGTTGGCAACAACCTGCAAACCAATACCCCAGCAAGCATGCCAATTGGCTCGCAAATTGTCTTGACGATTAGCGCTCAAGTGAACAACACTGCTGCTCCAGCCAGCTTGGCCAGCATGCAAAGCGGCGTAACATGGCGCAACGCAGCAGATGTGAGCTTGCCTCGCTACAGCCAAACCGATAGCGTTGACGCTGCAATTGCTTCGTTCTTTACAGTGACTAAGGCGATTGTGCCCGCTGCTAGTACGGTTTCAGCTGGCCAGACCGTCACCTATACCCTCGAAGTAGCAGTGATTGAAGGTAGCACCAGCAATATTGTGCTGACCGATACCTTGCCAGTTGGCATGAGCTATGAAGTTGGCTCAGGCGCAATCTTGAGCAATGGCGGAATTACGCTGAATAACTTTACAGTGACCAGCGTTGGCCAAAATGTGATCTTCCGCGTCGATCCAGCGACCAACCCTGGTAGCTACCCAAGTGATGGCCTCGACACCGATAGTTTCAGCTTGATCTATCGTGCAACTGTCGGCCAAAACGTGCCTTCGGGTACAGCCTTGACCAACGATGTTGATGCCACGGCTAGCCCCAACCTGAGCGATAGCGATAACTCAGTTACCGTTACTGTGGTTGAGCCAGATCTCAACATCAATTTGAGCAAACTTACTGCTGATGGTGGCTTAGATGCCGCCGATAAGCTCCGCCAGCAACTGGTGATTAGCCATACCACCAATAGCTTGGCCTCAGCCTATGATGTCGATTTGAATGTTGATTTGCCAGCAAGCTTTGGCACACCAGCCTTGGTTTCGGCGATTGTCAGCGATGGCGCAACTAGCACCAACTTTAGTGGCAATTTGGGCTTCGATGCCAACGGCGATTTGATCAACACTGGCAACATTAATCTCTTGATCAATACCAATGGCAGCAACGACCAACGTCTAACCGTCGTTATTGAATACACCCTGCCCAATAGCATCAACCAAGGTGCGACGGCTAGCAGCGAAGGTTCAATCACCTGGAAGAATGTTAGCGGATCACAATTACCAAGCTTCACTGCTGACAGCAATGTGTTGGATTACGCAGTTGCAACCAGCTTTGAGCTTGAAAAAGCCGTGGCGAGCACCAGCATTGCTAGCACAGTTGGCAGCCAAGTAACCTTCGGCGAAGTTGTGACCTATGTCTTAACCGCAACGGTACTCGAAGGCACGACCAACAATCTGAGCTTTGTTGACACCTTGCCAGTTGGCTTGACCTATGTCGCTGGTTCGGCCAGCGTTGCCAACGCCAACGGCATGACCGTCAATGGCTTGACTGCTAACCTCAGTGGTCAAACCTTGACGATTGCTGCGAGCAGCGTGGTCAACCCAGGCAATGTCAATGCTGCCAATGCCATCGATAACGACAGCTTTACGATCACCTACCAAGCAACCGTCGATGGTAGCAGTAGCGTGGTGCGTGGCGCGAAACTGCTGAATAGCGTCAATGGTAGCGCCGACCCAAGCTTGACCGATACAATCAACACCGCCACCGTCGATGTGATTGAACCAACCTTGACAATTGTGAAGGCGGTTGATGACAGCACGCCTGACTTTGGTCAAGTGCTCGATTACACCTTGACAATTGAACACACCGCCCAAAGCAATTCGATCGCCTATGATCTGCTGGTTGCAGATAGCTTGCCAACCGGCTTGAGTGCAGTTGCTGGCTCGCTGAACGTTATCTCAGGCCCAGCTCCAACCAGCTTTGTAATCAATGGCACAACGGTCGAAGCAACCTTCGCTAGCTTCGCAACTGGCTCGACCACGGTACTGGGCTACCAAGCCCGCGTCGCTTCGCCACCAGCCTTAGCGATTGGCGCAAGCTTGGTCAACGAGGTTGATCTCAGTTGGACTTCGGCCAGTGGTACGGTTAACTTAGAACGTAGCTACAACGCCAGCGATGATGTAACTGTCACCATAACCAGCGTTGATTTAGCGATTAGCAAGCAAGTTACACCAAGTGTTGCAACGCCAGGCACGCCAGTCACCTTTACCATCCATCTGACCAACACTGGCAACCTGCAAACCAGCAACATCGTCTTGACCGATATTGTCTCACCATTGCTGACCAACGTGAATGTGAGCAGCCAAGGCTTGACGATCACCGATACTGGAGCCAACCCAAGTTACGTTTGGACGGTCAATGATCTGCCAGCAGGCGCGAGTGGTTCGATTCAAATTTCGGGGATTATCAGCCCAAGCTTGGCGAGCGATACAACCTTAATCAACAATGTCAGTGTCAGCGATGAGATTGACCAACTGCTAGCCAACAATAATGCTAGCGCGATTGTGGCCTTGGTTGTGCCACGCATCAGCTTCAGCCTCAACAATTACGAGGTGGTCGAAGCAACTGGCAGCGCAACCGTAACCGTTCAACTGAACGCGCCAAATCCAAATAGCGCAGTTCAGGTAACTTTTGCTACTAGCAACGGTACGGCCAATCTCAGCGATTACACCCCAGTTACTCAAACGCTGACCATCCCACAAGGCCAAACCAGCGTTGAAGTGATTGTGCCAATCCTTGATGATAGCACCTATGAACTCAACGAAACCATCTTGTTGAGCTTGACCAACCCAGCTGGAACAGCCTTTGGCACCCCAATCACCAGCACAATCACGATCATCAATGATGATCGGGCTTTGGTCTTCATCCCAATGGCGACCAAACCAGCCTCGGTTGACGTAGTGGTTGATAGCATTCAAGTGCTCAATGGTACAGTTCGAGTCACGATTCGCAACACAGGTTCGGAGCCACTGTCGGGCGGCTATTGGGTTGATGCCTATATCAATCCAGCCCAAGCACCGACCGCAGTCAACCAACCATGGAATAGTATTGGGCTCTTCGGAATGGCATGGGCAATTCCAACCAATGCGCCGGTGTTAGCACCGAACGCAACCCTGACCTTAATCAGCGGTGGCCAATACTATCGCTCAGATTTGAGCTTCGTACCACCAGGCCAACTCAGTGCTGGCAGTCGAATCTATGCGCAAGCCGATTCGTTTGGTTTGACCAGCTATGGCGCGATTCTGGAAACTCACGAAATCAACGGTGGAACATACAACAACATTCGCGGGCCATACATTGTGCCAGCCAACACCACCTTGGTCTTTGCTGAGCAACGCCCAAGCACCCCAGAAGATTTGACTGGCGTGCCAGAACGGCCATTACCACGCTAAATCCCAAATAATCAATTCGGATTAACGGAAGTCACGGGGCAGTACTACTGCCTCGTGATTGTTTTAACCGCAGGAGTAAATCTCAGTACTAACCAAGAAGGGGACTACAGATTGACATATGTATAAGTTAGTTATGTTACTATGGCAAACAGATTCGGGAGGTTGCCATGGAACTAACAGGCACATTCAACAGCTTTCCTTTACGTGAATTACTCGAACTAATGCAACAAAGCTCAATGTGTGGCGAGCTTGAAATTGTCGGCAAACATGGACGTGGCTTGATCCTGACCCGCGATGGGCTGGTACGCCACGCTGAATATAACGATAAAGTTGGGCCAGAGGCAGTTTGGCTGCTATTTGAAGAACCCAACGCTGAATTCGCCGTGCGCGATTTACGCGAGCTAACCCAAGAAACAATGCTCTCGGATGCAATGAGCTTATGCGATGAAGCTGAGGATCGCGCTCGTTCGTGGAGCGAATTGCGCATTTTCATCCCTAGCGATAATGCGATTCCCTACATTCGCAATGGCGCAACGCCCAGCCAACCACTCGATTCGATGGCGGTGGCGGTAGCACGAACAATCAATGGAGAAAGTAGCATTCGCCAGATCGCTGAACGCTTGATCATCGAGCCAATCGATGTTTCACGAGCAATTGTCCGCTTGGTCAAAGCTGGCGTGGTGGCAATTATGGGGGTTGATCCTGCTAAAAGCTTAGCAACTAAGGTGTTGGAGCCAACGACTGCGCCGATGCCATTGGCTAGCTTAACGCCAACCCTAACCCCAGCCAAACAACCTGAGTTGACGACGGCTCCACTGCCAACCCAACCAGCAGCAACGCAAGCAAGCGATATTAGCCGACCAAATCAAGGTGGTCTGCTTGGGCGTTTGGCTCAAGGCCCAGCCCGCCGCTAAAAATTTTACAATATCTTCCTTGATTGGCTACAGTGCTCCCGTACTGTAGCCAATTTGTTTTAATCATTGCTGAGGATGCAAGCGCAAGACCGGGCGCAAGCTTTAACACAGAGGTGCAGGGTTTATCAGGGGCCAGGGATCAGCCTCGTACTGCCAAGCTGATTTCTGACCCCTAACCCCTGATCCCTGATCCCTCGGCCTTCGTGGATCACCTACATCCCAAGCAGGGCTTTGACCGCCTGATAATAATTGACCAAGCCATCGATGCTGACCCACTCGTCGTCGGTGTGTAAGCCTGCGCCTTCTGGCCCCCAACAGACTGCTGGAATGCCTGCATCGCTGTAGAAACGGGCATCAGAGCCGAAATGCTCGCGGAAGAGTTGGGCTTGGCGACCAAGGCTGGTTTGTTGAGCATCAACAATTCGTTGTAAGTTTGGCTCCTCGGCAGGCGTATTTAGGGCCGTGCCACGATGCAAAATCTGCACGTTGGGGTTGGGTTCGCTGGTAGTCGCAAAGGCTTGCTTAACGTTATCAATCACCGCATCAGCGCCTTCTTCAGGTGTCCAGCGAATATCAAGATTAAGTTGGGCATTGGCTGGAATGCGGTTACCAGCATCGCCGCCTTTGATAATCGCAGGCGTGACTGTAGTACGCCAAATTTCTTGCGCAGGAGTTGGATAATAGTCGTACAAACGCCCAAGCCCACTGGCCAAGCGCTCAATTGGATTCACGCCTTCCCAAGGCCGCGAGCCGTGGGCTGGCACACCTGGCTGCTCGACTGCCAACCATAAAATGCCCTTGGCTCCATGACAAATATTCAGGTTAGTCGGCTCGCCAGCAATAAATAGATTGGCCTGCCAACCTTCATCACGTAATAAAGCCGTGCCATTAGCACCGCCAATTTCCTCGTCGGTGACAAATTGAAAGCTGACACTAGGGCGTTGCGCAGCAGGCAATTGGGCAATTTCCTTAATAATTTCAATGTAGACTGCCGCCGATCCCTTCATATCTTGCGTGCCACGACCATACAATTTACCATCACGCTCGAAGGCTTGCCATTGCTCAGGGCGGGCTGGCACAACATCCAAATGCGCATTTAAGATAAGATCGCTACGCAGTTCTTGGTTGAAATTGACCACCAACATTGGGTAGACATTGGCATCACGGTGATGCAGCAAGGCCGCTGGATAATCGGCTAACTCAGCCACCACCAGATCGATCACTGGCTGCAAATCGCGTTTTTCAGCGGAAACACTGGGAATCGCCACTAAACGCGAGGTTAGATCAACCAAACTTGTACGGATTGACACACAGAACCCCTTTCGATAAACCTGACTGTATTGTAGCAAAAGCCCCAGCATAACCTGCTAGGGCTGAAGGTGGAATCTTGCTGCTTGGTTTGATCTAGCGGCCTGGGCGTGCCCCAACCTGCACTTGAACATCACGGGTACGGCCATTGCCTTCGGCTACGGTAACTGTAATCCGATCACCGGGCTGGGTTGTTAATTCCAACAATGAAATCAAATCGCCCGATTCGAGCATTGGTTCACCATTGACCGCCACAATCACATCGCCAACTTGCAAACCAGCTTCGGCAGCAGGGCCATTATAGAGTTGGGTAATGATAATGCCTTTGCTGGGCAAATTGTTAACTTCAGCAAAATAGCTATCGACGCTACTCACCACCGCGCCAAAGAATGGATGAGTATAGCTGCCATCACGAATAATCGCTGGGGCAACCAGCTTAACTAAATTGATCGGCACGGCAAAGCCCAAGCCAATATTCGCGCCGCGCCCCGATGGATCGAGAATAAAGGTGTTGACCCCAATTACTTGACCTTGACTGTTGAACAATGGCCCGCCCGAATTACCTGGGTTAATCGCTGTGTCAGTTTGCAACACCCCAGGAATTGAGAAGGTACTGCCGCCACCCTCGTTTTTAGCTCCACGAATTGCGCTGATGATCCCCGCCGTGGCGGTACGATTCTCGCCGTAAGGATTGCCAATCGCCACCACTACATCGCCAACTTGCACCGCCGATGAATCGCCAAGCTCAACTGGCACCAAAATATTGGCATTTGGATTGCGCACCTTGATCACTGCCAAATCTGAATCGCTATCCACGCCAATTACATCGGCAATTGCTGCCTCGCCGTCAATAAAATTAACCAACACACTACGGCTGCTGCCAACAACGTGATTATTGGTGACGATATGGCCCTGTTTATCGATCACAAAGCCAGTGCCTAGCGATTCGCCTTGGTTACTTTGCACATCGATGCGAACGACCGAAGGATTGCCCCGATTATAGACCGCCCGAATTACATTGCTATAGGCATCAACCCCAGCCTGATTGACGGGCATCTGGGCAGCGGCGGTTGCCAACGGGCCAGTTGAAGGCACAGCGGCAGCATCGGCCACACTTGGCTGAACCGTCGAAGCCTGATTGACCACATCGCAACTCACCATCAACAACATGCCCAGCAAAATACCACTCAACATCCAGCCCAAACGATCACGAAGCTGCATACAACCTCCCAAAATGAGAAACAACCGAAACCTAGGGCGAGTATAGCAAAAGCAGCGCCATCCTCCTACGGTCAAAGTTGGCTATAATTGTCCTAATCCATGTTCAACGATTGTCACTCGTTGTTGCTAGGACAATCTGTTAAACACATACTATTGGTTTATTGCTCCACAAGGATGGCTCTATGTTTGGTTCATTTATCGCGCGGCACTTCGATTTTCGGCCAGTTGCGGCTCGCCAATGGGTTCAATTGATCTTTGGCTTGAGCATGTATGGCCTCGCAATCAGCTTTATGATGCAGAGCCATTTTGGGTTGGGACCGTGGGATCTCTTTCATCAAGGGATTAACAAACTAACTGGCTTGAAGGTGGGTTTGGTCAGCGAGCTAGTTGGCTTTGCGCTGATGGCAATGTTGCTGGTGGTTGATATTCGCTTTGGTTGGGGCACAATCAGCAATATTATTTTGATTGGGCTGGTCACCGACCTAACTATGCCGTTTATTCCTGCGGTAAGCTCATGGCCTTGGCAATTGGGTTACTATCTGATAGCCTTGGTGCTGTGTGGCATTGGCATCGGAGCCTATATCGGGGCAAATATGGGAGCAGGCCCACGCGATAGTTTTATGCTGTTTTTGGTGAAACGTTTCAACTGGCCTGTGCGCCATGTTCGCACTGGCATTGAGCTATCTGTATTGTTTTTAGGCTGGATTATGGGCGGTGATGTTGGTTGGGGCACCTTGTTGTTTGCAGTTAGCATCGGGCCTGCGGTGCAATGGGGCTTGAAATTATTCAAAGCCTTACCGCATTCGGCCAAACCTGAACCTAGCGTGGCTGAGCCAGCCGAAGTCGCATCTTCAGTTTAATCATAGCGAATTCCCTTGCCCTAGCAGCTTAGAAAAAGTCGTTGGGGTGAGGGAGCTAAATTGCTTAAAACAGGCGTTCTTGAGTTGCGTCGGGGTCGATTGGGGCTTGGCGTTCAAAATTAAAGGCTGGCAATTCAGCCAAACTCGTGATCCCAAAAATATGCAAAAATTGACTGGTTGTGCCATAAAGCACTGGGCGGCCAATTGTTTCAGCCCGACCAACCTCATAAATTAATTCACGCGCCAAGAGCGAACGCACAACGCCACTCGAATCAACCCCCCGAATTGCTTCAAGCCCAGCCCGGGTTACTGGTTGGCGATAGGCAATAATTGCCAAAACCTCAAGGGCTGCTGGCGAGAGTTTTTGCGGCTGGCTGACCCCTAGAAACCGTTCAAGGGCATCGGTTGCCTCAGGCGCACTAACCAATTGCAAGGTACCAGCTTGATCTTGTAACCGAATGCCGCGCCCATTGAAACGCTGGCGTAAATCAGCAATCAACAGCGGAATGTCCTGCTCAGGCAATTCGAGCGCCTTGGCCAAGGTGGCATACTCAACCGGATCGCCTGCTACAAACAGCACAGCCTCGGCTCGCAGCAACAGATCTGGATTTAAATGCTCAGTCAGGGTTGGTGTTGGGGATGATAATTCAACTGGCTCAATCAACATAGCAGTCTCAAACTCAGGGTTTGCAACTACCTCAATTGAGAACAATTCGGCTTCAAATTCTGGTTGGTCGGTTGGGGTAACAGACATAGGTGGTGCTTGATCTACATTCATTGCTAGCTGGTTTGGTGGCTTGGCGAAGCGTTGAACCAACTGGGCAATCGCCAAGGCAAACAGCTTGAGCCAATGGTGCAGCAAGGTTTGAATTGATGATTGCCCAGTCATAGAATTTAGACAGTTGCTTCGGTTCGAGCAACTTTAACTTCAATCCGCCCAAGGCCAATTTTATTCAGCATAATTTTGCGCTTGAGGGCTTGAATATTTTCGCCATTGGGAATCGACTTAGGACATTCTGAGCAGTTGAACACGGTATGGCAGCGCCAAACGCCGGTTTCAGAGCCAACAATATCTAAGCGAGCCTTAATCGCGGTGTCGCGTGAATCTTCGACGAAGCGATAGGCGCGAGTTAATGCTGATGGGCCATAATATTCGCCGTTGCTCCAGTGAACTGGGCAGGCCGAGGTACAGCAACCACATTGATTACAGCTAGCCGCCAAGGCGATGCGGTTAGCATCTTTGGGGCTTTGCAAGCGCTCTTTGCCATCGGCAGGCTTAGCGATATCGGTGACCAAATAGGGCAACATCACTGCATCTTTGGCAAAAAACGAATCGAAATCAACCACTAAATCGCGAATAACTGGGAAGCCTGGTAATGGCCCTACAGCAATTTCAGTGGTATTTAAGGACAACACACGGGTGGTCGAAGCCAAGCGATTGCGGCCATTAATCATCATGCCGCATGAGCCATCGATGCCCGATTGCGAGCCACGCCGAAAGGTCAAGCTACTATCTTGTTCGTCTTTGATGATGTTCAAGGCATCAAGAATCGTGGTAAATTGATTTACCTCAACATGATAGACCTGATATTTGGCGGTAAAATCGGTGGCAGCATCGAAGCGTGGCACACGAAATGTTACTTTCATTGAAACTACTCCACTAGGTTCTAGCGCTTAAGTGAATTGGTTCACGCCATTTATAATTGTCGATGTTCCCTCATCTCTGATCCTTATTTCTTTCAAGGGTAGTGTGTTAATCAGCATTCGGATCACCACCCTTCCGTCCCGCCTCTAGGCGGGAGACGCAGGGGGCTTTAATCCCCCTGCACCCCCTCAAGGACAATCAGGGACCAGCACGCATCCATCGATGAACCACAAAATCAAGTGGTTCGCAGCGGAAACCAACCCTTGTAAGGTTCGTAGGTGAGAGAATTCCAATCCGCTTAGAGCGCAGCCACGCTTGCTTTCGCCACAGCATCGGCCACATCAAGCAGCCGATCAAGCTCTAGGGCTTCGAGCAATTCAGTATTAAAGCGCCGATTTTTATCGTGCAAGGCAATTTGGCCAAATTGTTCGCGCAAGCTATGCACCAAGCCAACGTGTTGTTCATCGCTGGCCGCAGTGTGGGCTTGGCTATTGAAGGCTTGACGCAAGTTTTTGCGCACAAGTCCCAATTTGTGGCTACCTTTTTGGCCGAACAAGCCTTCGATTTCATCGCTAGCATTGCTGGTGGCGTAGCTTGGCACGTTGCCATAGCTGGCCGTGCCCAGTTTGCCTGCAATTGCAGCGCCTGCCAATTTGGCAAACACCACAGCCGCTGCTAATTCGTTGCCAGGCAAGGCTTGCTCGCCATGCACGCCGTTATTGGCGCAAGCCCCAACTGCATACAAACCTTCGAAGCCAGCCACGCTCCCATTGAGGTCGGTTGGCAAACCACCAAGGCTCGATTGTTGGGTTGGCTTGACTGGAATAAAATCATGTTTGGGATTAACGCCTGCAAAATCTTCGGCGTAATCCAATACGTGTGGGTAACGCTCACGAATTTGGCTAGTTGGCAAATGGCGAACATCCAGCCACACATGGCCATCAACGCCTCTGCCAGCAGCAATTTCAGCATTGATCGCAGCGGTTACCTCGGCCAAACTCGCTTGTTCGTTGGTAAAACGTTTTTCGCTAGCGTTAAGCAGATGTGCGCCATCGGCCAGTACCTGTTCGTTGATAATCAAGCCAGTATTGGCCACGCCCAAGGGATGGAAATTGACTAAATCCATGCCCGTTAGGTTGATCCCAGCTCGCAAAGCAGCAGCATGGCCATCGCCAGTTGAGGCATATGAATCACTGGAAGTAGCGTAGAGTTGACCATAGCTGCCAGTTGCCAGCACGGTCACTTTGGCGTTGATAATTTCGATTTCGCTGCTGCGAATATCGAGCACACTAACACCACGCACGTTTTTGCCTTCAACCACCAAGCCCAGCATAAACCACTCAGGATAAACTTTGATCCCAAAGCGTACAACTTCGCCATACAACGTGGTAACAATTGCGTGGCCAGTTTGGTCGCCAGCATTGGCCAAGCGTGGTTGGCAATGGCCATAGGCGGCTTGTTGGGCGATCCGGCCACTCTTCAAACGGCTAAATGGCAAGCCCATGTGCTCTAGCTCATAAACAGCGGCGGGAGCTTGCTCGCACAGCGCCTTGACCGCAGCGGCATTATTGCTTTTGCCATAAGTCAAGGTATCGCTGATATGTGCTTCGATGCTATCGCTGCTGCTATTACCTAAGGCGGCGGCAATACCGGTGCGTTCGACGACCGAAGCCGCCCGTACTGGATACTGTTTGGTAACAATCGCCACATCGGCGTTGGGCGCGTTGCGTTTAATTTCAAGGGCGCAGCGCATCCCAGCGATGCCACTGCCAACCACAATTACATCATGCTGAATCACAGACGACACTCCTTATGCCAAAGCCCACAACGTCCAGAAGCCCAAAATTGCCCCGGCGATACCCAAGACAATCAACAAAAAGTTGACCGTATGGCGCACAGCGCTATTGGTTGTCCAGTCGTAGATGACATTACGAAAGCCGTTGAGGCCATGAAACAGCGCACAAATTAACAAAAGCCCTTCGTTCAGCACATACCAAAGTGGAAATGCGCGGAAGGTTTCGCGAGCGCCGTTAAAGGTCAGCGCTGGCGTATCAAGCTTGGTGAAATAGGTAAAATACAGGTGGATTGGCAAAAACAGCAACAAACCATACGAAGAAAGGCGTTGCAGAATCCACAACAGCGTGCCCGCACCAGGTTCTACTTTAACCTTTTGAGCGCGGCTTGTAACGCTGATAACATCTCGGTGCACCATTGAAGCGATTCCTTTCCAGCCGTTACGCCGCCAGATTGGCGATAATCTTAATAAAGAGCAGCACAAACAGCGCCACCGTCAAGACCAACGAAAGCCAGAAAGAGGCTCGTTGGAAGCGAGCGCCAAAACCTGCCTCAAGGGTCAAAACCCGCAAGCCAGTTAGGGCATGCAACACCACCAGCGCCACAACCACCGCATGGGTAATATGCCAGAAGGTCGTGTTGTACGCAGCCATCGCCGTGTTGAAGGCCGCCGCAGCGGTGCCAGCCGGCTCATCGCTGGTGCGAATCACCGTACTCAATTCCCAAATGTACGTCAGCATATACACCGTGAGCAACAAGCCCGAAAACCGGAGTAAAATGCGCGCTAGATACGAGGCACTCGTTTGATAACGGTCCAAAATCGTGCGAGTGGACACGTAACCTCCTTATTGATGCTGAATTCCAAATTATTGGCTAAGAGCCTGCAAGCGTTCCACAAAAAGATCAAGCTCTGTCTCTAAGGTATAGAAAAATGGCGATACCCGCACATGGCCAGGCCGATGATCAACGATTATCCCCTGCTCAGCCAAGGCGGCCACCAGCTTGGCATGCTCGGCACTTTGGATCATGACGATCCCTGCATGCTGCTGTGGGTCGCCAGCAATAGTTAATTGATAGCCTGCATCGCGTAACTTGGCCACCAAATAGGCCACCAGTTCGCTGGTGCGTTGTTGAATTGCCGCCACGCCATGTTCAAGGATAATCTGCATGCCAGCATGACCAGCATAGACCGCCGCTAAGGCAGGCGTGCCAACTTCAAAGCGCCGCGCATCGGGGGCAAACTCAAAGTTGTTGGGGTCGAAGGCAAATTGGTTGGCATGACCAAACCAGCCAGCAACCGTCGGCTTAAGTTGCTGAATCAGGCTGGGGCGTACATAGCATTCAACAATGCCCGTCCCACCAAGCAGCCACTTCAAGCCCCCAGTCATGTAGAAATCCAGATCGCTGGCGACCACATCGACTGGCACTTGCCCCGCCGCCTGATAGCCATCGATCAGGCATAACGCGCCTTTGGCATGGGCTAATTTGGCAATTTCAGCAATTGGCTGAATCGTGCCACTTGCAAAAAAGACATGCGAGGTAGCCACCAAGGCCGTGCGCTCGTCGATCGCGGCCTCGTAGGCTTCCAATGGTACATGCACGCCATCGAGCGATGGCAAAAGCACCACCTCAACCTCAGGATGCGCCAACCATTGATAGGGAATTGTTGGGAAATCGAGGACGGTTGAAATAACCTTAGGCCGTTGGCGATAATCCAAGGCACTGGCGAGTACCGAAAGGGCCACGCCAACACTAGGAGCTAAAGCCACTGAGCCAGCCGGAGCATTAAATAAGCGTTCGGTGGTCGTACGTAAAGCAGCGCACTCACCGAGCCAAATCTTATACCAAGCCGAAGCCCCGTACTCTTCCCATAAATCCAAATGCTGATTAACTGCCGCACGCACGCGGCTGCTCAATGCGCCAAGCGAACAGGTATTCAGATAGGTTTTGCGGCCCAAAATCGGGAACTCATCCCGACTAGCCAACCAATCACGCGGTGCAGTGCTCATGGTTGTAAACACAAATATCACCTGCCGATCAGAAATTTCTGATCAGAGGCTCGCGAATCAGCAACTCCAGAAAGTTGTTTGGATTATAGCGCAGTTTAAGGGGAGTGTCGAACGCAAATCAATGCCTTCTAATCAGCAATTTTAGCCAATTGGCACGATCAATTCTAAAAAGGCGGATTGGCTAAAACTCAAATTTCTACTATCATAGAACCTTAGCACATTGGTGTTTATAGTTGGGGCATTGGCTCATGGTTAGCACACATTTTGATCTTATGGGACAGATCGATCAACAGCGTTTGATCGTTAATCAAATAATCAAGCCTGAGCAGCGTGCTAGTTATAGTCAATTTTTAACGCCTGCCCCAATTGCCAACTATATGGCAAGCCTTTTTCAGCCGCCAAGCCAGCCAAGCGTTCGCTTACTTGATGCAGGAGCTGGAATTGGTTCGTTAACTGCCGCCTTCGTTCAGCGTTTCAGCCAACAAGCTTCCACTCAATCATTAACCATTGATGCTTACGAAATTGATCAATTACTTCTACCGCAATTAACTTCAACTTTAGCGGCTTGTCAGCAGTTTGCTAGCAATGCTGGGATTGATTGCCAAGCAAACATTTTTAACCACGATTTTATTCAGGCAGCGACGCAAAAAATTCAGCTCGCAGCATGGCAATCAATCAATGGTTATAGCCATGCAATTTTAAACCCACCTTATAAGAAAATCCAATCCAGTTCACTTAGTCGAAAATTATTACGCAGCGTCGAAATTGAAACGGTTAATCTTTATAGTGCATTTCTTGCATTGACCATTCATTTGCTTGCCCCGCACGGTGAATTAGTGGCAATCGTGCCACGCAGTTTTTGTAATGGGGTGTATTTCAAGCCTTTTCGCTCAATACTACTAAAAGAAATGATGATTAAGCAAATTCATAGCTTCAATAGCCGAACCGCTGCATTTAAGGATGATCAGGTATTGCAGGAATTAATCATTATCCATGCGATCAAGCACGAGCAACAAGCCAATGTAACGATCTCCCAAACTCCATTAAATCGATTGAGTGCAATCAACCAACGTGAAATTCCTTTTGGGCAGTTGGTAAAACCACATGATCCACAACAGTTTATCCACATCCCAACTGAAATCCACCATGATCAAGCAATGACCTTGATGCAGCAATTACCATGTACTTTAGCCGATTTGGGCTTAAAAGCTTCGACTGGCCCTGTTGTCGATTTTCGGCTAGCTCAATACCTGCATGATCAGCCTAATGCTGATACCTATCCACTGCTTTACCCGATCCATTGCCGTTCGTTACAAGTTGAATGGCCAATCTCAACCTGCAATAAACCCAATGCAATTAATAAACATCCTGATGTGATCAAGTGGTTGTATCCAAATAACGGGAGCTATGTGCTAATCCGACGTTTTTCTAGTAAAGAAGAAGTACGACGGATTAAAGCAACTGTCTATCATCCTGAAATTCAAGCCACTGACTGTCTTGCAATTGAAAACCATCTGAATGTGATTCATGCTGCCAAAAATGGCTTGAATCGCCAGCTAGCCCAAGGATTAATGTTATATCTCAATTCGACGTTTTACGACACCTGTTTTCGGCAATTTAGCGGCCATACTCAAGTTAATGTGCGTGATTTGTACGCACTACGCTATCCAGATCAACAACAATTGATCAAGCTAGGAAAAAAATTAGATTCGCACACTAAACCTGATCAATTGATCATCGATCAGTGGGTTAATGAGGTTATTTCTCATGAATATTGAACAGTTAATCCAACAAAAATGCCAAGAAGCACAGCAAATTCTAGGGTTATTGGATTTTCCAGTGGCTCAGCAAAATGAGCGTTCAGCATTAACATTGTTAGCATTGCTCGATCTCAAACCAACCCAAGCATGGCATGAAGTTAGCAATCCAGTAATTGGTATTACGCCAATTATGGATTGGTGTCGGCAACATTATGCCAAAATCTATGCACCTAACACGCGTGAAACCTTTCGCCGCCAAACTATGCATCAATTTATCGAGGCGGGTATTGTAATTGCTAATCCAGATCAACCAGATCGAGCAATTAATAGCCCAAAATGGTGTTATCAAATTACACCTGAAGCGTTAAGTTTATTCCAAGTCTTTAAGAATGAACAATGGTTGTATCAGCTAGCACATTTCCAAAAAATTCGACAAAGTCTACAAAAAACCTATGCCCAATTACGCGAAATTCAGCGAATCCCAGTTACTTTGAGTCAAGAATTGATTATCGATCTCAGTGCTGGTGAGCACAGTCAACTGATTAAAGCGATTATTGAAGATTTCGGTTCGCGCTATGTTCCAAATGGCAAATTATTGTATGTTGGCGATACAGGGCAAAAATGGGGTTACGTTGATCAAGCTGAATTTGATCGCCTAGGAATTCAGCTTGATCTGCAAGGCAAAATGCCTGATGTTATTTTGTATACCCCAACTCAAAACTGGCTTTTTTTGGTTGAGGCAGTTACGAGCCATGGTCCGGTTGACGGCAAGCGCTATCAGGAATTAACCCAACGGTTTCAGCGTGCCAACCTTGGTTTGATTTTTGTGACGGCGTTTGCAACCCGCCGCGAGATGGCACGCTTTGTCGCCGATATTGCTTGGGAATCAGAAGTATGGATTGCGGAAGCACCCGATCATCTGATTCATTTTAATGGTTCGCGCTTTTTAGGGCCATATTAAGCCTGAGTTTAGCCGTATTTCATGTCCTTCGTGGCTCAACCTGCTACGGAACCCACACCGGATAGCTGCCATACTCAAAGGCTTGAATAGCTTGGGTTGCTGGATTCCACACCAAAACTTGTGGCGTTGCATAAATTGGTCCAGTTTGATCACAGCGATAATCGCCCTTGGCAAAGGTCAGCCAATCGCCAGTTGGGTTCCAAGCTGCGCCATGAATTGCTTGCCCATTATCGGCCAAAATGGGAGTTAAATTGGGATTGCGAGCTGGTGCGCTAAAATCTGGAGTTTGCACGCTCAGCACTTGCGCCCCCAAACAAGCACTAATATGAAAATTATCAATATAAGCAATTTGCTCACGGTCGGGGTTAAATTGCAGCCGCAAAATCCCATTGCCACCTATGTCGGTCACCGCTTGGGGTGCGCCATCAACCAAGGCCCACCACTGCATACCATTGCCCGATGCTCCTAGCAAATTAACTTGACCACCATGAAAATAGATTTGGTCGGCATAGCTCAATAAATCGTCAACCGCCCACGTTCCATTTTCATCCTCGGTTAGCTCAAGCATTGGGCTAAAGGCACCATCATCGAGGTTGGCAGTGCCTATTTGATTGCCATTATGCACTACTAGGCCAAGCCCATCGCTGAGCCAAGCAGCGCGATAACCAACCGTACTCACCACCATGCTGGCAGGCGTAGCACTATTCAAATCATACACATCAATAAAAGCTTCGCCCATGTCGGTTAATTTGAGCAGGGCAAATTTGCCATCGCCACGCGGCGACCAGATTGGCTCAAAACTACTCGGCAAGCTCAAAAGCTCTTGAAAATCGGTGGTGTAAATGTGCAAAAAATCGCCTTTGAATACACTCAAATACTGTAGGCTGGGGTCAACGCCCAAGCGTGATAACGGCACTGACCCTTGTTCTTTATAGACTGTTTGCAAATCACCACCAGTTGGCGTAATTGAGTTAATCGCAAACCCCAAGGGATCAATAAAATAAATTCGGCCCGTTAGCATCGAGGTATCCACCAAGGCGTTGGGGTCGTCCAGCGTTGGTGTAGCAGGCTCAGCGGTTGGTTCGCTCGGAGCCAAGCTTGCGGTAGCAATCACCTCAACTTGGGCAGCGGTGGTCAGAGTTGGTGGCGGTGTAATCGTTGGCTGAACTGCTTGACTGCCACATCCAGCCACGATCAACAAACTGAGCAGACCACTAAATAAACGGATGCGCATACAAACTCCTCAAATCAAAAAAGCGTGCCTTGGTTATAGCACGCTCCCGATCGATTCACCACGATAGCCAACTTAATCGCATCTGAGAAAAAGCTGATGTTATGGTTGCAATTGGACATCCATATGAATTTGCTGTTTGATTGGCATGGTTAGTGATTGACCTGCATCTTCGCCTTCGATCTTGATAATCATTTCCATGGTTTGGTCAAAGACATTCGATTTCAACATACCAGTTTTTTCATCAATGACCACAACACCCGTTTGGGTATTGCCATTTTCGCCAGTTTCAATCGACATTTTGATATTTTCTTGTTCCATCAAACCAGGGAAGTTGAATTCACCAAGCGCAAAATCGCCAGTCAGATCGAAGGTTGCCAAACCTGCGTTACGTTCTTTCAAGGTATAGGTATTGGTCAAAACCATCGAGAAAATTTGCAAATTCAGGTCGGTTACATCTTGCCATGAATCGCCAATGACCATAGGCTTGCCAGCAAAAGGAATAATTGTACCCTTGGCATAGCTTTGCTCAAACGTTTTAGTCAACATATCGCGCATCATAGCAACTTCGGTCGTAATTTCAGTATCGCCAAGCATCTTGTTGATCAGTTGATCGATGCCTTCGATCTTGTTAACAGCAGCTTCTGGGCTTAAGGTAATCGTGATTGGTTGGCCGGTCATGCCAGCAAATTGGGCGAACTCTGGTGAATCAAGAGTTGTCGAAGCATCGGTTGAATCATAGATAACGGTCTCATCTTCAACTTGGCTTTCAACTCGCATTGAATCGATGATAATTTGGAGTACTGTTTCGCCTTCGGGTGAGACTGAAATCACGTTTTGTTGCATCACCATCGTCGCCGTGGTAACTTGAGTTTGCTCAGTGCCAAACATACTTTGGGTGGTATGCTGCACTTGGGTTGATGTATAACGATAGGTTTGATTTGGCTGAACATTTAATTTAAGCGTCAAGCTTTCGCTGTTGGTGGCGGTTTGCTCATTCGTACCACAAGCGACTAACCCAACCAATACCAACAATACCAACATCCGTCGTAGCATAAAGCGGCCTCAATTGCACTAAAAATCCAAGATCGCTCTCGTCGATCTTGGCATCTAATCGTGCTAACTATACTTGATTTTTTGGCCAACGTTTCAGCCCTACGATGGATTTAGGCTATTTTGCGAGCTTGGCGACTGGCCAAGGCATACAAAACCGTGGTGATCGTAAACGAGCCACTAGGAAAGATGAAAAAGTAGCGCAACGAAAGTAGTGCCAAGCCCAACGAAACGGCACTATTAAACCGCCAGATCGAGCGCAAGCGAACTGTATCATTGCCCAAAGCCCACATAATCAGCAAATTTAGGCCACCATAGACAATCAGCAAATAACCCATCGCCAAGGAAAAGCCGGTATTGAGTTCGAGCATGGTGCGTTGGGCCGCTGGCAATTGCACCTGAATTTGTTGCAAACTAGCCGCAGCGTTTGAATTAGCCGAGGTTTCAAATAGCTGAAAATGGGTGTGCCCAACCCCAACGAGGATAAAAATCCAAGCGCTGAGCTTGCCAAAAAAGCCAGTTTTCATTGATGGACTCCTTGGATACGTTGATTTTTCCGTGGCGTAGCCCACCATGTTAGCCCTGCCAATGCCGCTAATAATAACCATTGTGGAGCCAACCAAAGCTGACCAGCCAACAAATTCAGCCCTAGCCACAATAGGCTATAAGCCAAATATTGCCCAACGATCAGCCGTGCTTGATCAAGCGGTTGTGGGTGTTGCTCTAAACGCCAAACTTGATAGGCCAAGTATCCAAGATGGATTGTGATCATATGCCAAGTTGCTAAAAGTTCTAGGCGTGGGCTGGCTGCCAAGCTAGTTTGGTTCATGGCTTGAATCCCAGTTAATTGGCCGCCAACTCCATGAATCAATGCCGTTGCCCCACCAATTAAGCCTACAATTGTTGTTCGTGCTAGCATCATTTGCTCCTAGGCTGTTGGTTGACCCGCCAAACCAGCTTTGATCATCTGATTGACCACGATATGATGAAATGGCCGAATCACATTAAAGTAGACTGGCCCCGTCCAAGCGTGATAGCGCACAATTGTGACCGTATGCAAGTTGTAATTGGCTCCACCAAGCGGCTCTAGCACAATCGCCAACCAAGCGGTCAGATGCGATTCGCTGGCTGAGGCCACTAAATATTGGCCTTCGGCAGCGGCTGTAACCTTGAAAAAGCCCAAGTTTTGGCCAGCTTGCATTGGCACTTGCTCAGGTTTTAGTTGGTTTGAGCTGGGCACACCATGTTGGCGCATGCCCAATAAGCGCACAAAGCCCCAACGAATCGCATATAAACGTTGCATCCAACGCGGGTTATAGCCGATCATGGCTGCAATAAAACGGCGTAACTCCTGCTCAGGCTGGGTTGTATGAATTTGGCGTGTTTTAACATCAACATGATTCGCTTGGGCGATCAGTGGGGCCAGAATTGGGTGCTGCGTGATCGACATCGGAGCCTCCTGGAATTGCATACAAACGTAAAAATTCGTCATAAATTTGGCGTAAACGGGCCATTGGCAACATTGGCTGCATCAAAATAGCGCCCAGTAAAATGCTATAGCCGTGTTGGGCCATTAATAAACCGCGCTCAGGATCGCCAGTGATTGCGCTACAGAGTTCGGCCACAAAACTCACCCGTAAGTGATCGATGCGTTCGATCATGGCCCGAACCTCTAGGTCGGTTGCGGCCCAACCACGCATGGCAATCTCCACATCCCATGGGTCGTTGGCGGCATAAATTGCCACAATCGTCAGCAAATCGAACAAAGCACGTAATTTTTGGGCTGGGTCGTTATAGCCCGCCAAGTGCTGAATCACATCCAAGGTGTCTTGTTGCTCGAATTGCTGCAACAGCGCCGTTTTGTAGCTTGGCCAACCCCCAAAATGATGATAGAACGAGCCTTTGGTTACGCCCAAATCGGTGGTTAAACGCTCAATCGTCAAGGCCGCCACCGATTCGCTGCTGAGAATGCTCAAGCCATGGTGCAACCAATCCTCACGTCGTACTCGCGCCATATGGGCCTCCGTTATGCCACAACTAAAACATACCATACTGTATGGTATTGTCAAATCAGGTTAAAACTCTAAAAATATTATCCATGAAAAGCTTTGACATTGGCTAAGCTGGCAACCTACAATGATCGAATGGTAAGGAACGACCCTGACCACATGGAGAAATGTATGACGACTTCAGAACAGCCTCTCGCACCTACGCCCCCAATGGGTTGGAACTCGTGGAACATGTTTGGTAGTACGATTCATGAAGATTCAGTCCGTGCCACTGCTGACGTGCTGGTTAGCTCAGGCCTCAAGGATTGTGGTTATAACTATGTTGTGATCGATGATTGCTGGTCAACCAAAGTTGGCCGTGATGGCAATGGCGATTTGGTTGCCGACCCCGAAAAATTCCCCAGCGGGATCAAAGCACTAGCCGATTATGTGCATAGCCTTGGCTTGAAAATTGGCATCTACTCCGATGCGGCGCATCTGACTTGCGCCAGCTATCCTGGCAGCTTTGGCTTCGAGGAGCAAGATGCCCAATTGTGGGCTTCGTGGGGCATCGATTTCCTCAAATATGATTTTTGTTTTGCGCCCACCGACCAAGCCACCGCGATCGACCGTTACAGCCGTATGGGCGAGGCTTTACGCAAAACCAAGCGTCAATTTCTCTACTCGCTGTGTGAGTGGGGTGGCCGCAGCCCGCAGCTCTGGGGTCGCTCAGTTGGTGGGCATATGTGGCGGGTAACTGGCGATATTTTCGATAGCTGGGTTGATATTTGGGTTGCGCCGCACAAATATTATGGTGTAGGGGTTGATACAGCGATTGATATTGCCGCCAATTTGGCCGAATACGCTGGCCCCGATGCTTGGAACGATTTGGATATGCTGGTGGTTGGGTTGAAAGGCAAGGGTCAAATCTCCGGCGGCGGCTTATCATTCATCGAATATCAAACCCATATGTCATTGTGGACAATCGCCTGCTCGCCCTTGATGATTGGCTGTGATATCCGCAATATGGATCGGGACACCACCAGTTTATTGACCAATCGCGAAGTTTTGGCCGTCAACCAAGATAGTTTGGGGATTGCTGGACGGCGCGTGAAACAAACTGGCACTTGCGAAGTTTGGAAAAAACCGCTTGCTGATGGCTCATTGGCGGTTGCCTTGATTAATCGTGGCGCAATTGGCAGCGATTTAACCTTGCGAGCCAGCGATATTGGCCTGTTGGATACACCTAAATCAGTGCGCAACTTGTGGGCACAGGAAGATATTGCTGAATTTGGCGAAGCTTGGCAAACCCGCATTCAACCCCACGAAACGTTATTGCTCAAAATCAAAGCCTAAACTCCGCACCAAAATCCCCGTGAGATCACAGTGATCTCACGGGGATTTCGATTAACTTCCTTTAGCCATCATATTGGACAGGACACATATAGACCTTGTAGACCGGAGTCTGAGGCACAGAGGTCGCAGTTGGCGTGCGCGTTGGTGTATTGGTTGGGGTACGAGTTGGGGTGTTCGTCGGCGTATTGGTTGGGGTGCGGGTTGGCGTATTGGTAAAGGTTGGCGTTGGTGGCGTACCCGTTGGGGTATTGGTTGGGGTACGGGTATTAGTTGGGGTGTTGGTTGGCGTGTTGGTTGCGGTATTGGTTGGCGTGCGCGTGCTAGTTGAGGTTGGAGTACTGGTTGTTGTACTCGTTGGCGTGGCGGTAGCAGTAGCCGTATTAGTTGCGGTCGCCGTTGGAGTATGGGTAATTGGTGTTGGAGTATCCCCGCCCAAATCACCTGAATAGCTAAAATCATCGATTCCAATATACAGACCACGGCTTGCCGTATTGACAATATAATGGCGGAAACCAATCCGACCAATGGTTGGTTGATTAAGCCCACTTAACGTATAGCTAAACTGTGCCCAGTCGTTACAAGGATAGCCATCACTCCCATCAGCATCATGACCAAATTCCTGATCAGGATTAATTCGACCAAGCTGGTTTGAGAAATTACCAGTGTTATTGCCTGTGGCAACATTCGTACTTGTTCCAGCGGTGCTATAGCGAATATCTAAACGATCTGGTCCACCTGAACAACCAAGTGATCGAGTCCAAAATGAAACGGTTTTACCATTTTCGAGTAAAAGTGGGGGAGTCAACAGCCAATTGCTAACAATCGCACCAGTATCAAAGTTCGATGCCTCCCAAGATGAGCCTGCATATGAATTAGCAGCACCAGAGTGAGAATCCATATTATTGTTATTGGAACGGCCTTGTTTCCAGCGATTATGATCTGAATTGTCATTGTTGATTGGTTCACTACCATTCACAATTACCCAACCACTAGCCAAGACATCGTTGAATGAATCAAAATTCTCATTCAAAACCGTTGGCGCATTAGGTGCTTGCGGGCGAACCCAGCCTTGTAAACCGATTCCAATCAGCAAGAGTATCCCTAATAGCGAGGCTCTAAAGCGTGTTGCCATTGTCGATCGACCTCCCAAATAATTAGTGCAGATAGCCCTAAGTATAAGAAAACACTCAACAATCTGCAACATGGAAATGGGAAGTTAGTACTAGATGGCTTGGCAGCACTTGGCAGATAGCAACTAGGACTATCTGCCAACACACACCTTAATTTAGCTCACTTTTACCACAATTTTGCCGCGCACCCGACTACTTTGCATGCGTTCGTGGGCCGCTGCCATGGCCGTGAAATCGTAGACTTGCTCAACTTCAACCCGCAATTGTTGGCTATCGATCAATTTGGCAATCTCAGTTAACTGGGCTTGATTGGCCTGAACAAGATGGCTCAAGCTTTTACCGGCGTGGGCTGCGGCCAAATCGGCAGGTGGCGAACCAACAATTGTTACCAAGCCAGCTTGAGGTTTTAACACTGCATACGAACGCGCTTGGACTTCGCCGCCAACTGTATCAAACACCACATCAACTGGCGAAATTTGTTGCTCAAATGGCGCAGCAGTATAATCAACAAATTGATCAACGCCCAATTCGCTCACAAAGCCTTCATTACGAGCCGAAGCCGTAGCAATCACATGCGCTCCGCGTAATTTGGCCAATTGCACTGCCACATGGCCAACGCCGCCAGCCGCCGCATGCACGAGCACCCGATCACTAGCCTGCAAACCAACAACATCAAAGGCCTGCCAAGCAGTCAAGGTCACCAATGGCACGGCTGCGGCTTCTTCAAAACTTAGGCTTTGGGGTTTGGCAGCAACTTCAAGCGCTGGAGCTACCACATATTCAGCATACGCACCGCTTGGAGTAGGAAAATTGACCATACCATAAACTTCATCGCCAAGCTGCCATTGGCTAACATTCGAGCCAACAGCAGCAATTGTGCCCGCTACATCCCAACCAAGCACCACCGGAAAAGCTTGCTCTTCGAAAAAGGCGATCATGCCTGAACGCACTTTATAATCAACCGGATTAATCCCAATTGCATGAACTTTAATTAACACTTGATCTGCCGCAGGCTCAGGCCGAGCAATTTCTGCCTGCACTAATTCGTCAACGCCGCCATACCGATTAATTTGAATTGCCTTCATCGTCGCCATATCCAGATATCCTTCCATCTATACAAATATTGCTTTGCGCTTAGTATAAAGCGTGCTATGATTTTTACAAGAACGCACAATTTTGTCGGGTACTAACAAAATTGATACTATTGGATTCCAAAGGGATAAATCGTATGTGTCACAATTTTGAATCAGGCTATTCATGTCCGGTTGAGGCGACAATTGCGGTAATTGGTGGTAAGTGGAAGTGTGTGATTTTGTTTCATCTGTGCGATGGCAAGAAGCGATTTAGCCAATTGCAACGCTTCTTGCCATCAATTACTCAGCGTATGTTAACTCTACAATTGCGTGAACTTGAGGCCGATGGGGTAATTACACGCACCGTCTACCCCGAAGTGCCACCACGGGTCGAATATGCGCTGACCGATTTTGGCGAAAGTTTGCGGCCAATTTTGTTTTTGATGCGTGATTGGGGCCAAGAATATCGCGAGGCAGTTGCCACGACCAAAGCGCGGCAAGCTACTCACGTCAACTAAAACTTACTCAGTTTGCAACAAACGCCGATAGGTTTGTAAGGCGAGGGGAATGCGTGGGCCATACCACGTCAATAATTGACCATCGCAGCAATCAATTCGTGCCGCCAAGCCTTGCAATTCGTCAGCATCGGCTTGGCTGAATGGATATGGTTCGTCGGGCAGTAAAATGCGATCTGGTTGCAAGGCCGCAATTTCAGCCAACTCCAAACGTGGATAGCGCCCCGCTGGATCAGCCAAGCAATTGCTAGCACCGCAGCAGGCCAGCAAATCGGCGGCATAAGTCGCTTGACCAACCCACATCCAAGGGTCGCGCCAAATTGCCGTGGCTACCCGTTGGTGTGTGGTTGGCTTCAGGGCCAGTTCAGCCTGAATCGCCGCAATCAACCAATTAGCTTGTTCAGCTCGCCCAAAGATTCCTGCCAATTTGGGCAAGGTAATCATGGCTTGCTGCACGCTTTCAATATCGCTCACGTAAATCGTCAAGCCCGCCGCTTCGAGTGCTGCAATATCACGCTGACGGTTTTCTTCCTTATTGGCGATGATCAAATCTGGAGCCAGCCCAATAATCTGCTCGCGATTAGGATTTTTGGTGCCCCGTACTTTGGGCACTGTTGCCACTTGTTCAGCAGGCACAATACAATAATCGGTAATGCCCACAATTTGCTCAGCCAAACCCAACCAAAATAAGTACTCGGTCAAGCTTGGCACTAACGAGACAATTCGCTGTGGCACACGCTCGAAGCGCAGCAAACGCCCTAAATCATCGGTTATGTCAAACAAAGAGTTGTACCACAATATAGGTTACGAAGCTCAGAATTAAATTATAAAGCAACAGACTATAACCAACACTCACAAATGTTTCTTCGTAAGGCTTGGAGAACAATACACGCAACGCCTTCAAGGCAGCGGCCATAAAGAGCAAACTCAACGCTAGGTTGCCAAGGTTGCCAACAAAGCTAATAAATCCACCGAGCAAATAGAAAATACCACCAATCACGAGCATACTTGGCGACCAAGCCATGGCTAAGGCCGTTGCAAATTCATCACGTTGGCGAAAACTCAAACGCTGGCGCTGGGCAATAAATGAAATCAAGGCCGCAAAGCCTGCCGTATGTCCAAGCACATTGATCAGCAAGCTTTGACCAGCCAGTCGAGCCGGAAAATGATAAATCAGTAGGCCAATTACTAGGATCAAAATGCCACTGACAAATGCTCCAATCGCAACATAGATTAAGGCATTTTTGAGTGAGCCACGCCCACGCACCAGGCCAAAGGGCGGCTCGCTGGGCTTGCCAGCCAAGGCAATCGAGGCTTGCAACAGTTCGGGTAATTGCATAGTTGGGGCAGGAGTGGTTGGCGGCGATGATGGAGCAGACTGAGATGACGATGGCTGAGTGTTACGAAAACTCATTGGAATCCTCCACGCAAAGAGCGAGATTGCAATAGTTCGCGGTAGGTGGCAAGGGTTTGACGCGCCACAACGGGCCAATCGAAGCTGCGCCGTACAATCGCTGCGCCAGCAGCACCCCATTGCGGCCAATATTCGCGCAAATCGAGCGCTAAACGCAACGCATTGGTCAAGGCCCGCTGATTGTTGGCTGGCACAAGCAAGCCATTATGGCCGCTGATAACTTTATCGGGAATCCCACCAGCCGCAGTTGCCACAACTGGCAAGCGATGAATCATGGCTTCGAGTGTGACCAACGACGAACCTTCATACAAGGTTGGATGAATGAACAAATCAACATGTTCATACAGTGAATGCAATTCACGATCACTCAGACGACCAAGCAGGCTGACATGTTGCGCCAAACCCAGGCTTTGGGCTTGCTGTTCAAGCGCTGCTTGCTCTTTGCCAGTTCCAACCATCAACAAACGCCAGCTTGCAGGCAGCACATCGCGCAATTCGGCCAAGGCTGCCAAGAGCAGATGATAGCCCTTGTTACGCTCTAAACGGCTGACGGTCAAAAAAACCAGATCGTGGTCGGCAAGCTTCAAACGCTGCACCAAATCGTTGCCCAATTCGGCATCAACCTGACCCAAGGCCTCGGCCACATCAATCGCCGAGGGCAAGACCGCAACCCGCGCCGGATCAACGCCCAACAAGGTTGGTAGATCATCGGCGGTACAAGCATCGGTGGCAATCGCACAATCAGCTTGGCGATGGCTCCATGAATATTGCGCTCGAAACGGCGCATAGGCCAACTGCTTGCGCCAATCAATATTCTTATATTCTTCCATGCCATGGGGGTTGGCCAATTGAGGAATCCGCCGCAAACGAGGCTGTTGTTGCCGCACCAAGCCCCAGCCCAAAGCACACAAACCTTGGGTATGTACAATGTCAAGCTGGCCTTGCTGGGCAGTTTTGGCCACAGCACTAGCTTGTTGCCAAGTAAAAATCGGATAATTAAACTGTCGACCGATGATGCTATTCGGTCGCAACCAAGGGCTGGTGCGATCATAACGGGTTTCATGCAGCTCAATCAATGGGTTTTGGCATAAACGGGTATAGGCCTCGCCCGATGTGGGCGCATCCTGGGGAATTGTTTGGGTCCAAAGATCGAGCTTAACCCCTAAATCGCTGAGATGAGTCACCAAATGAAAGACATGGCGCTCGATGCCGCCAAATCCGTGTAACGGAAAAACTGCCCGACAGAGCATAGCGACGCGTATTTGTTGATCGATTGAGGCTGTTGGGGTTGTTGCCATCATAGAACCAAACTTCGTGCCCTCACCCCCTAGACCCCTCTCCCGCCCAGCAGGCGAGGGGGAACCGCTATAAACTAGCCCCTCTCCCGCCGCAGTGGGAGAGGGGTTGGGGTGAGGGATCTCAACTACCAATAGGCTTCGCGGAATTCACGGTAAAAGTTTACGGTATATTCAAGACCTTGGCGCAAACTCGTGGTCGGCTGCCAACCCAAGACTGCTTGAATTCGGCTGTAGTCACTATAGACGCTACCAATGTCGATTCGAGCCTTTTCGGGGGGAAACGGCACGAGCCGATACGAGCCAGTTCCAGCAACGTCAGTCAAGGTCGAAATCAATCGCAAATGGCTAATTGGCTCAGGGCCGCCGAGATTAAACACCTGACCATCGGCAGCCGGATTGATGGCTGCCAACAGGAAGGCTTCAACTGCATCATCAACATAGGTATAATCGCGTTGCTGCTCGCCATCACCATAAATGCTAATCACTTCATCATCAAGCGCTTGGCGTACAAACCAACCCAACGCTGTTTGGCGAGCATGGCGTACCAACATGCGTGGCCCATAGGTATTGGTCATGCGCAAAGCACAGGCCCGAATCCCATAGACATTGTTATAGAGAATGTGATACCACTCGCCCGCCATTTTGTTGATGCCATTGACATCGGTTGGGTGCAGCAGATGCTGCTCGTCAACAGGCACGTAATCGGGGCGGCCATAGATTTGGCGGGTGCTCGCAAAAACAATCTTGATCGCTGGATTATTGTGGCGACAAGCCTCTAAAATTGAAAGCTGTGCCCGACAATTAATATCCAAGTCGTTGAAGGGATTCTCCATTGAATCAATATGGCTAACCTGACCAGCAAGATTAAACAGATAATCTTGGCCTTGTACCAGATATTGCAACGAATGTTGATCGCGGACATCGGCAATATTAATCCGGACTTGTTCTGCCAAGCCATGGACATTCGCCATATTGCCGCCATATTCAGCAACTAAGGAATCAACGATAATCACTTCAGCGCCTAATTCGACCAAACGAAACGCGAGATTCGAGCCAATAAAGCCCAAACCGCCAGTAATCAAACAACGCTTACCACGAAATGCCTGCTCTAGCACACAACCTCCATAAATAGCCGTTAGCCCGCGTCGCGCCCAAGAGCACGTTGGCGAGCAGCTTGTTCTTTAAGATGTTTGCCAAGGATGACTAACTTCCACCAAAGCTGCAACAACTGAATCAGCGTCCGCCACAAACGGGGGAAATTGAAAAACTGTGATTTGCCATAGGTACGATGATAGTGATGAACTGGCACTTCAGCAAAATTAAATCCTGCATCTTGTAACTTTTTGACCAGTTCCAAGCAGATCGTGCCGCTATCGGATTCAAGATTAACCACATCAAAAACTTTGCGGCGAATCAGCCGAAAATCACAATCAACATCACGCAATTTAAAGCCAAATAAAAATTTGACTCCGTGGTGATACACTCGGCCAATAATTTTACGATGCAATGGATCTGAACGGGCAATCTTATAGCCGTTGACAATATCAACCTCAGGGGTCAGCACTTGATACAAATCGCGCAACTCGTTGGGGTCGTATTGGGCATCGCCATCAGTATAAAACACTAGATCTTTGGTTGCCGAGGCAAAACCTGTGCGTAACGCTCCGCCATAACCGCGGTTTTTGGGGTGGTGAATTGGTCGAAAACGTGGATATTTGGTGGCTAAATCATCAAGTACTTGCGCGGTATAATCGCTGCTACCATCGTTCACCACGATCACTTCATAATCATCGGTGAGTTCGGGTAAAACGTGAAATGCTGTAATCACCAAGCTACCAATGGTGCCAGCATCATTATAGGCAGGGAAGAAGACCGAAATACTTGGACGTTCGCTGGTCATTTATGATCCTTTGACTGATTGTTAATCGTTTTGATCACTGTCAACAGCAGCGATTATAGCAGAAAGCGCCGCCTCTACCGCCAGAGTTTGGTGTTAATTGGGCTACTTTGGCTTTTACAGCGTTGCGATTTAGCTGTAGTTAAACGAAAATCGCGAATGCTACGGCATTGTAGCATTCGCGATTCGTCAGATCAGGCTAGGATGCTGGCTTAGCGCACGCGCCCACGTTGGAAGAGGTTTACAATCCCAAGCAATACAACGGCACCAATCAGCGCGGTCAAGACGCTCCACAGATCAAACACGCTACCGGTCACGTTGCGATTGACCAAAAAACCACCAATGAACGCTCCGATGATCCCGACCACAATATTCAAAACTGCACCTTGTTGGGCATCGGTATTCATAATTTTGCTAGCAACCCAACCGATCAATGCACCGAAGATAAGCCATGCGATAAGTGAAAACATTCTAAATTCCTCCAAATAATTATTTTATTAATCAGTGCTTGGATTATTTATTCAAAGCTTAGCGCACGCGGCCACGTTGGAAGAGATTTACAATCCCAAGCAGCACAACTGCACCAATCAATGCAGTAAAGACGCTCATCAAATTGAACACATTACCGGTCACGTCGCGATTGATCAAAAAACCGCCAATGAATGCCCCGATAATCCCCACCACGATATTTAAAACTGCACCTTGTTGGGCATCGGTATTCATAATTTTGCTTGCGACCCAACCGATCAATGCACCGAAGATGAGCCATGCGATAAGTGAGAACATTGTTGATTCCTCCGCGTAATAATTTCAATAAGTGCTTGTCTTGACTACTACTGATTGCTTATGCAGAAAGTGTGCCAGCATTCTTTTTTCAGTAGTTGTAGATTGTTCATTGATTGTTCAATCTACGTATCATTCTACTGTTACTCTTATGCAGAAAGTGTGCCAGCATTTTTCTGTTTGCAATGTTCAGTCTGTCGTTCTGAATTGGAGTAAATGCAGAAAGTGTGCCACGGAGGAAAATATGAGGGATGAAGGATGAGGGATGAAAAATTTGTAGCTCGAAATACAACAGTGGCACAGAGAATCATATGGCTATTGGCTCAAGGCTATCGGAAACCCTTGGGAATTTCAAATAATCTATTATTCACAAGCCAATAGCTACCCGATCATCATGGCTCTATGTTCTTCATCCTTCATCCCTCATCCTTCATACTTTGCATGACTTCTGCTATTATGCATATATCGACATATTGCATGAGGTAACGGACACATCATGGCAATTCCATTAGGCGCAGCCCGTGGGCGGAGTAGCCAACGTAGCGCTGTATTAAAGTTGGGCTTGCCAGCAGTCGGCGAGCAATTATTAAGTTTGATGGTTGGGCTGGTTGATACCTATGTGGTGGGACACTTGAGCTTAGCCGTAGCCGCAGCCAATGGCTACGATCGCCAAATCGCCCTAGCGGCGACTGGGATTGCAAGCCAAGTCACATGGACATTAATCACCTTTTTTATGGCAGT
This sequence comes from Herpetosiphon gulosus, assembly GCF_039545135.1. Lineage (NCBI taxonomy): Bacteria > Bacillati > Chloroflexota > Chloroflexia > Herpetosiphonales > Herpetosiphonaceae > Herpetosiphon > Herpetosiphon gulosus. The sequence goes on along the minus strand of NZ_BAABRU010000001.1, from coordinate 30,339 downwards.
GGCCCTCGGTAGCACCGTGGTCATTGCCCGGTTTGTTGGGGCCAGCGAACGTGAACAAGCCAACCAAACTTTGCGCCAAGCCTTGCTAATTGGCTTAGCGATGGGCTTGCTAAGTTTGTTTTTGGCGTATACGTTTGCGCCGCAACTCATGGATTTACTCGGCGCAAACGCCCAAGTTCGCCAATACGGCGCTGGCTATTTGCGAATTTCAGCCTTATCGATGCCGTTGATGGCCATGCTCTACGTTGGCAATGCAGCCTTACGCGGCTCTGGCGATACTCGTACACCGCTCAAGGTGATGTTGGTGGTCAACGGGATTAATGCTGGGTTATCGTTGTTGTTGGTCAATGGCTATCTCGGTTTTCCAGCAATGGGGATTAATGGAGCAGCTTTTGCCGCGATGAGCGGTCAGGGCATCGGCGGATTAATGGTGCTAGCCACGCTGATTCGCGGGCGCTCTGGCTTGAAACTTGATCAACTACCTCGTCCAAATGGCAACTTAATTTGGCGGATTTTGCGCCAAGGCCTGCCATATGGCGCTGAACAATTTATTTTTCAAGCAGCATTGTTGATTTTCATTCATTTGATCAACGATATTGGCACGGCAGCCTATGCTGCTCACAACACGATTATCACAATCGAGAGTATTTCGTTTTTGCCAGGCATGGGTTTGGCGGTGGCAGCAACTACCTTGGTTGGTCAGCATATGGGCGCAAATCAGCCGCAACAAGCGAGCGAAAGTGGTTTTGAAGCTTTTCGGCTTGGGGCAATCTTTATGGGAGCAATCGGCTTATTGTTTGTGATTGCACCTGAAGTATTTTTACGTTTTTTCGTGGCCGATGAAGAGGTTGTGCGTTTAGCCGCCTTGCCCTTGCGGATGGTCGGTTTTGCTCAGCCCGCCTTGGCCGCCAATTTTATTTTTAGCGGGAGTTTGCGTGGCGGCGGTGAGCCAAAGTGGCCCTTGATTAGCAAAATGCTGAGTGTTTGGTGTGTACGTTTGCCCTTGGCTTGGCTGTTGGTCAAGCAATTCGAGCTTGGCTTGAATGGCATTTGGCTGGCAATGTGTACCGATTTTGCCATCCAAGGCACATTGGCTTGGTGGCGCTTCCGCCAAGGCAAATGGCAAAGTGCGAAGGTTTAAAGAGGGGTCAGGGGCTAGGATTTAGGGTTCAGGTTTGAGGGTGTTTATTTTGATTGAAAGATGAGCACCCTCAGTTAATCGCAATTTGAATTGACTGGGATTAAATGCTATCTTGGCAATGGCTATCGATTCTATCATTTTGAGGAGATTAATATGGATCGAGAGATAGTTGATCGAATTCCATTAGAAATTCAGAAACAGATCGTTTACAATTTTCTCTTGCTTCGTGAGGATATTCAACCTTGCGTTGGGACACTCGTTGGTTATCGCATGCTGATTAATTCATATTCAGAGACAATCAATATCGCCGACTGCCAACACGTTATGCAGCACCTAGATGCTGCAATCAAACAATTAGAATGGTGCTATCAGACTTATTTTAAAAGCATCAAGCAGCTTAGAGATTAATTAAATCAGAGGTCAGAAAATTAATTCTGACCCCTGACAACTGAACCCTAGCCCCTCGTTATTACCACTGAGCCAAACTGGTTTGCTCGTGCTCAATTTGGTCTAAGAACCATGAAGCTTCCATGGCCGCCATACAACCACTGCCAGCAGCGGTGATCGCTTGGCGATAGACATGATCTTCTACGTCACCAGCCACGAAAACCCCTGGAACATTGGTGCGGGCACGCCCCGGGCTAACGATATAGCCGTTCTCATCCAACTCAATTTGATCTTTGAATAACCATGTATTAGGAATATGCCCGATGTATGGGAACACCCCATCGGCAGCAAAGGTTGATTCAGCGCCAGTTTTGACATTTTGCAAACCTACACCTTCAACCTTAACCGTGCCTTCAACCTTGGTGACCACCGTATCCCAAATAAATTTAATTTTCGGGTTATTTTGGGCACGTTCGATCAATACGGGGTCGGCGCGTAATTGGTCGCGGCGATGGATGATATGCACTTCCTTGGCATAGCGGGTCAGGAACAAACTTTCATCCAAAGCGCTATTACCGCCGCCAACCACCACCAAGGTTTTATCGCGGAAGAAGAAGCCATCGCATACGGCACAATACGAAACGCCGCGATTAGCCAATTCTAATTCACCAGGCACGCCCAATTTGCGCGGCGAAGCCCCAGTCGCAATAATCAGGGTTTCGGTTTCGACAATCGTACCATTATCAATATGCAGCTTGAAAGGCCGTTCGCCCAACTCAACTTTTTCGACAATCCCATCTAAGAAGTGGGTTCCAAAACGGGCTGCTTGTTTTTCCATTTTATCGGCTAAATCAAAGCCATTGATCGCATCGGGGAAACCAGGGTAATTTTCAACTTCGCTGGTGGTAGCAATCAAGCCACCAGGCTGAATTCCACGAATTACTAACGGGGTTAAATTGGCCCGCGCAGCATACAGCGCCGCCGTCAAGCCAGCTGGCCCCGAACCAATCACGGTTACTTTTTGCTTTTCCATCTGAATAAGGCTCCTTTGTTGGCAGCATCCCTGCGTTTCCAGTTGGCGTGGTCGCTGCATGTCGCATCAGTATAGCACGACTTATTGTTAGTATACATCAATTTTGTAATAAACGCTACATTTTATGTTTAGAAGCCTCTTTTTGGGTGTTAATGGAATGATCAACCTGCACGCTGGTAGTGCATGGCGACTGCTCCGTTGCGGAGCGATATCGACGAAATCAACGTAAGCCGTCGCGTGTTGGGCAGCCCACTTGCGTACAAGGTCGGGCCATGGCCAACGATCCTCGGGTGGACAAGGAACTTGTACTCATCGATCAGATCCAGTCGGTCTAGTTCGGTCGCGAGCCTGCCGCTCCCAAGAAGCACACCATTTGGGGTCGCGTCCTTAAGCTGCTGGACTGCCGTGCGCAGATTGCCCGTAATGAGGTGGCTGTTCGTCCAAGGGAAGTCCGTTCGTGTCGAGGATACCACGTACTTCGGCTTGGCATCCAGCTTGATCGCCCACTCGCGCAGCGCCTGCGGTGCCTCCGTGGTGCCGCAAGCGACCGCCGGCCAGTAGCCTTCCATCATCTCATACGTGATACGGCCCCAGAGCATTGCCCCGCTCTCGTCCATAAGCCGGGTGAAGAAGGCGTGGGTCTCGTCGTCGGCGATGCCTTCCTGGTGATCGATGCATCCGTCGAGGGTGATGTTAATACTGAAGGTCAAGCGTCCCATAGTGTCCTCCGTTTGAGCCAAGGCGAACATACAGTATACCTCAGCCTCGTTAGTATAACGAACATTTGTTCGTTTTTCTACTTCCTCCTGCATTAAAGAGCTATGACAACGATTCGAGCAGTCTGTAATGCAATGGACAAAGAAGGGTTGCATTGGCACGTAATCGTCTTTGTCCAGCAATTTGACCATTACTCTTTTTGGGTGTTAACCAGCCAAATGCCACCAATAACTAAGCTACCACCGATGATTTGAAAAATCTGCAAGGGTTCGTTTAACAGCGGAATCGAGATGATTGCAGTCAACACGGGCTGTCCCAATAAACTGACTGAAGCCGTTGCAGCTTTGATATGCCCAAGTGCATAGTTGATCGCCAGCCAACCGCCGAGGTGTGAAACCAAGCCCAAGCCCAGCAACGACCACCATGTTTTGGCGCTAAACCCAACGATGCTATAGCCGCCAATCAAACACATCAAGCCTAAAATGACCACGCTGACCACGATTCCTAAGGTCATAAAGGTCAAGGTATCCAGTTCGGCGCGGGCGCGTTGGGTTGTGAGCAAATAGGCAGCATAAAAACCACCTGCCGAGATCGCTAGCAAATCGCCTTGGCTAATCGTGAGCTGTTGTAAATTCTCGCCCATAATCACCACTACGCCAATCAGGGCAATTGCCATGCCCCACCAAAAGCGCTGTGGCAAGCGTTCGCGAAAAATCAACCAAGCGCCCAAGCCAACCCATAGCGGGGCATTATTGGCAAACAGGGTTGAGTTGGCGGCTGAAGTCAGCAAAATTGCGCTATTCCACAGGGCTAAATCGAAGGCAAAAAAAACACCGCCCAACAGCGAAAGCCGCGTAGCTTGCTTGGGCAGCTGCTTAGGCCGTTTGGCAAACCACCATGGCAGCAAAATCGCCGCCGGAATCAGCATGCGGTAAAAGGCCGAAACTGGCCCTGGCACAGCCGCCCACTTAACCCAAATTGCCGATAACGCGATACAAACAATGCCAATTGCCAGCGCCACATAGGCTCGCCATGGAATTTCGACCCGATTCTGATTGGTTGAGATTTGCACTGCCTGCATCGAATTCACCCACTATTCCTGTATTCATTTATGCCAATATGTGCAGTGTACCATAGCAGGGATCGGTCATTAGATGGAAGGGATCAGGGGTCAGGATTCAGGGGCCAGATTTTTATCCACGAAGGACACGAAGAGCACGAAGGGCTGTTGTTTCGCTACAGATTGACCCAGATTTGTTTGATTATCACTATATGCCATCGCCTGATCCCTAACCTCTGCCCCCTGATCCCTATATTCTTTTTACCTTTTACCTTTTGCCCTCTGCCTTCTGCCTTTAAGATGTGCTACCATGAGGCCAAGCATTTTGCTTGCGGCATTGAATTTTTGCGATTAGGATAGAAGCATGACAGATCAATCAACTCAGGAGCACCCAATGACAGAGACGGCAACAATGGCGATGCCGCAAATTCACGACACCATTTTGGACGCGATCGGGAATACGCCCTTGGTTCGCTTGAATCGGGTCAATCGTGGGGTTCGCGCTCAAGTGCTGGCCAAAGTCGAATACATGAATCCAGGTGGCTCGGTCAAAGACCGCATCGGGATTGCCATGATCGAGGATGCCGAGCGCTCAGGCCGACTCAAACCAGGTGGCACGATTGTCGAACCAACCAGCGGGAATACTGGCGCGGGCTTAGCAATTGCGGCGGCAATTCGTGGCTACAAAACAATTTTTGTGATGCCCGACAAAATGAGTGACGAAAAAATTCGTTATTTGCGTGCTTTAGGAGCCAAAGTCGTAATTACCCCGACAGCCGTCGAGCCAGACGACCCACGCTCGTATTATTCGGTTTCCAAGCGTTTAGCCGAAGAAACGCCTAACGCGATTTTGGCTGGTCAATATTGGAACCAAGCCAATCCTGAGGCCCACTACCGTACCACTGGCCCTGAAATCTGGCGACAAACCGCTGGCAAAATTGATGCATTCATCGCAGGTATGGGCACTGGCGGCACAATCAGCGGTACGGCGAAATTCTTGAAAGAGCAAAATCCCAATATTCAAGTCGTCGGGATTGATCCAGTTGGTTCGTTGTATACCGAGTATTTCCGCACTGGCCAGCTTGGCCCAGCCTTTGGCTATAAAGTTGAAGGGGTTGGTGAAGATTTCTTGCCTACCACGATGCACTTCCAATATGTTGATGATGTGGTGCAGGTTGGCGATAAAGAATCGTTCGTAATGACTCGCCGCATGGTGCGCGAAGAAGGCTTGTTTGTCGGCGGTTCGTGTGGAATGGCCGTAGCGGGTGCGATGCGCTGGTTGCGTGCCCAAAATTGGGACGAAAGCAAAACCGCAGTGATTCTACTGCCCGATTCTGGCGTGCGCTACATCAGCAAAATCTTCTCGGACGATTGGATGCGCGAAAATGGCTTCTTGGAAAGCGAACCAATTAGCCAATTGCTCGATATTCGGCCACGCTCGGTCATTTCAGCCAAAGCAACGCACACCGTCGCCCAAGTTATCCAAGATATGAAGGCCAACGATATTTCGCAAATGCCAGTTGTGCGCGATGATGGCACGTTGGTTGGCTTGATTACTGAAGTTGATTTGCTGGATTATCTGCTTTCGGGCGCTGGCCAGATGGATCATCAAATTAGCGATATTGTCAGCAGCGCCGTAGCAACCGTCGGCCCCGACACCAGTATCGATGCTTTGACCGAAGTCTTTAGCCGTGGTCAAGTCGGGGTTGTGGTTGATGAATCCGAAGTTGTCCGCGGGATCATCACCAAAATTGACATGATTGATTATTTAGCCAATAAGGCATAAGATCTAGCCGATCGCTTTCGTGCGTTGGCTTGCAAGATCGGCTTTGGCTCATTCGACAAGCAGCATCCAATCGCGCTATTGGGTGCTGCTTGGACTATATCCTCTGCTGTACTCCACCAAACTTGGCAGTGCTCCTTCGCCAGCTAACGTACTCATTGATAGATTTTGGAGCATTTGGCTATGACTGAGGTTAAAGCTGCATTTTTTGTTCGTTCTCCAGGTCGGGTTAATCTAATAGGCGAGCATACCGATTACAATGCTGGGTTTGTTATGCCGCTGGCACTTGAACGTGGCACAACGTTTCAGGTTCAACCCCGTGATGATCAGCAGTTGATTGTGCATGCCCTGCGTTTCAATGCTCATGATCAAGCCGATTTGGCTAATTTGGCAGCTGGCACACATGGTGATTGGCGCGATTATGTGCGGGGTACAGCCCAAGCCTTGCTTGATGCTGGCTACGCATTGCAAGGCGCTGAGATTAATATTGATGGCGATTTGCCGCTGAGCGGCGGATTAAGCTCATCGGCATCACTAGAAGTTGGCTTGGCTTTTAGCCTACTCCACGCCCAAGGCATCACGATTGCACCTGCCGAATTAGCCAAAATTGCCCAACGCGCCGAAATTGAATACGCCCATGTTAATTGTGGAATTATGGATCAGCTCTCGATTGCTGCAGGCGTTGCAGGCCATGCCACATTAATTGATTGCCGCTCGTTGGAAATCGAGGCTGTGCCAATTCCGGCTGAAGTGGCCGTTTTGGTGATTGATAGTGGTGTGCCACGCACCTTGGCTGGCTCAGCCTATAATCAACGCCGCGCCGAATGTGAACAAGCTGTGGCAATTTTGCAGCAACTCGACCCAAGCATCAACGATTTGCGTGATGTCAGCAGCACTTTGCTAGCCCAAGCCGTCGAACAAGATCGCTTTGAAGATGTTATTTATCGGCGTGCCCGCCATGTTGTTAGCGAAAACGAGCGCGTGCATAAAGCCGCCGCCGCTTTCCGGACTGGCGATTTTGGCTACGTCGGCGAGTTGATGAATGAATCGCACTGGAGCTTACGCGACGATTATGAAGTTAGCGGCCCTGAACTTGATCAACTAACTGAGTTATTGCGCGATATGGCTGGGGTTTGGGGCGCACGCCTAACTGGCGCTGGCTTTGGTGGCTGCTGCGTGGCCTTAGTCGAAGCCAGCCAAGTTGATACGGTAATTGCAGCTTTAGGCCCAGCCTACCATGCCGCCACTGGCCGCACCTGCGAAGCCTTCAGCACCAAAGCCTCAGCGTTAACCATTGAAGAACCTAGAGCATAGGGCATAGAATATTGGGTTCTCCCGTTCCCTCACCCCCGGCCTCTCTCCCACTACGGTGGGCGAAGGGAGCACTCCCCTGAAGCGGTTCCCCCTCACCTCGCGTGCGGGAGAGGGGGTCAGGGGGTGAGGGAATAATGGCGTTTGCCAACTCCTAAATCATTACAGCTATTGACTATCGAACATTGGTTGGAAATACCAACAATTATTCCGATAGTCAATAGCCTATAGCCGCATCCTTCATGCTCTTCGTGTCCTTCGTGGTTAAAACCTTCTTCCAGACTCCATCTAATTACTCAATCATCAAGCCGTGGTGTAACAATATCGACCCAAATGCGGCGCGTGCGTTCTTGGGTCAAGTCGGTATGAATATGCTTGATTTCGCTATAGGCATCAAGCGCATTCGGCCCCAACTCGCGGCCAATCCCACTATCTTTATAGCCACCAAATGGCGCTTTGGCGTTGATCAGGTGATGATCGTTGATCCAAACTGTGCCAGCCCGAATTGCCCGTGCCACTTCTTGGGCATCTTGCAAATCGCGGCTCCAAACGCTGGCTGCCAAACCATAGTTAGTGGCATTAGCAATCGTGATCGCCTCGCCAACCGTGTGATAGCGAATCACCGATAGTACCGGCCCGAAAATTTCTTCCTGGGCGATGCGCATCTGGTTATGCACATCGGTAAAGATCGTTGGTCGCACAAAATGGCCATTGGCAAGCTTAGGATCATCGATGCCCACTCCGCCACAGCGCAAAGTAGCGCCTTCTTGAATCCCCAGCTCGATATAGGCTTCGACCGCGCGTTTTTGGGCAGCTGAAACCAACGGCCCCAAATCGGTTGTAAGATCAAGTGGATCGCCCAGCACCAATTGTTCAACCCGCGCAACCATGCGCTCAACAAACTGATCGTGCAGTGAATCGGGCAAGAGCAAGCGCGTGCCAGCCTCGCAGCTTTGGCCAGAGTGCATAAAGGCCGCCCAAATTGCCCCATCAACCGCCAAATCAAGATCGGCGTTGGGTAATACAACCACTGGCGATTTACCGCCAAGCTCCAAGGTAACTCGTTTGAGATTGCACCCAGCGACTTCGGCAATTCGGCGACCAACCTCGGTTGAGCCAGTAAAAGCAATTTTATCGACCTTAGGATGGCTGGTCAGGCGTTCGCCCACCAAACCGCCAGGCCCAGTCACCACATTGAAAACGCCATGGGGCAACAAATCGGCTTCGTGAATCAATTCGGCCATGCGCAAGGCCGTAACCGGAGTTAATGAGGCTGGCTTGAGCACCAAGCTATTGCCAGCGGCCAAAGCTGGGCCAATCTTCCAAATTGCCATCAAAAATGGGTAGTTCCACGGGATAATTTGGCCACAGACCCCAATCGGCTCACGCCAAACCGCATTAGCACTTGGCGAAGGGAAATCGATATAGGGCAAGGTTTGCATGGGGTGTTGCCGCGCCAAATCGGCAAAATAGCGCAAATGCTCGATGCCAACTGGAATATCCAGCCATGAACTTTTGCGCAGGGTCGCGCCGCCGTTGAGCGTCTCAAGCTCAGCCAATTCGTCGGTGTTCTCTTCAAGCAAATCGGCAATCGCCTCGATCGTTTTAGCGCGATCAACAGGCCGCATTTGCGCCCACGAACCAATATCAAAACTCTTCCGCGCAGCCTCAACCGCTCGATCGATGTCGTGGATGGTGGCTCGCGCTACTTGGGCGATTGGCTCGCCAGTCGCGGGATTGTACAGGGTTTCGCTAGCAGCATCGCTGGCCGCGACCCAAGCTCCGTCAATATACAGACCAAACGAGCGAAGGCTATCTGATTGAGTCATTTTGGCGTTCTCCGTTGAAGGCGCACAGTCGTTATTGCATGATCATACCCTAAGCAGGTTTATGACGCAAGGTGTCACGTTATGATTGAAGATCGGTTGTAAAGACCGGAACCGCGAAGAACGTGAAAACCGATTTTTTAGCCACCGATTTATTTGATTAGCCACTTATGCCCAACGCAATCCTACGTTACCTAACTCCTAATCCCTGAAACCTAGTCCCTACTCATCCTCTGCACCTCTATGTTAAAACCGCCCACACTTCAAGCAGCTTGCAACAAAGCAGCCTTCAAATAGGCCAATGAATCAATCAACGCAGCATCAGTATCACGCCCATACCCACCTGATTTGGGTAAACCACCAATTTCTAAGATCGCAGGGCCGTGAAAATTGGCAGCAACCAAGGCTTGGCAATAGGCCGCAAAATCAATCTTACCCAGACCCAAAGGCAGGTGGCAATTAACCTCTGGCAAAGGCGTATCTGAGATGTGCAACATACTCATTCGCGGAACTAATTGCAAAAATCCAGTTAAATCCTCTGGTAAGGTATGATTAAAATCCCAAACGAAACCCAAATCTGGCACAGCATCCAGCAGTTGGCGACAGGCTTGCGGTGTGGTAAACAAGCGTAAAATCGGGTCGTTATGCTCGAAGCCAAATTTAAAGCCATACTGCTGAGCCAAAGCTACACCTGCGGCAAATTGGGATTGTAAAGCAATTTCAAGCTCAGCAACTTGGGTAGGTTCTAAGGCAGGCAAATTATAAAGATGCCAATGCACTCGTTGACAGCCCAAGCCAGTGATTGCAGATAAATTGGCTTCAAGCACTTCCAGCGGCGTTTGACCTGCCTCAGAACGCCCATTTGCCTCAATTTTAAGGGCAATTTCCATTACCGCCGTAATTTGATGGGCTGTGAGTTGTTGACGAATGCTAGCAAAATCGGCTCCCAAGGCTGCGGCTTGTAAGCCTACTGGTTTACCCTGAAACTGAATACTGGCAAAACCATTGGCAGCAGCAAAATTAATTTCATTCAGTGCAGGCCGCCAATTCTGTTCGAAAAAACGCCCATTTAGGCCAATTTGTAAACTCATCGAATATTCCTCGCTAAATCAATTGGTTGATTAAATGAGCTTGGCTGGATTTTAGATTCGGCCTAAAGACCGATCATGATCGTTGCTTGCTTATGCTATCCTAGCCGCACTTAATGGATTATAGTTTGGAAGACGATTATGGTTTTCAATGCATTTATGGGCGTGATTCACGCACGGAAAGGGTTCAACAAGGGCGCAGACAGGATAGCTGCGCCTAAAATCTGAACCATTTGCTATTGAAACCAAATGATTAAGACTAGGGGGCAGCATTATGCGCCTCTAGTCTTTTTTGATGCTCGTGCATAGTGCTGCCCCCTATTTTGGAGGTTGCCCGATGATTATCGCTAGCGCTCAAGATTTACACTACAGCATTGGTGGTCGAAGCATTCTCAACGGCCTGAATTGGGAAATTCACGAACGCGCCCGCATCGGCCTGGTGGGCGCGAATGGCGCAGGCAAATCAACCCTACTACGCTTATTGGCGGGCTTTGAAACGCCAACGGCTGGTCACATTAGCACACGCCGTGGCTTGCGCATCGCCTATCTTTCACAGCATATTGTGGGCGATCAGCGCACACCTTTACAAACCGTCATGGCCGCCCGCCCCGATTTGAGCGAACTTGAAGCCCAAATTCAGGCTTGCGAAAACCAACTGGGCGAGCCAGCGATCGCCAACGATCTTCAGCGCATGAATCAGGTTTTAGAGCATCATAGTCGCCTATTGAACCAATTCGAGGAGTTGGGTGGCTCGATGCTCGATAACGATGCTCGTGGCTATTTACAGCAATTTGGCTTTGATAGTAACGATTTGAATTTACCAACCAACTCGCTCAGCGGTGGCCAACGCAAAATGATCGGTTTGGCAAGTTGTTTGATTCAGCGCCCCGATTTATTACTGCTCGACGAGCCAGAAACTCACCTCGATTTGAATCGCCGCGAGTTTTTAGAGACGACAATTCGTGAGTTTGCGGGCGCGGTGGTGATTGTCGCTCACGATCGCTACTTGCTCGATGAAACCATCACTAGCGTTGTGCATTTGGAAGCTGGCAAAACTAGCCTCTGGCTGGGCAATTATTCGACCTACGCCGTCAATCGCCAATTGGCTTTGCAGCGCCAGCAGCAAGATTTTGCGGCTCAACAAAAGGAAATTAATCGCTTAGAAGAAGCAATTAAGCGTTTTCAACTGTGGGCTTCGTTAGTTCCCAACGAACGCCATATCAAGCAAGCACGGGTCAAGCAAATGCAGATTGATAAGATGGATAAAGTTGAAAAACCCGTGCTAGAACGGCGCAAAGTCGGCTTGAGCCTACGCTCCGAGCAGCGTGGCGGCCAAAAAATCATCGATCTGCGTGATGTCAGCATGAGTTTTGGTGACGATTTGGTCTTACTCGGAATTGAACAAACGATTTGGCGCGGCGAACGAGTTGGGATCGTTGGCCAAAATGGAGCTGGCAAAAGTGTGTTGGGCAAATTGATGCATGGGCAATTTGAACCAAGCGATGGCATGGTTTGGGTTGGCCCATCGATCGACATTGGCTATTTTGCCCAAGGCGTTGAGACGCTTGACCATAGCCAAACGCCGATTGATGTGGTACGCCTAACCCGCTCAATGTACGAGGGCCAAGCGGTAGCCTTTTTAGGTGGATTTTTGTTTAGTTATGCTCAATGTCGTCAAAACATTGGCTCGCTTTCCGGTGGCGAACGGGCACGTTTGCAATTGGCCTTGTTGATGTTAGCCAAGCCCAATTGTCTGATTCTTGATGAGCCAACCAACCACTTGGATATCGATTCAGTCGAAGTCTTAGAAGATGCTTTAGAACGGTACGACGGCACAGTCATTGTGATTTCGCACGATCGCTACTTCCTTGATCGGGTGGTTGATCGGGTTTGGGCGGTCGCTGATGGTAGCGTCAAAGCCCATCTTGGCGGTTACAGTGCTTGGCGCGAAGCTAGCAAAGCCCTGCCCGCCCCCATTATCGAGCCAGTGGTGGTCAAAGCCAAGGCCAAAGTCAAACGATAGAAGGGATGAAGGATGAGGGATGAAGGATGAAGCTAGCGTTAAGAGGTGGGAATTAGAGTTCAGGGCTAGGGTTCAGGGGTCAGGAATACGTTAAGAACAGAGGGCATAGGGAAGAGGATCGGTAATTCTTACAGGGATAGGTTTGAATGGCCCTCACCTCCAACCCCTCTCCCATGCGGCGGGCGAGGGGCGTTCCAGTCATAATGGCGGATTCCCCCTCGCCTCGCGTGCGGGAGAGGGGGTCAGGGGGTGAGGGCATGCTGATCGCCTATAGCCCAAAGCCAATAGCCTCATTCCCCTTCGTGCTCTTCGTGGATCAACCTTAACCGACCCCTAGCCCCTGAACCCTGACCCCTAAAAAACAACCCCAGCCTTAGAACCGAAGCTCCGAGGCTGGGGGAGAAGAACCGGACACCAAAGGCTAAAAACTTTAGCGCTTGGTGTATTGTTTGGCGCGGCGAGCCTTGACCAAACCTGGTTTCTTGCGTTCCTTTTTACGAGCATCGCGGGTCAAAAGGCCAGCAGCCCGCATAATGGGCTTGAATGCTGGATCTGCATCGACTAAGGCGCGAGCAATACCGTGGCGCACAGCCTCGGCGCGGCCAGTATCACCACCACCACGAACCTTGATCAACACATTGAACGAGCCAAGTTGATTGGCAGCCAACAACGGTTGGCGAATCAATTGTTGATACAAAGCGCGACCGCCAAAGAATTCTTCTGAGGTGCGGCCATTGACCACAAACTCGCCAGTACCAGGATACAAGCGTACCCGAGCCACGGCGGTCTTGCGGCGACCAGTGCCTTGGAAATAGCGTTGTTCACTCATCGTTATTAACCTTTCACCGCATAGACTTTAGGTGATTGTGATGCATGAGGATGGCTAGCGCCAACATACACCTTCAGTTTTTTGATAATGTGGCGGCTCAAGCGATTGCGTGGCAACATGCCTTTTACCGCGAAGTAAAGAATCCGCTCGGGGTGGGTTTGCAACATCACTTTATAAGCGGTGCGCTTCAAACCACCAGGGAAGTTCGAGTGGCGATAGTAAATTTTTTGGTTGGCTTTATCGCCGGTAACGCGAATTTTTTCAGCGTTAACCACGATCACAAAATCGCCACCATCCATGCTTGGCGTGTAGGTTGGCTTGTGCTTGCCGCGAATCAGGGTTGCAATTTGGGTCGCGAGCCGACCAAGCACCTGATTTTCTGCATCGACGACCAGCCATTCGCGCTGAATCTCCGAAGCTTTTTGGCTATAAGTCTTCATGCTGCTGAATTCCTCGTGTATGAATTGTGAATTATGCCACGCTGGCATGTTCACAAATCGTTGTAAGGTTGGCGATGAGAAGCGTTGGCAACCTGCCCGTATTCACATCGTCAGCCTTGATACGTCCGAAAATAGGTCGTGCCATCCCAGCGTGAACTTGTCGCCAATGGCTGAAGTGCTGGGTCATAGCCAATCGACTCTAAATACAACCCCTGTGGGGGCGCGGTTGGGCCTGCGTTACGACGGTCGCGACTAGCAATAATCGCCTGCCAAGCTTCCAATGAAAGCTTGCCATCGCCAACCATCAGCAACGTACCAACGATATTGCGCACCATATGCTTGAGAAAAGCATTGGCCTGCAAATGCAGGACAGTCACTGGGCGACCAAGCCACTCTGCGGGGCGTAATTGTGCCAACATACAGGTGCGAGTGGTCGAGCCTTCGTGACCAGCGCCAGCGAACGCCGCAAAATCGTGAGTACCAATCAGCGTATCCAAGGCCGCCTGCATCGCCGCCCAATCAAGTTGATGATCGAGGCGCAACACCCGCCCAGAGAGCGTGGCTGAAGGCGCAGGTGCACTATCAAGAACATAGCGATAGGTTCGTTGACGGGCACTAAAGCGGGAATGAAAGCCGGTTGGCATCTCCCATGCTTCGTGAACACTGATATCTGGCGGCGTAATGGCATTGATTGCCTTGGCAATTGTATCCAAACTGCGCGACGTATCGCTCACGATATGGGCGACTTGGGCCAGGGCGTGAACTCCTACATCGGTACGACCGGCAAAAATCCAACGCCCAGTCTCGCTTGTTAATCGCTGCCAAGCAGTCTCTAACTCCGTTTGCACGGAGCGACCACCTGGTTGCCATTGCGAGCCGCAAAAAGCAGTGCCGAGATATTCAAAACACAATGCTAAAGTACGGCTCATAAGGCAAATTAGACCAATTCAATCCGAGCCATTTCCGCAGCGTCACCTTTGCGGAAGCCCATCTTGACAATCCGCGTGTAACCACCTGGGCGTTCGGCGTAAGCAGGAGCCACTTGGAACAAAAGGTTCATGGCAATCTTGCTGTGCAGCTTCGAAAGCGCCATCCGGCGATTGTGGGGAGTATCAAAGCGACCCAATGAAATCAATTTTTCAACTTCTGGTTGAACTGCGCGGGCCTTGGCATCAGTGGTTGTAATGCCGCGATGCTCGATAATCGCAATCATCAAGCTGCGGTATAAGGCTTTGCGCTGAGCCGTTGGCCGGCCCATCTTCTTGCCAGACTTGCGGTGTCTCATGAAACGATCCTCGTCTATTCAGCGCTACCGTCGTTCAGACGGGCAGCGACATTGGTGTTCAGAATAGCGGAGTTGAAAGGCAAGGTTGGCAGTAAATTACGCTCGATTAATTTCTCGCGAATTTCGTCCATGGATTTTTGCCCCAAGTTCCGCACAGCCAGCAGTTGCTTCTCGTCCATCTCCAGCACTTGCCCAACCTTGGTGATGTCGGCACGCTTGAGACAGTTGTAGGTGCGGGTTGAAAGGTCAAGATCTTCGATAGGCATATCGTAGATCTCGCTGGGAATAACGAGACCATTAGCATCGCCAACTTGCTCTTGTTCATCGTCAAAGCGATTGAAATCGGCGATGATCGATGAATATTGAACCAGCACTTGCGCGGCGTAGCTTAGAGCATCGCCTGGCTTAACTGTGCCATCAGTCCAAATTTCAAGCAACAAACGGTCGAAGTCGGTCATCCCGCCAATGCGGGTATGTTCCACAACGTAGTTAACCTTGTGCACCGGCGTGAAGATCGCATCCACCGGGATTTCGCCAATCGGCACCGGGTCACGATTTTCAGCTGGCAGATAGCCGCGGTGACGTTCCACGGTCAACTCCATATCCAAGCGGGCATCGGAGCTATCGAGGGTTGCGATGTAGTGATCGGGGTTAACGATCTCCACATTCGAAGGGCATTCAATATCGCTTGCCCGCACCACGCCTGGGCCAGTCTTCGATAAAATCATCTTGACTGGGCGTTCGGCGTAGGAGCGCAAACGAATGCCTTTCACATTTAACACAATCTCGGTAGCATCTTCACGCACGCCTTGAATTGGCGAAAACTCGTGGAAAATCCCATCAATTTTAATCTTGATGACCGCTGCCCCAGGGATGGACGACAACAACACCCGTCGCAGCGCGTTCCCTAATGTGTGCCCGTACCCGGGATCCAGAGGCTCAATTTTGAACCGCCCATAGTTCTCCGCCGCTGCGACACATTCGAGTTTGGGCATTGCAATGTCTAGCACGTATCCGCCTCCTGCTGGGATAGTGATACCGATTACGTCCGATTAGCGGCTGTAGAATTCAACAATCAACTGCTCGTTAATCGACATATCCAACTCTTCACGTGATGGGAAGGTTTGCACAACCCCTTCCATCTTGCCAGCGTCAAGTGACAACCAGCTTGGTGGTGACACGCGGTTGAGTTGTTTGGTTTCTTCGAGATCTTTGAAATAATCGCGTTTGCGGCTTTCGGCACGCACACCAATTACATCGCCAACTTCAACCAAGGCTGAAGGAATATCGGTTTTGCGGCCATTCACGGTAATATGACCGTGGTTGACCAACTGGCGAGCTTGGGCGCGAGTTACTGCATAGCCTAAGCGGAACACCACATTATCGAGGCGACGTTCCAAGATTTGCAAGAGCACAGCACCGGTTTGGCCGGTGGTACGGGTCGCAATGCCATAATAGCGGCGGAACTGACGTTCCAAAACACCATAGATCCGGCGAACTTTTTGCTTCTCGCGCAACTGAACACCATAATCAGACAATTGTCGTCGTCGGACTGAAGCCCCATGTTGGCCAGGGGGCTGGCTCCCACGGCGCTCAAGCACCTTGCGGCCACTGTTACCGCTCTTGAGCATTAGGTCAACGCCTTCGCGGCGTGACAATTTACATACTGGACCAGTATATCGAGCCATGTTCTTGTTTGTCCCTTCGCAATTCCTAATTGCCAAGGCAGTTTACA
The DNA here is from genome assembly GCF_039545135.1 of Herpetosiphon gulosus. Lineage (NCBI taxonomy): Bacteria > Bacillati > Chloroflexota > Chloroflexia > Herpetosiphonales > Herpetosiphonaceae > Herpetosiphon > Herpetosiphon gulosus. Next base: position 13,681 of record NZ_BAABRU010000001.1, on the reverse strand, counting down.
CACCGACTCCTATTTCCACGTATAGGAACAGCCGTGCTTCATCCTGCTCACGTATTTTAATCGTGGCGTTGCTACTACACACTTCGGCGACAGCATGCTGCCGCGAAGCCATTACACGCGGCGGCGCTTTGGTGGGCGACAACCATTGTGTGGGATTGGCGTAACATCGGTGATTGCAATAACCGACAAGCCAGTAGCTTGCAGTGCCCGCACCGCTGATTCACGGCCAGCGCCTGGGCCTTTTACATACACTTCAACCACGCGCATGCCGTTATCCATGGCTTTGCGGGCTGCTTGTTCGGCAGTTACTTGGGCAGCGTATGGGGTGCTTTTGCGTGAGCCTTTGAAGCCACTTGCGCCGGCGCTGCTCCAGCAAACCACGTTGCCAGCTGGGTCGGTGATCGTAACGATCGTGTTGTTAAAGGTCGCTTGGACGTGAGCTTGCCCGCGCGGCACATTTTTACGCTCACGGCGACGACCGCGTTGAGGGCGGCGAGCTGCTCCCGCTTTTGCTTGTTTCGCCATTCAAGGCCTCCGAAATAGCGTTGAAAATAAAAATTCAGGAAATTACTTCTTGGTAGCTTTCTTCTTGCCACCGATTGCTGCGCCTTTTTTACCACGGCGGGTACGGGCGTTGGTTTTGGTGCGTTGACCGCGCAATGGCAAGCCTTTGCGGTGACGAATCCCACGGTAGCAGCCAATATCCATCAAACGCTTGATGTTCAATTGAACAGCCCGACGCAAATCGCCTTCAACGGTGTAATCTTGGTCGATGATTTCGCGCAAACGAATCACTTCGTCTTCGGTTAAATCTTTGACCCGAACATTTGGATTGATACTGGTGCGAGCCAGAATTTCACTGCTGGTGGTGCGACCAATCCCGTAGATGTAGGTAAGGGAAATTTCCACCCGTTTGTTGCGGGGAATATCAACCCCTGAAATACGTGCCATTCGATGCTCCTCTTAGCCTTGCCGTTGCTTATGCTTCGGGGTGCGGCTGCAAATGATGCGGACAACGCCCTTACGACGAATGACCCGGCAATATTCACAGCGTGGTTTGACTGATGGTTGAACTTTCATCGGAACCTCGCTCGTAGACACACAACAATCCAACCCCCCGTCCGCTTCGGCCAGAGGCATTGGTTGCGGTGGTCAGTGTGTTATCTGTACCGATAAGTAATACGGCCACGAGTCGGATCATAGGGCGAGAGTTCGACTAGCACGCGATCGCCTTTGAGAATCCGAATATAATTCATCCGAATCCGGCCAGAGACATGTGCTAATACTTCCAGCCCATTATCCAACGCTACTTTAAACATCGCGTTTGGCAGTGGCTCAGTAATAACGCCCTCGACCTCAATGACATCCTTCTTCTTGGCCATATAACTCCTTAAAACTAGCACATCAGCGGTGGCAATGGTCGCATGCGTTGCGAGTGGTGCGCAATTGCCCCAAAGGATAATCCGTCACTGGGCTGTGCAATACGCCAGCAGACGGTGTATAGCATACGCAGCAAGCTAGAAGCATAGGCCGTCGGCCCATGCTTCTGCATCGGTACCTATTACTATACCACAAATTTAGCACGGCTTTGCCGATTCAATTGCTTGAACCATACGTGCAGTAATATCGTCGATATCGCCGAGACCATTAATTTCGTGCAAGATACCTTGCGTGCGATAATGGGCAATTAATGGCGATGTTTGGGCTTCGTAAACATCAAGTCGATGGTTGATCGTCTCAAGGTTGTCATCGCTGCGTTGGTACAAATCGCCTTCGCAGAGATCACAAACACCCTCGACTTTTGGTGCTCGGAAGTATGTATTATATACAGCTTGACATTTTCTGCAAGTCCAGCGCCCAATCACCCGTTGAATCAGCACATCTTTATCGACATGCAGCAACAACACAGCGTTGATCGCATCGTTATGTTCAGCTAGGGCTGCTTGCAGGGCTTCGGCTTGTTGAGGTGTTCGGGGAAACCCATCGAAAATCACCCCATTTTCACAATCGGGTTGGCGTACCCGTTCCAAAACCATGCCAATCACAACATCATCGGGCACAAGCTCGCCTTTATCGAGATACGATTGAGCGAGTTTGCCCAGTGGTGTGCCTTCACGCACAGCCGCCCGAAACATATCACCGCTGGCAATATGCTTCATGCCGGTGGCTGCTTCCAACTCAGTTGCCTGGGTTCCTTTGCCCGCTCCAGGCGAACCAAGCAAAATGATGTTCATAGGTCAGTGCTCCTCGGTGAGTCAGCAAAGGATGGCGAACGCCGTTGTTCGCCATAGCGCCGCCTGCCCACAGCAGTTAGCGTTTTTTAGCGCGAGATGAAGCCTTCGTAATTGCGCATCATCATTTGAGCTTCGAGTTGGCGCATGGTATCGACCGCTACACCAACCACAATCAACAAGCCGGTGCTGCTAAAGCCAATTTGCAAGCCCGTAATTTGTTGTACAAAATAAGGCAAGGCTGCAACCACCGCCAAGCCAACCGCGCCAATCAAGGTGATGCGGTTCAAGACTTTGGTCAAATAGACTTCGGTGTTGCGACCTGGGCGAATGCCTGGAATAAAGCCGCCGTTGCGTTGCAACATTTCAGGCAAGTTTTGTTGGTTGAACATCACCAAGGCATAGAAGTAGGTGAAGAGCAATACCAACACAAACATCGCCAAGGTAAAGGCTAAGCCATTCGGGCCAAAGCTGTTGACGAAGAAGTTGGCAACGCCATTGAAAAAGCCCGAACCATTGGGGTTCCAGAAGTAGGAAGCAACGGTGCTGGGGAAAATCAAAATGCTTTGGGCGAAGATCAAGGGAATCATCCCAGCCATATTTACCTTCAACGGCAAGTGGCTTGATTGACCGCCATAGACCTTGTTGCCACGCACGCGCTTGGCATATTGAACTGGAATGCGGCGTTGGCCTTCGGTGATCAACACGATCCCCACCACAGTGGCTAAGGTCACGATCAGCAGCAAAATCCCGCCGATCACGTTGTTACCTGAGCTTGAGGTGGTGATTGCTTGATAGACCATACTTGGCAAGGCCGTAACAATCCCGCCGAAGATAATCATCGAGAGACCATTACCAATCCCGCGTTCATCGATCAACTCACCCATCCAAACCAAGAACATCGAGCCTGAGACCATAATCGTCAAGATCGAGAAGGTTTGGAAGAAGTTTTCGGTAATGCTGAAATTCAACGTACCGAACAAATTAATCCCGCTGTTGATCAAGGATTTAATTTGGCCATAGCCTTGGAGATAAGCTAGTGGCACAGTGAGGAAATACTGATAGCGCTGAATACGATTGCGACCCTGCTCACCCTCTTTGCTCAATTGCTCCAGCGCTGGGATCAACGGAATCAGCAACTGCATAATAATTTGAGCCGTGATGTAGGGATAAACCCCCATGGCTGCGACTGAGAACTGCCGCAAAGCCCCACCCGAGAGCAAGTTGAGGAAGTTAGCCAAATCGCTCAACGGCAACTGACCATTAAACAACCGATCAAGTTCGGCTGTATCGACCCCTGGCACTGGGATAGCCGCGATAAAGCGGAAGATCACCAGCATCATCATGGTGAACAAAATTTTCTTACGCACTTCGGCGATTTTAAGCGCGTTGACCACAGCTTGAAGCATGGAATTCTCCTGTGTAATGCACGAATGACCTTCATTTGCAAACGGCGTAGCCTTGGGCAAAGCCCGCTACGCCGTCGCAAGAGAAGGTCATCGCATCACCATTGTTTAGGCGGCAGCGTCAATCAGTTCAACTGAACCGCCCGCAGCCTCAATTTTTTGGCGAGCGCTGGCGCTAACCTTGTGGACACGCACCTTGAGGGCTACGTTCAGGTCGCCATCGCCGAGGACTTTGATCGGTTGCTTGAGGTTTTTGATCAAGCCGACTTCGCGCAGTGCTTCTGGCGTTACATCGCCATTGTTCCATTCGATCAAATCACCGACATTAACGACGGTATATTCAACCCGGAAACGGTTGGTAAAGCCACGCTTGTAGGGCATCCGGCGGACTAAAGGATTTTGACCACCTTCAAAGTGTGGGTAGGGGTTTGGCCCTGAACGAGCCTTTTGACCCATCATACCTTTACCAGAGGTCTTACCTTTGCCCGAACCATGACCACGACCAACGCGCTTGCTTTTGCGAGTTGAGCCTGGTGCTGGCTTCAGATCATGCAATTTCATTACTTGGCCTCCGTCGCAGTCACTTCCTCGACAGTTACCAAGTGCTTGATCTTGAAGATCATCCCACGGACAACCGGAGTATCTGGAAGTTCGACCACTTGGTTCAATTTGCGCAAGCCGAGTGAGCGCACAGTATCTTTTTGCGCTTGGCTATAGCCGATTGAACTCTTTTTATAAGTAATACGCAAGCTCATCGTTACTCCTCCGTACCGCTGATAACGGCGCGGCTTTGGCCGCTCAGGCGGAATGACGATGCAGCGCGACCACGGCGACGGCCTTCTTCTTGCGGAGTGCGCAATTCAGAAAGTGCCTTCAAGGTAGCTCGCACTACATTGACTGAGTTGTTGCTGCCCAATGATTTGGTCAGAACGTCCTTGATGCCAGCGGCTTCAAGCACGGCCCGCACGCCACCACCAGCGATAACGCCGGTACCAGCCGAGGCTGGCTTGAGCAACACTTTTGATGCTTTATAGGTTGACACAATTTCATGTGGAATGGTGGTTCCGATAACGGAAACCGCGATCATATTGCGTTTGGCTGATTCAGCGCCCTTACGGATCGCCTCAGGTACTTCAGAAGCCTTGCCCATCCCTAGCCCGACATTGCCGTTGCCATCGCCAACGACTACGACGGTACTAAAGTTGAAGCGGCGGCCACCCTTGACCACTTTCGCGACGCGGTTGATCTGGACAACTCGTTCGTCCAGTTCAACTTCATCAGCGCCAGTTCGATTTCGCTTCGCCACGTTGCCTCCAGAGTTGATTAGAATTCAAGTCCGCCTTCGCGTGCCCCTTCGGCAACAGCTTTCACACGACCGTGATATTTGTAGCCACCGCGATCGAACACCACTTTGGTAATCCCAGCGGCGCGAGCACGTTCTGCAACGGCCTTGCCAACTGAATGTGCTTGTTCGAGCTTGCGTTGCTCACCAAGGCTGCCGCGTAATTCGGTATCGATCGTTGACGCGGAAACAAGCGTATGACCAGCGAGATCATCGATCACTTGGGCATAGATATTCAGGCCTGAGCGAAACACATTCAAGCGTGGGCGCTCGGGCGTACCACTGAGTTGGCCACGAAGCCGACGATGCCGTCGGGCCCGCAATTCGCGGGATGTAAATTTCGACATTGCTATATTTCTCCTGTAGGTGGGTTAGGCGGCGCGTTAGTGTTACCACGCTACGCCGCCGCCAACAGCCTACTTCTTACCAGCTTTACCGGCCTTGCGGCGGATCACTTCGTCGCTGTACTTGATGCCTTTGCCCAAGTAGGGTTCGGGTGGACGCAGCTTACGAATATTCGCTGCTTGGTCGCCAACTTTTTGCTTGTTGGGACCTTTGATCACAACCCGACGCTCGGCTACTTCAAAGCTGTTGCCTTCGTATGGCTCAACTCGCACTGGGTGCGAGAAGCCAAGTGAAAGCACCAAGGTTTTGCCATCAAGTACGGCGCGGTAGCCTGTACCATTCATTTCAAGCGTTTTTTCAAAGCCCTTGGTTACGCCATCGACCATATTGGCGACCAGCGTCCGTGAGAGACCGTGAAATGCGCGAGCCTGACGGCTATCGTTGACGCGAGTAATATCTACCGTTGCGCCATTGATCGTAACCGTAATTTCAGGCCGAATTGATTCGCTCAAGGTTCCTTTGGGGCCTTTGACCGTTACCAGATTATTACTGTCAACGTTCACAGTTACGCCAGCTGGAACTTCAATCGGTTTACGACCGATACGTGACATGGGTCATTTCCTCCACGAGTGATGACGGTAATGCTACCGTTGTCCTCGTTTAGTATTACCAAATGTAACAAACAATTTCGCCGCCAACACCCGATTTCCAAGCGGCATCGCCAGTCATCAACCCTTTCGGCGTTGAAAGAATGCTCAAGCCCAAACCATTACGCACCCGAGGAATCTCGTTGCGTTTGGTGTAGACCCGCAAACCTGGGCGACTAACCCGCTTCAAGCCTGTGATTACTGGCTTGCGGTCAGCAGCATACTTCAAGGTCAACACCAAGTTTGAGAATGGTGTGCCTTCTTGAACTTCAAAGCTTTTAATATAGCCTTCGGCTTGCAAAATTTCAGCAATACCGCGCTTGATTTTCGACAATGGAATCGTCACCGTTTGGTGACGCGCCATACCCGCGTTGCGGATGCGTGTCAGCAGGTCGGCAATTGGATCATTAACGCTCACTAGCTCGTCCTCCTGGTTCTACCAGCTTGATTTTGTTACACCGGGAATCAGCCCCTGTGATGCCAACTCGCGGAAGCAGATCCGGCAGATACCAAATTTTCGCATGTACGCCCGAGGCCGACCACAGCGCTTGCAGCGATTGTATCCCTGCGTTGAAAATTTTGGTGCGCGATTCGCCTTGACGATCATTGATTTCTTAGCCATAGACTGTTTTGGCCTCCCAGTAAGAGTCGTTGGTTCACTACCGCTGTAGTGCCTGACCAACTCTAGTCACGAAACGGCATCCCCAACGCCTTCAACAAAGCAAAGCCTTGTTCGTCGTTTGGAGCGGTGGTAACAATCGCCACCTCAAGACCACGGATTTTATCGACTTTATCGTATTCGATTTCAGGGAAGATGATTTGTTCCCGAATACCGATACTGTAGTTCCCGCGACCATCGAACGATTTGCGGCTTAAGCCTTGGAAGTCGCGGATACGGGGTAACGCCAAGTTGACCAGACGATCATAAAAATCGTACATCCGGTCGTTGCGCAGGGTTACCATTGCGCCGATCGGCATTCCTTGGCGGAGTTTGAAGGCTGCCAACGATTTCTTAGCGCGGGTTACAACCGGCTTTTGACCTGCAATCATGGTCAAGTCGCCGATGGCTGCTTCCACCGCTTTGGGGTTTTGCAACGCTTCACCTAAGCCAATGTTGATGACGATCTTGGTAATACGAGGCACTTGCATTGGGGACTTAAAACCAAAGTCCTTGAACAATGCAGGAGCCACGGTCTTCAAATAGACATCCTTAAGACGTGCCATGGGTTCCTCACTTCTGGGGTTCGGCGGCAGCATTGGTAACCAAGGCTACCAAACGGTTGCGGCACAACTGCGCCAGCCCAGATGGCAAATACGATAGTTCCAACCAAATGAGTAGTCAGCAACCAAGGGTTGTTCATTGCTCATTTGTCTTCGACCTTGCTCAATTAGGCAACGTCGGCATTGCATTGTTTGCAAACACGGACTTTTTTGCCTTCGTCATTGACGCGATGGCCAGTACGTGAAGGTTTGCCACAAGCTGGGCAGATCAACATGACTTTTGAGACATGCAAAGCTGCTTCAACTTCGAGGATACCGCCTTGGCGATTCCCCATTGGCTTAACGTGTTTTTTGACAATATTAACATTTTCAACGACGACGCGTTCTTTTTTGGGCAAAGACAGCTTGATTACACCTTCGCGGCCTTTTTCGCGCCCACTAAGGACCACTACGCGGTCGCCCTTTTTGACGTGCATGGTTTTGCCTCCATAGTGTCACCGCTATGTGGTTGCCCACAAGCGTTGTATTGTACCACAGCTCGTGAAGAATGTTACAACACTTCTGGAGCAAGTGAGATGATCTTCATATACTGCTTTTCGCGCAATTCACGGGCGACCGGCCCAAAGATACGCGTGCCGCGAGGGTTACCTTGTTGGTTGATAATGACGGCAGCATTATCATCAAACTGAATCATCGAGCCATCGGGGCGAGTATAGCCCTTTTTGACCCGAACGATCACGGCGCGAACAACTTCGCCCTTCTTGGCTGAACCACCTGGGTTCGCTTGCTTAACGGTTGCGATAATCGTATCGCCAACGCTAGCATAACGGCGCTTGGTGCCACCGAGTACCCGAATACACAACAGCTCTTTTGCGCCTGTGTTATCGGCAACCCGCATACGAGATTCTTGCTGGATCACGACGAGGCCTCCTCGGTTTCGCCTTCAACGGTTACTACGTCTTGGCGCAGAACATTCAAGCCTTCGCGGCGGTTTTTGGTGGCGATTTCAACCACGCGCCAGCGCTTGAGCTTGCTCAAGGGGCGGGTTTCTTCGATCACCACGGTATCGCCTACATGGCATTCGTTGTTTTCATCGTGGGCGTAAAACTTGCTGGTTTGACGCACGGTTTTGCGATACAACGGATGGGGGCGCAGGTAATCGACCGCAACCACCACAGTTTTGTTCATTTTAGTGCTGACAACCCGACCAACTTTTTGCTTGCGGCTATCAGTTGTTGCTAAATGCTCGTTCATTAATTTCCCTCCGCCACCAAGGTGCGTTCGTGGATGACCGTTTTGGCGCGGGCGATATCTTTTTTCAACAACCGCACGCGGGCGGTGTTGGTCAATTTGCCAACTGATTTTTGGAAACGCATGGTGAACAACTCTTGTTTGTTATCGTTGATCAACTTTTCCAAATCAGCGTTACTCATGTCGCGCAGTTCACTAGCCTTCATTTGAGCCAACCTCCTGCGATGCCTTGGTTACGAATTTGCACTTGACTGGCAATTTTTGGGCAGCGCGGCGCAGTGCTTCTTGGGCCACATCTTCGGGCACGCCGTTCAATTCGAACAACACGCGACCTGGCTTGATCACTGCGACATAGTATTCAACTGAACCTTTACCGGAACCCATCCGTGTTTCAGCAGGCTTTTGGGTAATTGGACGATCTGGGAAGATCCGAATCCAAACTTTACCGCCCCGCTTCACATAGTTGGTGATGGTACGGCGAGCCGACTCGATTTGGCGGCTGGTAATCCAGCCAGCTTCGAGTGAGACCAAACCAAAATCACCAAATGCCACAGTTGCGCCGCGTTGAGCAATACCCTTGATGTTACGAGGGCGGTGTGGGCGGCGATATTTCATCTGCTTGGGCATTAACATGGTTTACGACCCCTTGCCCGAACGAGTGTTGGTTTTTGACGCATCGGCTGCTGCAGTTGCAGATTGGCGTTCGCGTTGACCAAGCACATCGCCCTTATAAATCCAAACTTTAACCCCGATTCGGCCATAGGTAGTGTGAGCATGCACCAAAGCGTAGTCAATGTCTGCGCGGATGGTGTGCAACGGCACACGACCTTCACGTTCCCACAATGAGCGGCTCATTTCAGCGCCACCCAAACGGCCTGAGCATTTGACTTTGATGCCTTGAGCACCAAGCCGCATGGCTCGTTGGGTTGCTTGCTTCATGGCACGTTTGTGTGAAACCCGCTTGCTGATTTGTTCAGCAACGCTTTCGGCCACCAGGTAAGCATTTAATTCAGGCTGGTGAATTTCTTGAATATTCAAGCGCACCTTTTTGCCTGTAAGTTTTTCAATTTGGTTTTTGAGGGTATCGACGTTCGCGCCGCGTTTGCCGATGACAATCCCTGGCTTGGCCGTGTGGATGGTCACTTCAACCCGATTGGCTGAGCGTTCGATATCAACAAGTGCTACACCAGCATTTTTCAACTCATCGGCACCTTCGATATATTTACGCAGTGCCAAGTCTTGGTGCAGTTGTTCAGTATAGTTACGTTCGGCAAACCACTTCGATTTCCAATCTTTAATGATGCCGAGGCGGAATCCATTCGGATGCACTTTACGACCCAAGAGATCCTCCTAAGATAATGATGAACTAAAGGATGAAGTATGAAGGTCATCATTGCACGATGCCTTCATCATTCATGCTTTATATTCTACAAGACTTCGCCGTCATCGACGATCACGGTAATGTGTGACGAACGCTTCAAGATACGATCACCACGGCCACGTGCGCGAGGCATATAGCGCTTGAGCACTGGACCAGCATCGACCATAATCGTTTTAACGACCAGATCCTCGGGTGACATTTGATAGTTGTGATCGGCATTGGCCTTGGCCGACTTGATCACGCGGGCAATTTCTGGGGCTGCCTTGTGGGGCAGATATTGCAAAATCCCCAGCGCTTCCGTCACATTTTTACCGCGCACGAGGTCGGCAACCAGCCGAACTTTTTGCGGCGACATGCGGAAGTTACGCAGAATGGCTTTAGCTTGCATTGCGCACCTCTTACTTTAATTTGCCGCGCTTGTCGGCCTTTTTGCCACCGTGCCCACGGAATGTGCGGGTCGGCGCGAATTCACCCAACTTATGACCAACCATGTTTTCAGTGATATACACTGGCACGTGACGGCGGCCATCATGGACAGCGATGGTATGACCAACCATCTGAGGGAAGATGGTTGAATCGCGTGACCACGTTTTGAGTGGGCGCTTTTCATTGCCACGATTCATCGTTTCAACGCGGCTCAAGAGCCGAACATCAACGAATGGACCTTTTTTGGTTGAACGAGACATTCGTTTCCTTCCTTTAGTTGCAGTAGTTGTTGTCACTACTCACGAGGGAGAAGGCGCTGCACGAGTTATCGGAACCCAGTGCAGCGGCGGCCAAGCCGCCCTTGCTCCAAGGTGAGGAGCGCCATCACAACGAAGCGCTCCCCAGGGATTATTTTTGCTTGCGAGTCCGCACAATAAAGCGTTGGGTGCGGGGGTTGTGGCGGGTCTTTTTACCCATTGCTGGCTTGCCCCATTTGGTTTTGGGGTTCATCCCAGTTGGGGCGCGACCTTCACCACCACCGTGTGGGTGATCAACAGGGTTCATTGCTGAACCACGCACGACTGGGCGACGGCCCAACCAGCGGCTGCGACCAGCTTTTCCAATCATGATATTTTGGTGATCAACATTGCCGACTTGACCCAAGGTAGCCATACACTTGATATGGACCATGCGCATTTCGCCAGATGGCAAACGCACAGTGGCGTAGTTACCTTCGCGGGCCATCAATTGGGCACTGTTACCAGCACTGCGCACCAATTGGCCACCACGACCAGGGGTCAATTCGATGTTGTGAATTTGCGAACCGATTGGGATGTTGGCCAATGGCAAGGCGTTACCAACCCGAATTTCGGCGTTGGGGCCAGCCATCAACATATCGCCAACTTTCAAGCCCAATGGAGCAATGATATAGCGCTTTTCGCCGTCGGTGTAGTGCAACAACGCGATATTCGCTGAGCGGTTTGGATCGTACTCAATCCCCGCTACTTTTGCTGGAATATCAAATTTCTTGCGCTTGAAATCGATCAAGCGATAGCGGCGCTTGTGGCCACCACCACGGTGACGGGTGGTAATGTGACCGTGATTGTTACGGCCAGCATGTTTCTTTAAGGGTTCGGTAAGCGACTTTTCTGGCTCGAACTTCGTGATTTCTGCGAAGTCCGAGACGGTCATGCCACGCCGACCCGGCGATGTCGGTTTATAGCGTTTGATGCCCACTGCGTAACCTCCTAGAGATCTTCGAAGATTTCGATCCGTTCGCCTGGAGCCAAGGTAACGATGGCTTTTTTCCAACTGCGGCTATAACCGCTTTGTTGGCCATTGCGAGTACGGCGAACTTTCAACTTACCCTTGACATTCATGGTGTTAACAGCTTTCACACTGACGTTGAAAATCTGTTGCACAGCAGCCTTGATCATCGGCTTGTTGGCTTCTTGTGCCACCTCGAACGTGTATTTGCCCTCTTCCATCAACGCCGTATTTTTTTCGGTGATGACGGGGCGAATAATAATATCGTGCGCGTTCATCGGTTGCATCTCCTACTTTTTGCCCAGAATTGTTTCAACAACGCTGAGTGCCGACTTGGGCAAAATCAAGGTGTCGTAGGTCAACAGATCCCGAACATTCAGGTAGGCTGCCAACAAGGTCTTGACGTTTGGCAGGTTGCTGGTTGATAACGTGATGTTATCGCTCTTTTCACCCAATGCCACCAGCGTCTTATCGCCGACTAAGGGCAAGTTTTTCAACAAAGCCAGGAAGTCTTTGGTTTTTGGTGCATTCAAGCTCAAATCATCTAAGAAAATGATTTGGTTTTCAGCGTATTTGGCCGAAAGTGCCGAGCGTACAGCTAAGCGGCGCATTTTGCGGGGCATAGCTTTGGTGTACTTGCGGGGCTTTGGCCCGTGAACAACACCACCACCTGAGTGATGGGGGGCGCGAATAGCGCCTTGGCGAGCGCGTCCAGTACCTTTTTGGCGATACAACTTGCGCGTGCTACCACGTACTTCACCACGAGTCTTGGTGCTGTGAGTGCCCAAACGTGCATTAGCCAGTTGGCGAATGACTGCTTGGTGCATCACGGGAATGTTAGGCTCGATGCCGAAGATGTAGTCTTGCAGCTCAAGCGTGCCGATAGCTTGACCGGCTTGGTTATAAAGCTTGGCTTCCATGCGTCAACTCCTATTTCTTCGTGGCCTTAGCTGCCCGTGAGACCATCACCAAACCATTCTTAGCGCCTGGCACTGAGCCTTTAACTAAGATTACGTGGCGTTCAAGGTCAATTTTTACCACTTCCAAATTTTGAACGGTTACGCGATCATTGCCCATCCGACCAGCCATACGCATGTTTTTCCAGACGCGGCCTGGGGTGGTGCCTGAACCAATCGAACCTGGGGCGCGATGACGGTCGCTTTGACCGTGGGTTGCTGGGCCACCACGGAACCCGTGGCGCTTGACAACACCAGCAAAACCGCGACCTTTGCTTGTGCCGACGACATCAATCTTTTCGCCGATTTGGAAAATATCAACATTTACCACGTCGCCGACAGTGTGTGCGTTCAAGTCAGTGGTTTTCACTTCGCGCATGAAGCGAACCAACCGACCAGCAGCTTTCAGGTGTCCTTGGATTGGCTTCGTTACTTTTCGTGGTTTGATTTCGCCGAAGCCGAGTTGGACTGCTTCATAGCCATCCTTGTCCTTGGTGCGAAGTTGGGTGACCACACATGGGCCAGCTTCGATCACGGTGACAGGAATGGTTTCACCTTTTTCGGTGAAGATCTGGGTCATACCAATTTTGCGACCCAAAATACCATTGAGCATTGGTTACTCCTTAGTCCATAGCGTGCGGAGCCTCTGGGCTACCACGCCCAGCCGTATTGGCTATGGCTCCAAGCGGGGTTCCCGATTAGAGCTTAATTTCAATATCCACACCAGCGGGCAAGTTTAGCTTCATCAAAGCATTGATCGTTTGCTGGCTTGGATCAATCACGTCAATCAGACGCTTGTGGGTCCGAATTTCGAACTGTTCCTGGCTGTCGCGGTCAATGAAGGGTGAGCGCAACACGCTGTATTTTTCGATCTTGGTCGGCAACGGCACTGGGCCAGCGACCTGGGCACCGGTGCGTTCTGCCGCATCCACGATCTGGCGTGCCGACTGATCCAAGATCTTGTGGTCATACGCCTTGAGGCGAATGCGAACTTTTTGCTTTGCCAACGTCATTACTCCTAAGCGCAAAAGAAGGCAGGTGTGACGGGCACACCTGCCAGCCGTTTTATAGCTTATGCGATGATTTCGGTCACGATGCCAGCACCCACGGTGCGGCCACCTTCACGAATCGCAAACTTCAAGCCTTGTTCGATAGCTACCGGAACGATCAACTCCACCGTCATTTGGATGTTGTCGCCTGGCATCACCA